>NZ_PDJI01000004.1:1834476-2140223 GCF_002563695.1 Georgenia soli | reverse complement strand
GCAGAAGGTGCGCTCCTCGACCGGCAGCTCCTTGACCTGGGAGAACGCGGTGATCCCCAGCTCCGCGGCGGCGTCGGGGCCCATCGCGAACCCGTAGGTGTTGTTCATCGGGGCGGGCGGCAGCCAGGTCAGCCCGTTGGCGAGGTCGGCGTCGTGGACCGCCTGCCACTGCTCCTGCTGGTCCGGGATGCCCTGGTTGCCCATGTAGACCACCCAGGCGGTGCCGGTGTACTCCCACTGCATGTCCGTGTCCCCGGCCAGCTGGCCCTCGCGGGCGGCCACGGAGCCGGGGATGTTGGTGGAGTCGGTGACCTGGAAGCCGGCGGCCCGCAGGGCGAGGACGGCGATCTTGCCGAGGATGAGCTGCTCGGTGAAGTTCTTCGACCCCACGCTCACCGAGACCTCCTCGGCGCCGTCGATCGGCTCGATGGCGGCCGGGGCGACGGCGGGGACGTAGCCGGTGGCCGGCTGCAGCCCGCAGCCCGCCAGGCCGAGGGCGGCGGTGGCGGCGGCCAGGGCGGCGGCGGTGCGGGTGCGGCGGGGGGTCCGGTGGGTCATCACAGTCCTCGGGGGTGGGCGACGTGCTCGACGACGCGGCCGAGCCAGTCGATCAGCAGGGCCAGCAGCGCCACCAGCAGGGCGCCGGAGACCAGCAGGTTGGGCAGGTACAGGTTGATGCCGGTGGTGATGAGGATGCCCAGCCCGCCGCCGTCGATGAACACGGCGAGGGTGGCGGTCCCCACGAGCAGCACGAGCGCGGTGCGCACCCCGGCGAGGATGACCGGCACGGCCAGGGGCAGCTCGACGCGCAGGAGCACCGACAGGGCGGACATGCCCATGCCACGGCCGGCCTCGACGAGGCGCTCGTCGACGCCGCCCAGGCCGACCATCGTGTTGCGCAGCACCGGGAGCACGGCGTACGCGACCAGGGAGACGACGGCGGTCCACGGCCCGAAGCCGAGCCACATCGCCAGCAGGACGATGAGCCCGATGGCGGGCGCCGCCTGGCCGACGTTAGCCACGGCGATCACCGGCCCGGCCAGCCGGCGGAAGGGCCGACGCGTCAGCAGGATGCCGAGGGGCACAGCGAGAACGACGACGATCGCGGCGGAGACGAACGTCAGCCGCAGATGCTCGCCGATGGCCGGTCCGAGGGAGCCCCAGGAGAGCGGGCGGCTCTCGACGTCGGAGAGCTCCGCCGTCGCCAGCCAGAGGAAGTACCCCGCCAGGACGACGGCGATGAGGACCGGCTGGACCAGCAGGCTGCGCCAGGACCGCCCGCCCTCGGCGGACTCGATGGCCGCCTCGACCGCGCCGGCGTCCTGGGGGCGGCCGGGCCCGCCCGCGGCAGGGGCGGGCAGGCGGGCCCCGGACTGCGGCCCGGCGTCCGCCTGCGCCGTCACGACGCCGCCTCCTGCGCCGGGGCGTCCGGCGTCATGTGCGACATGACCTGGTCGACGGTGACGAACCCGAGGTAGGCGTCGCGGCGGCCGGTCACGATGACGCCGTTCTGCGAGGCCGTGAGCATGGTGTCCAGCGCCTCGCTCAGGGTCGAGCGCCGCGCGAGGGTCGGCAGCATGTCGTCGAGCGTGCCGGCGATCGTGGTCTCGGCCTCGAGCTCGTCCACCGGGTGCCAGCGCCGGGGCCTGCCCCGTCCGTCCAGCACGACGACGTGCCTGTCGCCGGCGGCCCGGGCGCGGGCGGCGGCGTCGGGGCCGGACTCCCCGATCTTCGCCGTCGTCCCCTGCTGCAGGGGCAGGTCGCTCACCCGGGTGAGCGAGAGGGTCTTGAGGGCGGCGCCCTTGCCGATGAAGTCGGTGACGAAGTCCTCGGCGGGGTTGGCGAGGATCTCCTCCGGGGTGTCCAGCTGGACCACCCGGGCGCCGACGTCAAGGATCGCGATGCGGTCACCGAGCTTGACGGCCTCGTCGAAGTCGTGGGTGACGATGACGATCGTCTTGCCCAGCTCCTCCTGGATGTTGAGCAGCTCGTCCTGGAGCCGCTGGCGGGTGATGGGGTCCACCGCGCCGAACGGCTCGTCCATGAGCAGCACCGGCGGGTCGGCGGCCAGGGCGCGCGCGACCCCCACCCGCTGCTGCTGGCCGCCGGAGAGCTCGCGCGGGTAGCGGTCGCGATAGGTGTCCGGGTCCAGGCCGACGAGGTCCAGCAGCTCGTCCACCCGGGCCGCGGTGCGGGCCTTGTCCCACTTGAGCAGGCCCGGCACCAGGGCGACGTTCGCCCCCACCGTCATGTGCGGGAACAGGCCGCCCGCCTGGATGACGTAGCCGATCCGGCGGCGCAGCCAGTCCGGGTCGGTCCGGGTGACGTCCTCGCCGTCGACGACGATCCGCCCCGAGCTGGGCTCGATGAGGCGGTTGATCATCTTCATCGTCGTGGTCTTGCCGCAGCCCGACGGCCCCACGAGCACGAGGATCTCGCCGGCGCGGATCTCGAGGTCGATGTTGTCCACGGCGGGCCGCGCCTGCCCCGGGTACTGCTTGGTGACGTTCTCGAGGTGGATCGAGACGCCCGTGGTGCCGGCGTCGGCGGTCTCGCGCCGGTCGCCGGCGGCTGCGCCGACGCCGGGTGCGGTGGGTGCGGTGGTCTCAGGCACGGATCCCCCTGGGGATGGTGAGGCGGCCGACGAGCACGAGCAGCAGGTCGACCACGAGGGCGAGGAGGACGACGGCGATCGTCCCGGTGAGCGTGGAGTAGACGGAGTTGGCGCCGCCGAGCCGGGCGAGGCCGGAGAAGATGAAGCCGCCGAGACCGGGCCCGAGGACGTACGCCGCGACGGCGGCGATGCCCATGACCATCTGGGTGGACACCCGGATCCCCGCGAGGATGACGGGCCAGGCCAGCGGCAGCTCCACCCGCGCGAGCGTGTCGAGCCGGCTCATCCCGATCCCGCGCGCGGACTCGACGGTGGCGCGGTCCACCCCCGCGAGCCCGACGACGGCGTTCCGCAGGATCGGCAGGGCGGCGTAGAAGGTGACGGCGATGACGGCGGGCAGCACGCCGAAGCCGAAGGGCGCCAGCAGGATGCCGAGCAGCGCGAACGAGGGGATCGTCAGGCCGATCGCGGACGTCGAGTTCGCGAGGGAGGACAGCCGGGGGCTGCGGTACACCAGGACGGCCACGACCAGGGCGATCACCGTGGCGAGCAGCACGCACTGGATGACCAGGCTCGCGTGCTGGTACGAGAGGAAGAGGATCTGCCCGCGTCGCTCGAGCACGTAGTCCCACATTGCGGTGGTGTCTCCTCCTGCGCCGAGGTACGGCGCCGTGTCGGTTCCGCCCGCGACGGGTCGGCCGCCGCAGTCGGTGCGGGGGCAGGGTTACGGGCGGCGTCAGACCATATAGGTGTTCGCGGGTGTGCGCGACCGGAGGGCCTCGCCCCGACTGCTCCGGTCTTCCTGTCCGGGCCGCCCAAGCCGACTCGCGGCCGGCCAGGTCGGCACCGGCGGTGCCGGGACGGACGACACGCCGGGGCGACCTCGACACGCCGGTATTTCGGAGCCGCATCTCCACTGTCTGGGCAGTCAGTCCTGGTGCCAGATGCACAACGTGTGGACGACGCGCCGCGCGACCGGTCCACAGCCCTGTGCGCGGAGCTGGGGGTGCCCCGATGTCAGTGGGCGCTGGAAGTCTTCCGTCGTGGGCCCGCAACGTCAGCAGGGCTGCCGGAGCGGTCGTCCACAGGGTGTCCCCACATGGGGAAATCGAATCCACAGAAGGCGGACGGTGGTGTGGACAGGGAAAGTGGCGCGACACGCACCGCCACATCATCTTGGGGTCCTCGGGGAGAAGGACCCCAAGTTGTAGTGTTCGAGACCCGGGATGACGTAGAGTTCACCCGAACCACACACCTGTGGTTACACCAGTGTCAGACACCGTTTCTGACCAGTGACGACGCACGAGGCAAGGAGACCGGCTCAGATGAGCATCACCGTCTACAGCAAGCCGTCCTGCGTCCAGTGCGACGCCACGTACCGGGCGCTCAACAAGCAGGGTCTGGAGTACGAGGTCGTGGACATCACGACCGACGCCGAGGCGCTCGAGAACGTCAGGGCGCTCGGCTACCAGCAGGCCCCGGTCGTCTTCGCGGACGGCGACCACTGGTCCGGGTTCCGTCCCGACAAGATCAAGGCGCTCGCGGCGCACAAGGCCGCCGCACTCAGCGCCTGACGTTCGCCACTCAACTTCGGCCGGGTCATCGCGACCCGGTGGCCCGGCCGAGCACCAACTGCGCCGCCCGCGGCGCCGTCTGGAGCACCGGGAGGGTAGGAATGGGCAGGATCGTCTACTTCTCCTCCGTCACGAACAACACGCACCGCTTCGTGGAGAAGCTGGGGCTGCCCGCGGACCGCATCCCCGTGCGGCCGGGTGACCCGTTCCTCCGCGCGGACGAGGAGTACGTGCTCGTCCTCCCGACCTACGGCGGCGGCAACGGCCGGGGAGCGGTGCCCAAGCAGGTGATCCGGTTCCTCAACGACGAGCACAACCGTTCGCTCATCCGGGGCGTCATCGCCGCCGGCAACCTGAACTTCGGTGCGGGCTACTGCCTCGCGGGCGACATCATCGCCGCGAAGTGCAAGGTCCCGTACCTGTACCGATTCGAACTGATGGGAACTACCGAGGACGTCACGCGCGTCCGCGAGGGATTGGGGCAGTTTTGGCAGCAACGCTCACAGATACCGGCGTAGAGGTCGCCAGCGCACCGGAGCTCGACTACCACGCGCTGAACGCGATGCTCAACCTGTACGACGCGGACGGCAACATCCAGTTCGACAAGGACCGCGAGGCGGCCCGCCAGTACTTCCTCCAGCACGTCAACCAGAACACGGTCTTCTTCCACACGCTCAAGGAGAAGCTCGACTACCTGGTGGAGGAGGGCTACTACGAGGGCGAGGTGCTCGAGAAGTACTCCTTCGACTTCCTCACCCGGCTGTGGGACCTGGCCTGGTCGAAGAAGTTCCGGTTCGAGACGTTCCTCGGCGCGTTCAAGTACTACACCTCGTACACGCTGAAGACCTTCGACGGGAAGCGCTACCTCGAGCGGTTCGAGGACCGCGTCGTCATGGCCTCCCTGGCCCTGGCCGACGGCGACGAGGCGCTCGCGACCAACATGGTCGAGGAGATCCTCGCCGGCCGTTTCCAGCCGGCGACGCCCACGTTCCTCAACGCCGGCAAGGCCGCCCGCGGCGAGCTGGTCTCCTGCTTCCTCCTGCGCATGGAGGACAACATGGAGTCGATCGCCCGCGGCATCAACTCCGCGCTGCAGCTGTCCAAGCGCGGCGGCGGCGTGGCGCTGTCCCTCACCAACATCCGTGAGGCCGGCGCCCCGATCAAGAAGATCCAGAACCAGTCCTCCGGCGTCATCCCCGTGATGAAGCTCCTCGAGGACTCCTTCTCCTACGCCAACCAGCTCGGGGCGCGTCAGGGCGCGGGTGCGGTGTACCTGCACGCCCACCACCCCGACATCATGAAGTTCCTCGACACCAAGCGGGAGAACGCGGACGAGAAGATCCGCATCAAGACCCTCTCGCTCGGCGTGGTCGTCCCGGACATCACCTTCGACCTGGCGAAGAAGAACGAGGACATGTACCTCTTCTCGCCTTACGACGTCGAGCGCGTCTACGGGGTGCCCTTCACCGAGGTGAGCGTCTCGGAGAAGTACCACGAGATGGTCGACGACGGCCGGATCAAGAAGACCAAGATCAACGCGCGCGAGTTCTTCCAGACCCTCGCCGAGCTGCAGTTCGAGTCGGGCTACCCCTACATCGTCTTCGAGGACACCGTGAACCGGGCCAACCCGATCAAGGGCCGGATCACCATGTCGAACCTGTGCTCGGAGATCCTGCAGGTCTCGACGCCGTCGGAGTACAACGAGGACCTCAGCTACGCCGAGGTGGGCAAGGACATCTCCTGCAACCTGGGGTCGCTGAACATCGCCAAGGCGATGGACTCCGGGGACCTGGGCCGGACGGTGGGCACCGCGATCCGCGCGCTCACCGCCGTCGCCGACCAGACCCACATCTGGTCCGTGCCGTCCATCGAACGCGGCAACAACGACTCGCACGCCATCGGCCTGGGGCAGATGAACCTGCACGGCTACCTGGCGCGCGAGCGGATCCACTACGGGTCCGAGGAGGGCCTGGACTTCACCAACATCTACTTCTACACGGTCGCCTTCCACGCCGTGGCCGAGTCCAACCGGATCGCCATCGAGAAGGGCCGGACCTTCAAGGGCTTCGAGGACTCCAAGTACGCCTCCGGGGAGTACTTCGAGAAGTACGTCAACGGCACGTGGGAGCCGCGCACCGAGCGCGTGCGCCAGCTCTTCGCGGACGCCGGCGTGCACATCCCCACCCAGGACGACTGGCGTGCGCTGGCGGAGTCGGTGAAGACGCACGGCATCTACAACCAGAACCTCCAGGCCGTGCCGCCCACCGGGTCGATCTCCTACATCAACAACTCGACGTCCTCGATCCACCCGATCGTGTCGAAGGTGGAGATCCGCAAGGAGGGCAAGATCGGCCGCGTGTACTACCCGGCGCCGTTCATGACGAACGACAACCTGGAGTACTACCAGGACGCGTACGAGATCGGTCCCGAGAAGATCATCGACACCTACGCCGAGGCCACCCAGCACGTGGACCAGGGGCTGTCGCTGACGTTGTTCTTCAAGGACACCGCCACCACGCGCGACGTCAACCGGGCGCAGATCTACGCCTGGCGCAAGGGCATCAAGACGCTGTACTACATCCGGGTCCGCCAGCTCGCTCTCGAGGGGACCGAGGTCGAGGGCTGCGTCAGCTGCATGCTCTGACCCACCCCCTGCCCGCGAGATGTCATTTCCTCCGTGGCAGGCAGTGGCCGACGGCGGACGCCAGGTTCCGCCGTCGGCCCTCGGTGGGAGGATCCCACCCGGGCAGCCCCCGCTCCCGAGAAACGCCACACACCCCGGCCGCGCGCCGGAAGACGAAACAGGAGAGGCACGCACCGTGTCGGAGAAGCTCAAGCTGGTCAGCAGCGTCCAGGCGATCAACTGGAACCGTGTCCAGGACGAGAAGGACGTCGAGGTCTGGGACCGCCTGACGTCCAACTTCTGGCTGCCCGAGAAGGTGCCGCTGTCCAACGACATCCAGTCGTGGGCGACGCTGAACGAGGCCGAGAAGCTCATGACCACACGCGTGTTCACCGGCCTGACGCTGCTCGACACGATCCAGGGCACCGTGGGTGCGGTCTCGCTGATCCCGGACGCGGTGACCCCGCACGAGGAGGCCGTCTACACGAACATCGCGTTCATGGAGTCGGTCCACGCCAAGAGCTACTCCTCGATCTTCTCCACGCTCATCTCCTCCAAGGAGATCGACGAGGCCTTCCGCTGGTCGGAGGAGAACGAGAACCTCCAGCGCAAGGCGCAGATCGTCATGGACTACTACCGCGGCGATGACCCGGAGAAGCGCAAGGTCGCCTCGACCATGCTCGAGTCCTTCCTGTTCTACTCGGGCTTCTACGCCCCGATGTACTGGTCGAGCCACGCCAAGCTGACCAACACCGCCGACCTGATCCGCCTGATCATCCGCGACGAGGCCGTCCACGGGTACTACATCGGCTACAAGTACCAGCGTGCGCTGGAGAAGGCGTCGCCCGAGCGTCGCCAGGAGCTGAAGGACTACACGTTCGAGCTGCTCTTCGAGCTCTACGACAACGAGGAGCAGTACACCGAGGACCTCTACGACCCGCTGGGGCTGACCGAGGACGTCAAGGCGTTCCTGCGGTACAACGCCAACAAGGCGCTCAACAACCTCGGCTACGAGGGCCTGTTCCCCAAGGACCAGACCAACGTCAACCCGGCCATCCTGTCCTCGCTGTCCCCGAACGCGGACGAGAACCACGACTTCTTCTCCGGCTCGGGCTCGAGCTACGTCATGGGCAAGGCCGTCAACACCGAGGACGAGGACTGGGACTTCTGAGTCCACGCACCCCGTGAGTGCCGCCCCGCCGTCGTACGACGGCGGGGCGAGGTGTCTCCGTCGACCAGCAGCCGTGTGGCAGGGCGCGGGGCATCTCCCGGACACGGGGCGCCGGTACGAGGCGCCACGCGCGACTCAGCGGGTGAGCGGGCCGAGGGTGTCCAGCGCGCGGGCGAGGATGTCCGGGAACGGTTCGCGCGGCACGGCGGAGCGTGACCAGGCCCGCAGCGCGGCGAGGAAGGCGCCCGCGTGCGCCCTCCCGAGAACGTCGGCAGCGAGGTCCTCGGCTCCCCGACGGCGGAGGTGGGCGGCGATGATCTGGCCCGCGCGGCCCTGGCGGCGGGCGGCGGACTCCTCCAGCTCCTCGGTCACCCCCATCGGCTCGGCGTTCGCGAAGGCCAGGACGACCGTGCCGGGCTCCATCCCGGCGGCCAGCCGGAGCAGCGCGTCGCGGACCTCGGCCACGGCGGCGCGCGGCCCGTCGCCCCGGCCGGTCGCGGCCAGATCCGCGGCCAGGGCCTCCAGCGCGTCGTCGACCGACGTCCACAGCAGGTCGCTCTTGGTCGGGATGTAGTTGAAGAACGTGTTGCGGCTCACGCCCGCGCGCTGGGTGATGTCCGCCACGGACGTGGCGCCGTACCCCTTCTCGAGGAACAGCTCGCAGGCCGCTTCCTCCAGCATCTCGCGGGACGCAGATCGGGGCCGGCCCGCCCGGCGTCCTGTGCCCATACCGCGATCGTACGGTCCCCGGGGCTGGACGACGGGTTATTGTTGGTCCCCGCCCAACAATCGACCGAAGGTGCTGATCCATGGTCACCCGGCTCTTTGACCTGCCCACCCGACGTGGCCGGACGGCAGCGGGGGCGGCGGCGCTGACCCTTGCTCTCGCCGCCTGCAGCGGCGGCGGTGACGACACCGCGAGCGGCGAGGGCGAGCCGGTCGACGGCGGCACCCTCGTCTACGCCACCGGTGACGCCGAGCCCACCTGCCTGGACCCGCACGTGGGCGGCAACTACCCCCAGGCGCTCATCAGCACCCAGTACCTCGAGCCGCTCGTCGGCCGGGACGCGGACGGCGAGATCCAGCCCTGGCTCGCCACCGACTGGACGGTGCGCGACGACGGCCTGACGTGGGACCTCACCCTCGCCGAGGGGATCACCTTCACCGACGGCACCCCGCTGGACGCGGAGGCGGTCAAGGTCAACATCGAGCACCTCCAGGACCCGGACACCGCCTCGTCCACCGGCTGGCTCGCGGTGCAGAAGATCGCGGAGGTCGAACCGGTCGACGAGACCCACGTGCGCCTGCACCTGTCCGAGCCCGACTCCGCGCTGCTGGAGTCGCTGTCCATGCAGTGGACCGCGATGCAGTCGCCGGCGGGCATCGCGCGCGGCATGGAGGAGAACTGTGCCGCCCCGATCGGCACCGGTCCCTTCGTCGTCGCGGGCTGGGTGCCCCAGCAGCACGTCATCCTCGAGCGCAACGAGGACTACGCCACCCCCGGCCCCCAGACGGAGAACGACGGCCCCGCCCACCTCGAGCGGATCGAGTGGCGCTTCCTGCCCGACCCGGCCACCCGCTGGGCCGCGCTGCAGTCCGGCGAGGTGCACGTCATCGACAACCCCGAGCCGGAGGCCATCGTCGCGGCCGAGGCGGGCGGGGAGATCACCCACATCGACGCCCCGCGCCCCGGGTCGGTCAACCGGATCGAGCTCAACTCCGCGCAGGCCCCCTTCGACGACGTCCGCGTGCGTCAGGCGTTCGTCCACTCCGCCGACGTCGACCCCGGCATCGAGACCCTCTACCAGGGTGTGGCCACCCGCTCCCACTCCCCGCTCTCCAGCGTCGAGCCGATGGCCTACTCCGACCCCACGCTCTTCACCACCGACCTGGAGGAGGCGGAGCGGCTGCTCGACGAGGCCGGCTGGTCGCAGGTCGACGACGAGGGCTACCGCGTCCGCGACGGCGAGCGGCTCACCGTGCGCCTCCCGGTGAGCACGAACCAGTCCGTCGCCGCCGAGCAGGCGCTCTTCGAGCAGATCCAGGCCAACACCCGCCGGGTCGGCTTCGAGGTCGTCCTCACCCCGCTCGACCTGTCCGCCTGGTACGGCGCCCTCGCCGCGCCCGAGGACGGCGGCAAGAATGACTACGAGGCCGTCAGCGCCCCGTACACCAAGGTCGGCCCGGACGTGCTGCGGATCCTCTACCACTCCGACAGCACCGTGCCCGCGCCCAGCGGCTACTTCGCCAACCTCTCCCAGGTGACCGACCCCGAGCTCGACGCCCTCCTCGACGAGGCCGCCCGCAGCACCGACCCGGAGCGGCGCGCCGAGCTGTACACGGAGGTCCAGAAGCGAGTCCTCGAGGGGTACTACATCCTTCCCCTGTACGACCAGCAGAACCACTTCCTCGCCCGCGGGGTCACCGACGTCCGGACGCTCGGCACCGTGTCCACCCCGACCTTCGTCGACGCCCGCCTGACCTCCTGAGGGGACCTACCTCATGACCGTGCTGCGCTGGCTGCTGGGGCGCCTCGCCGCAGCGGCGCTCGTGGCGTGGGTGGTCGCCACCGTCGTGTTCTTCGCGCTGCGCGCGGCAGGGGGCGACCCCTCCGAGGCGATCCTCGGCGGACCCGGCTCCCAGGCGAG
Source organism: Georgenia soli (assembly GCF_002563695.1). NCBI lineage: Bacteria > Bacillati > Actinomycetota > Actinomycetes > Allobogoriellales > Allobogoriellaceae > Georgenia > Georgenia soli. Next base: position 2,129,593 of record NZ_PDJI01000004.1, on the reverse strand, counting down.
CGAGGAGGCGATGGCCCGCGTGCGGGCGGAGTACGCCCTCGACGAGCCGCTGGTGGTGCAGTACCTGCTCCAGCTCGCGCGCACCGTCACCTTCCAGCTCGGGGACTCCTACGCCCGACGCCGCCCCGTCGCCGAGCTCGTCGGCGACCAGCTCGGCGGCACCCTCGCCCTGGCGGCGCTCGGGCTCCTGCTCGCCTGGCTCCTCGCCCTCGCGGTGGCGACGGCGGCGGTCCGGGCCCGTGGCCGGGTGGCGCGCCGGGCCGTCGGCCTGCTGCGCGCCGGGGAGGTCGTCGCCTCGGTGACGCCGCACTTCTGGCTCGGGGCCGTGCTCATCGCCGTCGTCGCCGGCGGCGCGGGCTGGCTCCCGGCCACGAGCAGCGACAACTCGCTGCGCTCGCTCCTCCTGCCCGCGGTCACCCTGGCCGTGCCGGTGGCCGGTTTCCTGGGGCAGGTCATGCGCGACGGCCTCGAGGAGGCCCACACCGCGCCGTTCGCGACGACGGCACGCACCCGCGGCGCCTCGGAGGGCTGGGTCCTCTGGCGGCACTCCCTGCGCCACGCCGCCCTGCCGGCGATCGCGCTCAGCGGCTGGGCCTTCGGCTCGCTGCTCTCCGGCGCCGTCGTCGCCGAGACGCTCTTCGGGCGCCCGGGCCTCGGTCGGCTGCTCGTCGACGCCACCCACTCGCGCGACGTCCCCCTCGTCATCGGCGTGGTGCTCGTCATCGCCCTGGGGTACGTGGCCGTCATGACCGTCGCCGACGTGCTCGAGCGCGTCGTCGACCCGCGGCTGCGCGTCCGGGTCGAGGCCGTGCGGACCGCGCCCGCCGGCGAGGTGGTCGCGTGACGCCGGACCTCGCGCTCAACCGGCGACGGCGCGACGCGGTGCGGGAGGCCACCACCCGCTGGGCACGCACCCTGGGCCCGGGCGGTGCGGTGAGTGCCGCCGTCGTCGTCCTCGTCCTCCTCGCAGCGCTCTGGCCGACGCTCCTCGCCCCCGGCGACCCGACCGCCGTCGCCCCGGCGCAGGCCTACACCCCGCCCGGTCCCGGCGCCGTGCTCGGCACGGACGCCTCCGGGCGGGACGTCTACACCCGGGTGGTCCACGGGGCCGGCCAGTCCCTCGGCGTCGGGGCGGCGGCCACCGCGATCGGCCTCTCGCTCGGCGTCGTCCTCGGCTTCGGGGCCGCGCTCGGCCCGCGCCGGCTCGACGCCGTGCTCAGCCGGGTCGTCGAGGTGCTGTTCGCCCTGCCGAGCCTGGTGCTCGCGCTGCTGCTGGTGGCGGTGCTCGGCGCAGGCGTGGGGCCCTCGGTCCTTGCCGTCGGGCTGGCCACCGCGCCCGGCTACGCCCGCATCCTGCGGGCCCGGGCACAGGCCGTCGCGCAGGGCCCGTACGTCCAGGCCGCGCGGCTGGAGGGGATGTCCGCTCCCGTGGCGTTCGTGCGGCACGTGCTGCCCAACACGCTGTGGCCGCTCGTCGCCGTGGCGACCCTGGGGATCGGGCAGGCGATCGTGTGGGTCTCGGCCCTGAGCTACCTCGGCCTCGGTGCCCTGCCGCCGTCGCCCGAGTGGGGCGCCATGCTCAACGCCGGCCGGCTGCACATCACCACCGCCTGGTGGCTGACGGTCGCGCCGGGACTGGCCATCACGGTGACGGCGGCCGCGCTGACCTTCCTCGGCCGGCGCCTGGGCACGGTGGCACCCGCATGAGCGCCGTGCTGGACGTCGCCGGGCTGACCGTGAGCTTCCCCGGGGTCGGGGAGGTGCTGCGCGGGGTCGACCTGCGCCTGGAACCGGGGCGCTGCCTGGCCGTCGTCGGGGAGTCCGGCGCCGGGAAGTCCGTGCTGGCGCGCAGCGTCGTGGGCCTCGCCGGCGAGGGCGGGGCACCCGCGACGGTCGCGGCCGAGCGTTTCACGGTGGCAGGGCAGGACGTCACCCGCGCCGACCAGCGGCGGTGGCGCCGGCTGCGCGGGGAGCAGGTCGGCTTCGTGCTGCAGGACGCGCTGCAGTCCCTCGACCCCCTGCGGACGGTGGGCGCCGAGGTCGGCGAGTCGCTGAAGCTGCGCGGGGTCGGACTCCCCGAGCGGCGGCGCCGGGTGCTGGACGCCCTCGCCCGGGCCGGCCTGGACGAGCCGGAAACCCGCGCCGCGCAGCGCTCCGGCGAGCTGTCCGGCGGGATGCGGCAGCGCGCTCTCATTGCCTCGGCGATCGTCTCCGAGCCCTCGCTGCTGGTCGCCGACGAGCCGACCACCGCCCTGGACGCGACGGTGGCCCGCGGGGTGCTCGAGCTCCTCGGGCGGCTGCGCGACGCGGGGACGGCGGTGCTCCTGGTGAGCCACGATCTCGGCGCGGTGGCGCGGCTTGCCGACGACGTCGTCGTCCTCGACGGCGGTCGCGTCGTCGAGGCGGGGCCGGTCGGCGAGGTGCTGGGCGACCCCGCCCACGACGTCACCCGGGCGCTGCTGGCCGCCGTGCCGCGCGGGGCGCGCCGCCGTGCGCCGGTGCCGGCGAGCGAACCCGAGGTGCTGCGCGCCACCGGCCTGCACCGCCGGTACCGGCTGCCCGGCGGCCAGGCGGTGGACGCGCTGGACGGCGTCGACCTGGTCGTGCGCCGCGGGGAAGCGCTCGGAGTGGTGGGGGAGTCCGGGAGCGGGAAGTCGACGCTGGCGCGGATGCTCGTGGCCGCCGAGCGGCCGGATGCGGGGCGGGTGGAGCTGGCCGGGGAGCCGTGGAGCGAGCTGCCCGAGCGGCGGCGCCGGTACCGCCGTCACCTCGTCCGCCTCGTGCCCCAGGACCCGCTGGCCTCCTTCGACCCGCGGTGGAGCGCCGGACGGATCCTGCAGTCGGCGTTGCGGATCGCGGGCAGCAGCCGCACCCCGGCGCAGCTGCTGGAGCTCGTGCGGCTGCCGGCGTCGGTCCTGGGCCGGCGGCCACGGTCACTGTCGGGCGGCCAGCGTCAGCGGCTGGCCATCGCCCGAGCGCTGGCGGCGGAGCCGTCCGTCCTCGTGCTGGACGAGCCGGTCTCCGCACTCGACGTCACGGTCCAGGCCGCAATCCTCGACCTGCTCGTCGACCTGCAGGAGCGCACCGGGACCGCGCTGGTGGTCATCTCCCACGATCTTGCTGTCATCAGGAAGGTCTGCGAGACGGTCGCCGTCATGCACGACGGGCGGATCGTCGAGCACGGCCCGGTCGAGCAGGTGTGGCACAACGCGACCGCCCCCTTCACCCGTGCCCTGCTGGAGGCAGCGGCGAGCGACTCGTGAGCGTCTGGCCCTGGGAGCGTGCGGACCGGTGCGGTCGCCGAGTGGCGGCCGCGGTGATGCGGCCGCACGCTGAGTCATGGCTAAGCACACGCTGACGGTCGAGATCGACGCCGAGATCACCGACGAGGCCGCCCTGGTGGACTTCGTCCGATCGGAGACCCCGGAGGGATCGCTGTCCCCGGACGACATCCGGGAGGAGGACCGTGCGGCCTCGTCCGTCGTTGCGGGCGTCTCCAAGGTGCTCAAGGATCTGTCGGTCCCGGGGCTGACGATCCACGAGCCGAAGGTCACCGCCCGCGACGCCTGAGCCCGACGCGTGGGCCGGCTGTGCCCGCGGGACTGGGCCCCCAGGCGCTGACGCCGCGGAGCAGAGGGTGCCTCGGTCAGGTGTCCGGCACGAGCACGATCTTGCCCCTGGTCGCCGTGCTCTCGAGCAGCTCGTGGGCGTGGCGGGCCTTCCCGAGCGGCAGGCGCTCCGCCACCACCGGGCGGATCTGACCGCGGCGCAGCAGGTCCACCAGCACCAGGAGGTCCTTGCGGAACCAGTCAGGTCGGCGCGGGCCGCCGCCGACGAGTCGCGCCGGACGGCGCCCGGCCACCGGCAGCAGCTGACGGGAGTCCCTCAGCCGCTGGATCCGGTAGACCAGCACCTGCCGGTGCGGCGAGAGCAGCCCCAGCAGCGCAACGGCCGCCGTCATCCCGTACCACTCGAACCAGCCGCGCCAGCTCTTCCGCCCGCCCGCCATGGTGGCGTAGTGCCCGTACAGGACGAGCCGACCGCCCCGCCGCAGCGTGCGGAAGGAGCGCAGGGAGATCCCGCCGCCGAACCCGTCGAGCGCGACGTCCACGCCGTCGTCCGTCAGCTCGCGCACCCGGACCACGAAGTCCTCGTTCCGGTAGTCGATCGCCGCGGCTCCGTACTTCTCCACGGCGCCGCGGTCGCGGGCCGACGCGGTGCCGATGAGACGCAGACCTGCCAGCGCCCCGAGCTCCCGGACGGCGGTGCCGACCCTGCCGGCGGCACCGTGGACGAGGACGGACTCGCCCGGCCGCACCCGGGCCGCGCGGTGCAGCAGCTGGTACGCCTTGGTGTAGGTGAGGACCAGGCTCACCACCTCGGCGGGGTCGAGGTCTGCCGGCACCTCGACCGCCTCCGCCTCCGGCACGCAGACACGTTCCGCGTACGCGCCGTAGGCCGTCAGCGCCGCGATCCGGTCCCCGGGCCGCAACCGGGAGCACCCGGCACCCAGCTCCTCGACGACGCCCACGAGCTCGTAGCCCGGTGTGAAGGGTGGCCTCGGCACACCGAGGTACGTGCCCGCACGCAGCAGGGCGTCGGTGAAGGAGACGCCCGCGGCCAGGACCCGGACGAGGACCTCGCCAGCACCCGGCCGGGGCTCCTTGCCCTCCACCGTGCGCAGCACCTCAGGACCGCCGAAGCGGTCGACCACGACCCGCCGCATGCTCCAATGCCAACGCCGAGCGTGCCCTCGGTCGAGGGACCTTCGTCCCCGGGGAGAACGGTGACGGGCCGGGCTTTCGCCGCCCGGCACTAGGCTCGTGCCGTGGACCAGTTCTGGCAGTTCGTCGGCTCGTTCTGGTGGCTGATCTTCCCGCTCGGCGGTGTCATCGGCGGCGGCATCAAGGGCCTGCAGGAGTGGGACGAGCGGCGCCGTCGGGACAAGATCGAGCTCGCCCGGATCAAGTACGGCCAGGCGACCCAGGCACCGCCGGCTCCCCGGCCCGCTGCCTTCGGCAGGATCACCGACGCGGACGTCCAGCGCCTGCTCGCCGAGCACGACGAGGTGAGGCGTCGCTGGCTCAGCTACGAGCTCAACGTCGCGAAGCTCATCGACTACCCGATGATGAGCGACATGCGCGAGCCGCTCACGGTCGAGTTCCACCGGGCGAGGCGCAACGCGGACGGTCTGCGGCCCGCGAACCCGAAGGACCTCCGGGACGCCGACCGTTTCGTCGCCTACCGCACCGCGGTGCAGGACCTCGCCGTCGCGTTCGACGTGGCGGAGCGGGAGGCCCGCCGGCGCCGCACCTCGGACTTCACCGACACGGAGCGGGAGGTCCTGGGCCGTGCCAAGCACCTCATCGCCCTGGCCGAGGACCGCGGTGCCTCCCGAGAGGAGCGCCAGACGGCCTACCGGCGTGCCATGCGCGAGCTCGAGGGCCTCATCGTCGTGCCCGAGGAGGCGACCGAGGCGCTCGAGCAGCGCATCGCCGGCCAGCTGCCCGGTGCCCCGGGCGCACGAAGCCCGGAGAACGACGAGCGCGGCGGGCGCGAGACGCCGCACGCGTAGGCGTCGTCAACGGCCCGTCGGCCGAAGACCTCTCCACAAAGTCGGTGCGCCACGCACCGGCCTCGACGATGATGAGGCCGACCGCTGCTGCGCGAACAGGGAGTCGGCTCGATGACGAAGTACCTGATCTCCTTCCCGAGCGAAGCCATAGACGTCCCCGAGGGGGAGCTGCAGGCGGTCGCGGACGCCGCGCACGCGGTCGCGCAGGACGCGAAGGACGCCGGGGTCTGGGTGTTCGGTGGCGGCATCGACGAGAGCGTGCCGCCCGTCGTCGTCGATGCCGACGGGACCGTGACCGAGGGAACGTACCCGCAGACGAGCCAGATCGAGGGCGGTTACACGGTGCTGGAGCTGCCCTCCTACGAGGCGGCGCTCGAGTGGGCCGCGAAGTTCGCGCACGCCTGCCGGTGTGCGCAGGAGGTCCGCGCGTTCGGGCACGACCCCGCCAGCTGAGCCGCCGAAGCCCGTCAGGCCCCGGCACCCGAGCGGCGGGGGAGCCGGGGCCGTCTGTGCGCCGGGACCAGGGTCGCGGCGACGGTGCACGCGCCGACCGCGACGACGGCGCACCGGAAGAAGCCCGACAACGGCGACGAGTCGTGCGACGCCCACAGCGTCAGCGTGATGAAGAACTCTGCGAGGGGATGCGTCGCCACCATCGCCAGCCAGAACACCGCGAGGAGCCTGCCGTCCGGGTCGAACCCTGCTGCGGCGCGGCGCCAGGACAGCACGGCGAGGCCGACCGGCACCAGGGGAACGAGCAAGATCAGCGCGGCCACCGCACCGGGCGGACCCACGTCGACCGGCTTCCCGGCCAGCCCGCTCTGCAGCGTCGGCACCCCGGCGGCCAGCCACGTGGCGCCGATGGCGGCACCGCCGGCCACGGTGGGCAACGAGACGGACCACCGGTCCACCACGGAGAGGGAGACGAGCAGGACCGCAACCCCGAGCGCCATGAGGCTCAGCCCCTCCCGCTGCGCGGCGTCGGCGATCGGCACCCAGGGCTCGGTGGGGAAGGTGTAGTCGTACAGGTGGTTCTGGAGCGCCACGCAGCCGCCGGCGCCGTCCTCCGGCAGCCCGGCCACCGGCGGTTCCCCGCCCACGAAGCACACCGACCACCGCGACCACGCCGCCTGGATGCCCAGCACGGCCGAGGCAAGGAGCGTCACGACCGCCGCCACACGGACCGAGACCGCCACGCGTCGTCGCCGCAGCGTCCGCTGCGCCGTGAGGGTCGGGGCACCCGGCACCATCGCCGCTCCTTCCGCCGCTGAAGGAGCCCCCATGGTGCCCGGTCCCGTGGCTCTCCGCCGGCGAACGGGCAGTCGGAGCGGGCCCGTTCCCCGCCCGGGGTCGCCGCTACGCCTGCCGGAGCGAGGAGGGCGTGGTGGTGGACCTTGCCGGCGATGGTCTTCTCCCTGGGCGCCGTCATGGTCGGTGCCGGCACGACCTTCGACGGGTGGCAGGAGTCGCGCAACGACTGCAGGCAGCTCTTCTGCGACGCGGGCCTCTACCTCGGCCCCGTCGTCCTCGGCTGGTTCATGCTCGTCGCGGCGGCCGTCGCCTACCAGGCGAGGCTGCTCCGGGGTGCCCGGGGGCCCGAGGCGCTCGCAGCCCCCGGCTGAACCGGCGCCTCGAGGTGCGCGTGGAGTCCGGCCCGGCCGGAGGGCCGACGGCGTAGCGGCCCCCGCGCCGTGCCCCGGGTCCGCTCGTTACCGTGAGCGGATGCGTCCCCGATCGCCCGGTCCCCGCCGCACCCGCCAGCGCTTCGCCGGCAGCATCACCGGCCTGGGTACCCGCGAGGGCACTCGCGCCGTCGTCGGGCACTGGCCGGTCTCGCCGTTCGGCGCCTTCGCGGACGTCATGCTCGAGCGCGCGGACGGCCACCGTGTGCTCCTCGCCCCGGACGACGACGTCGCCGAGTTCGTCTCCGCCACCTACGTCTTCGACGAGGTCGTGACCACGTCGGTCACCGTGACCGCCGACGGCGACCGGCGGGCCGTCCGGGCCGGTCCCCTCGACCTGTGGTTCGTCGTCGGCGGACGGACGGCGCTCGGACACCTGCTCCGGGCCGTCCCCGGCCCGCTGGCCGAGAGCCCCGGCTGGGCCCGGCTGACCGACCCCCTGGCCGCGGCGGTGCTGCCCGGTGTGCGCACCGTGGGGACCGCGGGCGGCGGGCGGCGCGAGTGGTACGCCGCCCGGGACTTCCGGCGGGTGGCCGCCGCGCGGCTCCGCTGGGACGGCACCGAGCTCGGCGACCTCCGCCCCGTCGACCCGCCCGCCCGCTTCGGTTTCAGCTCCACGCCCGCCGGTCCCAGCCACGTGACGGTGGTCAGCACCGTGGAGGTGGAGGCGGCCGCTCCGCCGTCGTCCCTCGGGTGAGGGCGCCGGTCCCACGACGCCGACAACCGGTCAGACGAACGCCGACACCCCCGTCAGGGCCCGGCCCACGATGAGCTGGTTGATCTCCTGCGTCCCCTCGTAGGTGTACATGGCCTCCGCGTCGCCGAAGAGTTTGGCCATCTCGTAGTCGGTGGTCATGCCGTTGCCGCCGAGCAGGTTCCGGCCGAGCGCCACGGTCTCCCGGGCCTGGGCGGTGCAGGTGGCCTTGACCATCGCGGCGTGCGCCATCTCCAGCGTCCCGGCGTCCTGCAGCCGCGCCACCTGCACCATGAGCGCGAGCGAGGAGGCGGCGTTGCCGGCCATCCGGGCGAGGGACTGCTGCACCAGCTGGAACCCGGCCAGCGGCCGGCCGAACTGCTGGCGCTCGCGCACGTAGGACCGGGCGACCTCCAGCGCCGCGAGCTGCAGCCCCACCGCCTGCCAGCCGACCCAGGCGCGGGAGTGGCGCAGCACCGTGTTGACGGCGCCGAACCCCACCGCGCCGGGCAGGCGGCTGCTCTCGGGCACGCGGACGCCGTCGAGCGTGACGTCGGCGTTCTGCATGATGCGCAGCCCAATCTTGTTCCTGATCGGGACGGCGGCGAAGCCGGGAAGGTCGGTCCCGACGACGAACGCCCGGACCGTCCCGTCGGCGACGTCGCGCGCCCAGACGATCGCGAACTCGGCCACCGTGGCCAGTCCGATCCACCGCTTGGCGCCGTCGAGGACCCAGTCGGTGCCGTCGCGCCGCGCCGTCGTGGTCAGCCCGCGGGCGACGTCGGAGCCGTGCTCCGGCTCGGTGAGCGCGAACGCACCGAGGCTGCGCATGGCGGCCAGCCGGGGGAGCAGGGCGCGGCGCTGCTCCGGGGAGCCGAGCGCGTCGACCACCCCGACGACGAGCTCGTTGTGGACGCCCAGTACGGTCGACATCGACAGGTCCGCGCGGGCGACCTCCGCGTGGACGAGCCCGCGGAACAGGGCACTGGTGCCCTCGAGCTGGAGCGCGCCGAGCCCGGCGTCGGCCAGGACGGCGAGGAGGTCCGGGGCGAACTCCTCGCGGTTCCACGGGTCGACCGACTGACGGCGCAAGAGTGTCTGGGCCAGGTGGTGGACGTCGGCGAGACGGGCCCGCTCGTGCTGGTCGAGGAGCCCGGCGGCGCCGAGCAGGTCCAGCTCCGCGAACCCGCCGTGGGCAGGCGACGGTGGTGCCGATCTCACGGCGGCCGGCGACGCGGCGGGTGTGGACGTGGTGGCCGGTGAGGGGGCGGCGGTGGGCGCCGGCGCGGGGGAGGGTGGCGTGGGCGGCTCCATGGGCACGGCGGCCGGTGCCGGCGCGGACGGGGAGGCGGCGGGGACGCGGGGCAGCGTGTCGGTCATGTCCTCGCCCCCCTCAGCGCGGCGCCATGCGCAGGGCGCCGTCCATGCGGACGGTCTCGCCGTTGAGGTAGTCGTGGTCGACGATCGCGAGCACGAGCTTCGCGTACTCCTCGGGCCGCGCCAGCCGCTGCGGGAAAGGCACGCCGGCGGCCAGCCGGGCGCGGAACTCCTCGTCGATCTGCCCCATCATCGGGGTGTCGACGATGCCCGGCGCGATGGTGCACACCCGGATGCCGTGCTGGGCGAGGTCGCGGGCGGCGGGCAGGGTCAGCCCGACCACCCCGCCCTTCGAGGCGGCGTACGCCACCTGGCCCACCTGCCCCTCGAAGGCGGCCACGGACGCGGTGTTGACGATGACGCCGCGCTGCCCGTCGCCGTCGGGCTCGGTGGCGGCGATCCGCTCCGCGGCAAGGGCGAGGAGGTGGAACGTGCCCACCAAATTGACACCCACGACCTTGGCGAACAGCGCCGGGTCGTGCACGCCCTGCCTGCCGAGCAGTCGCGCGCCCGGCGCGATGCCCGCGCAGCTGACGGCGATCCGCAGCGGCGCCGGTCCCTCCGCCGCGGTGGCGACGGCGGCGCGCAGCTGGTCGTGGTCCGTGACGTCGGCGGCGAGGTACTCCACGCCGTCGTGCCGGGTCGCCCGCTCGAGGGCGGCGGGCAGGTCGACGGCGAAGACGGCGGCTCCGCCGTCGGCCAGTGCCGTGACGGTGGCCGCCCCCAGGCCGGAGGCGCCGCCCGTGACGACGGCGGCAGTGCCGGAAAGTTCCATCCGTGAAGCTCCTTCGCTCACGTGCCGGGGATCACCCCGCACGCCGGTCAGAAACACGGCGTCGGGGCGGGAGCTGGTGTCCCCGGTTCGTGGCCTGGCCCCGTCGCCGCTCACACCGTACCGGGGACCGCCCATGACCGAAATGTCGTTCGGGGCGGACGCCTCAGGCGCGGGGACGCCAGTCCTGCTGACGGAGCCGCTCGAACCCGTCCAGCAGGAGGTCGAGCGTGAACTCGAACTCGAACTGGTCGTCGCAGCCGCCGCCGACCACGTAGTCCGCGCGGTGGGCGGCTCCGGCACCGGCGATCTCGGCGATGTGCGGCCACCGCGAGGTCACCTGGCGGAACATCGCCTCTCGCAGCGCCGGGTCCTCGGGCGGCGGGGCGCTCGGGAAGACCTCCTGGGTGAAGCCCCACATCCGGCTGCCGAGCGCGTGCATCACGTGATGGGTCAGCTCCGCCGAGAAGCCGCCGGCGCGGAACATCGCCACGAGCGAGTCCATGTGGTCCAGCACCGCCGGTGAGGCGCCGGTGCGCGTCTCGATGACGGGCCGCGCCCACGGGTGACGCAGCAGCACCCGCCTCGCGGAGAGCACCCGCTCCCGCACGGCGGCCCGCCAGTCGGCCGCCTCCAGGGGCGGGTCGATCTCGGAGACGACGACGTCGACCATGCCGTCGAGGAGCTCCTCCTTGTTGGCCACGTGCTTGTAGAGCGCCATCGGGACGACGCCCAGGCGCTGGGCCAGGCGGCGCATGCTCAGCGCCTCGATGCCCTCCTCGTCGGCGAGGGCGACGCCGGCCCGCAGCACGCGGTCCCGGCTGAGGGGGCGTCGCGTCGTCCCGACCTGAGAAGCCTCCATCATTCCCCCGCCTTCCGATCAGTCGACCAAACCCCTTGACGAGTGTACTGCGTACACCTATCTTCTGGGTGTACGGCGTACACCTGCCGTGCCCCACGAGAGAGAAGACCGACATGGCCCCCACCGCGCCCACCGAGACGCCAGCCAGAACCCGCATGAGCTCGCCGAGGAAGATCGCGCTGCTGGCGGGTGCGCTCTACCTGACCACCTTCCTGGCGTCGATCCCCGCCGTCTTCCTGCTCGACCCGGTGCTGAACGACCCGAGCTACATCGTCGGGCCGGGCCAGGACACACGCGTCCTTCTCGGCGGCCTTCTCGACATCGTCAACGCCCTGGCCTGCATCGGCACCGCCGTCGTGCTGTTCCCCGTGGTCAGGCGGCAGAGCGAGGCTCTCGCCCTCGGCTTCGTCGCGGCCCGGATCCTCGAGGCCGCGATCATCTTCGTCGGCGTCATGAGCCTCCTCGCGGTCGTCACCCTGCGGCAGGACCTCGGCGGCACGGCCGGTGCGGACGCGGGATCGCTGATCGCCGTCGGGGCGGCGCTCGTCGCGGTCCGTGACTGGTCCTTCCTGTTCGGGCCGGGCCTCGCCGTCGCCAACGCCCTGCTCCTGGGCACGCTGATGTACCGGTCCCGGCTCGTGCCGCGCGTGATCCCGCTGATGGGTCTCGTCGGGGCGCCGCTGCTCCTCGCGTCCAACACCGCGACGATGTTCGGCATCAACGACCAGTTCTCGCTGCTGTCCCTGGTCGCTCTGCCCGGGATCTTCTTCTGGGAGCTCTCGCTCGGCGTCTACCTGGTGGTCAAGGGGTTCAGGCCCTCGCCCCTCACCGAGGCACCGAGCGTCGGAAGCGGGTCGGGCTCCGGAGACATGCGCGCCCTTGCCCGCTGACGAGGACCTTCCGTAGCGTGACGGTCCTGACGAGGGAAGGGACGACGATGTCCGGTGAGCTGGCCTTCTTCGAGCTCGGCGTCCAGGACGCCGCCCGCGGTCGCAGGTTCTACGAGTCGCTGTTCGGCTGGGCGTTCTCGCGCGGCCCTTCCGGCGGCGACGGCGGCATGATCACCACGCCCAACGTGCCGGGCGGGATCCACGGCGGCGACGCCGGCGCGTCGCCGTACCTGTTCTTCCGGGTCGACGACATCGACGCCGCCGTCGCCCGGGTCCGCGAGCTCGGCGGGTCGGTGGACGGCACCGACGTCGAGGGCGACGAGGAGGTCCAGGCCTCGTACGGCCGCTTCGTGCTGTGTCGGGACGACCAGGGCTCGCCGTTCGGGCTCTACCAGGCGCCGAAGGGATCAGCGACGACGGGCTGACGCCGCGGCACGCGCGTCGACCTGCTGCGCCGCGGGTCACGCCGTGCCTACGCTCGCCTCGTCGGCCGGGGCGCCGACGGGCAGGGGACGGAGCAATGACGCGCCAGGAGCCGTACGCCGACCGTCGCGAGGCCGGGCGGGACCTCGCCGACCAGCTGGCCGAGTACGCGGGTCGGGACGACGTCGTCGTGCTCGGCCTGCCACGCGGCGGTGTCCCGGTGGCCGCGGTGGTCGCGCAGGCCCTGGGGGCGCCGCTCGACGTGGTGGTGGTGCGCAAGCTCGGCGTGCCGGGCCAGCCCGAGCTGGCGATGGGCGCCATCACCGGCGTGGGCGAGGACGTGGTGCTCGTGCGCAACGAGCGCGTCCTCGGGCACACCGGGGTGCGCGAGCACGCGTTCCAGCGGGTGCTGACCGCGGAGCGTGCCGAGCTGCGACGGCGGGAGGAGCTCTACCGCGGTGACCGCCCGCCGGTGCCCGTGCGCGGCAAGGTGGTGATCCTGGTCGACGACGGGCTCGCCACGGGGTCGTCCATGCGGGCGGCCATCGCGGCGCTGCGCCGCCAGGAGCCCGCGCGGCTCGTTGTTGCCGTGCCCGTGGGGTCGGCGTCGAGCTGCGCGGTGGTGGGCCAGGAGGCCGACGACGTCGTCTGCGCCTGGGCGCCGGAACCGTTCTACGGGGTGGGGCAGGGCTACTACGACTTCTCCCAGACCTCCGACGCGGAGGTGCGGGACCTGCTCGCCACCTCGCGCGCGCAGTGGGACAGTGCCGGGCGTGACGACGGCGCACCACGCGCCGGCGGCGACGCCGCGCCCCGCGGGGACCGGCCGGTCCTCGAGGACGCGGTCCGGATCCCCGTGGGCTGGGCGACCCTCGACGCCGACCTCACCGTGCCGGGGAGGCCGCGGGCCGTCGTCGTCTTCGCGCACGGGTCGGGCAGCGGGCGCCACAGCCCACGCAACCGGCACGTGGCCGCGGCGCTCAACCGGGCCGGGTACGCGACGCTGCTCATGGACCTGCTCACCGAGGACGAGGAACGCGTCGACCTGCGCACCCGTGAGCTGCGCTTCGACATCGGCCTCCTCGCCACCCGCCTGACCGGCGCGGTGGACTGGTGGACGGCGGAGCACGGGACCGACCTGCCGGTGATCACGTTCGGTGCCAGCACGGGTGCGGCGGCGGCGCTGATCACCGCGGCGGAACGCTCCGCCGTCGTCGGCGTCGTCTCCCGCGGCGGGCGGCCCGACCTGGCGGGCGGCGCGCTCGGGCGCGTCGTCGTGCCCGTGCTCCTCGTGGTCGGCGGCCTCGACCACCAGGTGCTCGACCTCAACCGGCGGGCGGCGGCCGCGATCCCCGGACCGGTGGAGCTCGACGTCGTCCCGGGCGCCACGCACCTGTTCGAGGAGCCCGGCACGCTCGACGAGGTGGTCCGGCTGACCGTCGCCGCCCTCGACCGGTGGCTGGCGTCCCCGGCCGGCTGACCGCCCCCGTCCGGCTGACCGCTCCCGTCCCGCTGACCGTCGCCGGCCGGCTGAGCTACGGCTCGACCTGCGGCCCCGAGACGGGGAAGACCACGCGGGTGCGCCAGGTGCCGGGGTCCGGGTCGGACTCGGGGCCGGCCTCGTAGATCTCCCACGACTGGTCGAGCCGCTGCAGGTCGTGCTCGGTCATCCAGCGCGCGACGGCCTCGTACGTCTCGGGGAGGCGGTCGTACGTGCCCTCGTGGATCGTCTCGACCGCCCGGGCCGCCGGCAGGGTCTCGCCCTGGACGTCGCCCGACCCGGGGAACGGCTCGCTGACCGGGAAGCCGATCTCGACGTCGACCGTCTCGCCGATGTCGCCGTGATACCGGGCGTAGGGCGCGCCGGCCGGTGCGACCCCGGCCGACTGCAGCGCCTGGAGCACCTCCTGGAAGCGGGTGTCGAAGATGGTGGTCATCTCGTCCATGCGGATCCGCTGGCGCACGCCGGCCACGGCCTGCTCTGGGAGCTCGATGAGGTGGATGTCGCCCATGATCATCTCCTTCGTCGTGCCTCGATGGTGCCGCGAACCCCGGCGTCCGGTCCAGGGCGGCGGATGGTCCCGGACCGGCCGGCCGGGCAGGCTGTGCCAATGGGGGAGGAGCGATGGCCCATGGGGGACGAGCAAGGGCACGACGGAGGCACCCGCCCGGTCGCGGTGCTGACGTGCGGGCCGGCCGGCGCGGGCAAGACCACCTACGCCCGGGAGCTCGAGCGGCAGGGCTACGTGCGGCTCTCCCACGACGTCGAGGTGCGGCGGCGGTTCGGCCGCTACGGCCGCGACACCCCCTTCGAGCGGTTCGAGGAGTACAACGACGCCGTCCGCCCGGTCGTGAAGGAGCGGCTGGCCGAGCTGCTTCGCCAGGGCCGCGACGTCGTCGTCGACCTCTCGCTCTGGCGCCGGGCCGACCGGGACGCCTACAAGGCGATCGTCGAGGCCGCCGGCGGGCGCTGGCGCCTCGTGTACTTCGACGTGGCGCCGGAGGAGCTGCGGCGCCGTCTCCGTGCCCGGCGCTCGCGGGACGACGCCGACGCCTTCCCTGTCCCCGACGAGCTCCTCGAGCGTTTCCTCGCCGGTTTCGAGGTTCCGGCCGGCGAGGGCGAGGAGGTCGTCAGACCTGCAGCGCCCTGACGACGGCGGGCAGGGTCCGAGGGTCCGTCTGGATGATGAGGGTGGTGACAACGCTGGCCTGCCACGCGGCGAGCTGCTCGCGCAGCTGGGCCGGGCTGCCCGCGAGGGCGACGTCGAGCACCAGTTCGGTGGGGACCGCCGCCACGGCGCCGGGGCGGTCGCCGTCGGCCCACCGCCGGGCGATCTCCGCGCACGCCGCCTCGTACCCCAGCCGCTCGACGGCCTCGCGGTGGAAGTTCGTCGACTCCGACCCCATGCCGCCGATGTAGAGGGCGAAGTACGGCCGCAGGGTGTCGGCGGCCTCCTCGACGTCCTTCCCGAGGGCCACCGGCACCGCCGCCGAGACCTCGAACGCCAACGACGGCGACCGCTCCCGTGCCCGGCGCGCGAACCCGGCCGCGAGGTGCTCCGCGTAGGTGGCGGACAGGCGGGGGGAGAACAGGAACGGCAGCCACCCGTCGGCGATCTCGGCGGCCAGCGCCGTGTTCTTGGGACCCTGCGCCGCGAGGTGGATCGGCAGGTCGGTGCGCAGCGGGTGGATGGTGGGGCGCAGCGCCTTGCCCTGGCCGGTGCCGCCCCGCAGCGGCAGCTGGTAGTGGGCGCCGTCGAGCCGGACGGGCTCCTCGCGGCGCAGCACCTGGCGGACGATGTCGACGTACTCGCGGGTGCGCTCGAGCGGGCGCGGGTACGGCTGGCCGTACCAGCCCTCGACCACCTGCGGCCCGGAGGCGCCCAGGCCCAGGACGAACCGTCCGCCGGAGAGGTGGTCCAGCGTCATGGCGGCCATCGCCGTGGCCGTCGGGGTGCGGGCGGACATCTGCGCGACGGCTGTGCCCAGCCGCACCCGCCGGGTGCTGGCGCCCCACCACGCGAGCGGCGTGAGCGCGTCCGAGCCGTAGGCCTCGGCGGTCCAGACGGAGTCGAGCCCGAGGTCGTCCGCGGCGGCGACGGCCTCCGCCGCGCCGGTCGGCGGCCCGGCCGACCAGTAGCCGGTGGAGAACCCGAGGCGGAGCGGGGTGGCGTCGTCGTCCATGGCGAGCATCATGCCCGACGGCGAAGGTCGCCAATTCCCTTGGCCGCCCGTCCCGCACCCGCCACACTCGGTGAGAGGTCATCTCCTCGGTCAGAAGTCATCTTCTCCCTGACGACTTCTCGCGGAGGACTTGACGCCTCGCGGAGGACTTGACGACTCACGGAGGAGTTGACGACTCGGCGCGTGACGGGAGGAGGACGGGGATGACCGAGGACGAGCTGGTACTGCCCGACGTGGCCGCCTGGCGTGCGTGGCTGGCGGAGAACCATGCCTCCAGCGACGGTGTGTGGCTCGTCGTCGGCAAGAAGAACGGGACGACGACGGCCCTCACCTACGAGCCCGCCGTGCTCGAGGCTCTGTGCTTCGGCTGGATCGACGGCCAGGCCCGGCGCCGCGACGAGCACACCTACGCGCAGCGGATGACCCCGCGGCGGCCGAGGAGCCCGTGGTCGGCCAGCAACGTCAGGCGCGTCGCCGAGCTCGAGGCGGAGGGCCGGATGACGGAGGCCGGGCGTGCGGCCGTCCGCGCCGCCCAGGCCGACGGGCGCTGGGACAGGGCGTACGTGGGGCAGGCGGACGCCGAGCCGCCCCCGGACCTGGTCGCGGCGCTCGACGCCGAGCCGCGGGCGCGGGCGATGTTCGACATCCTGACGAGGTCGAACCGCTTCGCCGTCATCTACCGGGTGACCGAGGCGAAGCGGCCCGAGACACGGGCGCGCCGGATCGCGGGATTCGTCGAGTCGCTCGCGCGCGGCGAGCCGCCGTACCCCCAGAAGCGGCGGCTGGAGGACCTGCCCGGCTGACGGTGCGTCCGCCGAGCCGGCCTCCGCGGTCAGCTCGCGGCGAGGTCCCGACGGCGGTAGCCCACCAGGCCGAGCACCACGAGCCCGGCGGCGATCGCCGCCGTGACCAGGACCGGCGTCCAGCGCATCGCCTCGACCGGCAGCTGCGGCAGCTGCGCGAACGGCGTCAGCTCGAGCAGCCAGTCGGGCAGGTTCAGCAGCGCCCCGATCCACGTGACCACCAGGGACCATCCGACCACCAGCCAGGCCACCCACCCGAGGCGCGGCAGCCAGCCGAGCAGCAGCATCCCCAGGCCCGCCACCAGCCACACCCCGGGCAGCAGGGCCGCCGCGCCGGAGACGACGTCGCCCACCACGCCGGGGTCGCCGTCGGCGACCGCCTGCGGCACGGCCATCAGCGCACCGCTCGCCAGGATCAGCACGGTAGGCACCACCAGGGCCAGCTGGAGGTGCGAGCCGGCGAACCCGGTGCGCCGCACCGCCGTAGAGAGGACCACCTCTGCGTGGCCCGCGGTCTCCTCCTGGTGCAGCCGCCCCAGCAGCTGCAGCCCGAGCGCCGCCACGACGAGCACCACGATGCTGAGCATGGCCACGAAGAACCCCTGGGTGAGCTCCTCGGCGCCGGCACCCATCCGGCGCAGGACCATCTCCAGGCGCGGCACGTCCTGGAACATCGACGAGAAGCTGGTGGTCAGCGAGCCGATGGCCACCGAGAACACCAGCAGACCGATCGTCCAGCCGAAAATGGTGCCGCGCTGCAGCCGCCACGCCAGCCCGGCGGGGGAGGAGAGCAGCGCGCCGGCCCCCGGCGGGCCCGGGCGGGGCGGCCATGGCCCGGAGCCGTGGTCGCGCCGGGCCTCCAGGCGCACCGCGAGAGCCACCAGCACGGCGGTCAGGGCGGCGGGGAGCAGGAGGACCCACCAGCGCTCGTCCGCGTAGGGGCGCGCCAGCGCCATCCACTCCACCGGCGAGACCCACTGCAGGCGACGCACCGGGGAGTCCGCGGCGACGCCGTCGGCCAGGGCGCGGAGCAGGTAGGCCGCGCCCAGCACCGCGAGGGCGATCCCGCGCGCGGTGCGGGCGGAGCTGGTCAGCTGGGCCGCGAACGCGCCGACGCCCACGAAGACCGCCGCGGTCAGCGCCATCCCGAGCCCGAACGCCACCGAGCCGGTCGCGTCGGTCCCCGCGCCGGCCATGCCGGCGGTGACCAGCACCCCGAGCACCGCGCACGCGGCCAGACTTACCAGGACCGCGGCGACCAGCGGGACGTGACGCCCCACGACGCCGGAGCGGACCAGCTCCGTGCGGCCTGCCTCCTCGTCGGCCCGGGTGAGGCGGACGGTCGCGAGGATCGCCATCACGCCGGCGACCGTGGCGACGAAGGTGCCGACCCGCCAGACCGTGAACCCGCCGGGCTCCACCAGCGAGAACGGGGGGCCGAGCATCGCCCGCATGGTGGGGTTGTTGGACAGCCCCTCGATGATCGGTCCAGCCTGCACCGGGTCGGGGATCACCTGCTCGTAGGCCGTGGCCGTGGCGGGCACGACGACGAACAGCCCGAGCAGCCACACCGCCAGGTACAGGCGGTTGCGCCGGGCCCCGAGCCGGACCAGCGTGCCCAGGCCGTTCATGGCGCCAGGCCGCTCATCGTGCCGCTCCGTTGATCGCGCTGCGCCGCTCATCGGGCTGCGCCGCTCATCGGGCTGCGCCGCTCATCGCACGGCCGGGGCGTCCTGGTAGTGGCGCAGGAACAGCTCCTCCAGCGTCGGCGGGCTGGAGGAGAGGCTGCGCACCCCGAGGGCGCCGAGACGGGCGACCAGGCCGGCCAGGGCGGCGTCGTCGACCTGGCACGCGAGCCGGTGGCCGTCGACGACGGCGTCGTGCACCCCGGAGAGCCGCACCAGCTCGTCCGGGACGGGCCCGGGCAGGTCCGCCACCACCTGCGTCCGGGTGAGGTGACGCAGCTGGGTCAGCGTCCCGCTCTCCACCACCCGGCCGGCCCGGACGATGCTGACCCGGTCGCACAGGTGCTCCACCTCGGAGAGGATGTGGCTGCTCAGCAGCACGGTGCAGCCCTCCCGGCGCTCCAGCACCACGCGGCGGAACTCGGCCTCCATGAGCGGGTCGAGGCCGGCGGTGGGCTCGTCGAGGAGCAGCAGCTCGACGTCGGAGGCCAGCGCCGCCACGAGCGCCACCTTCTGCCGGTTGCCCTTGGAGTAGGTCGCGCCCTTCTTGCGCGGGTCGAGCTCGAAGCGCTCGATCAGGGCGTCGCGGCGAACCGGGTCCAGGCCGCCGCGCAGCCGGCCGAGCAGGTCGATGACCTCGCCGCCGGTGAGGTTCGGCCACAGGGCGACGTCACCCGGCACGTAGGCCAGCCGCCGGTGCAGCTCGGGCGCCTGCGTCCACGGGTCGCCGCCCAGCAGCCGCAGCGTCCCGGCGTCGGCGCGCAGCAGCCCCAGGAGGAGGCGGATGGTGGTCGACTTGCCGGCGCCGTTCGGCCCGAGGAGACCGTGCACCTCACCCTCGGCCACGTCCAGGTCGAGACCGTCCAGCGCGACGGTGTGCCCGAACCGCTTGACCACGTCCCGGATGGCGACGGCGCCCATACGGCCGACGCTACTCCGGCGGCCGGGCCGCCAGGTCGGCTTCGCCGTCGGCCCTTCGGGGGTTCGAGGTCGCCCGCCCGCGCGCGCCGCCGGGCGTCGCGCAGCCCGGGCTCGCAAGGTCTCGCGCAGCCCGGGCTGGCCATGTTTTGCCCTAGTCGAGCTTGGCCATCACCTCGGAGGCGATGAGGTCCAGGTGCTCGAGGTCGGAGATGTCGAGGCACTGCAGGTACACGCGGCTCACGCCGATCTCCGCGAGGGCGCCGATGCCGTCGAGGACCTCGGCCGGGCTGCCGGCGAGGCCGTGCTCGCGCAGCTCGGCGGGCTCGCGGCCGATCGCGTCCGCCCGGCGCTGCACCTCGGCCTCGTCGGAGCCGACGCAGGCCACGAACGCGACGGAGTAGGTGAGGTCGTCGGGGTTGCGGCCAGTCTCCTCGCAGGCGTCACGCACGCGGGCGATCTGCGGGGCGATCGTGTCCTTCTCCGGGAAGGACTGGTTGTACTCGCTCCCGAACCGGGCGGCCAGGCGCGGGGTGCGGCGCGGGCCGTTGCCGCCGACGACGATCGGGACCGGCGACTGCGCGGGCTTGGGCAGTCCCGGGTTGTCCGACAGCTGGTAGTGCTTGCCGTCGAAGCTGTAGCGCTCGCCGACCGGCGTGGACCACAGGCCGGTGACGATCTCGAGCTGCTCCTCGAGCATCCCGAACCGCTTCTCCGGGAACGGCACGCCGAGCATGGAGTGCTCCTCCGCGAACCAGCCGGTGCCGAGGCCGAGCTCCACGCGCCCGCGGGACATCTGGTCCACCTGGGCCACCTGCACGGCGAGGATGCCGGGGTGGCGGAAGGTCGCCGAGGAGACGAGGGTGCCGAGGCGGATCCGCGAGGTCTCGCGGGCCAGGCCGGCCAGCGTGGTCCAGGAGTCCGTGGGACCGGGCAGGGGGTCGCCGTCGCCCATGCGCAGGTAGTGGTCCGAGCGGAAGAAGGCGTCGAAGCCGAGCTCGTCGGCGCGCTGCGCCATGGCGAGCTGGTCGTCGTAGGAGGCGCCCTGCTGAGGCTCGGTGAAGATGCGAAGGTCCATGCCCCCAACCCTGCCAGCAGCCCGGTCACGTCGCCGACCGGGGCCGGTCGCTGGACCGGGCCAGCTCGCGGGAGATGCCATTCCTCTTCGGGTGAGGCGTGCGCGAGGTCCGAGGTTTCCGGGGGTGTTCGAGATGCCCGTAGATTCCGTGTGAGCGTGAGCGACCACCATCAGGATCGCGCCTGGGTGCCACCGTTTCCACAGCGGACCACCTTGTCGGGGCCGATGTCAGTGGGTCGCACTAGTGTTCGATACATGGATGCGGAGCGGGGTCGGCAGGTTGGCGGGTGGTGCTGCCCGGAGGACGGGTGGCGTGGCCCGTGCGCGCATCTGCGGGCCCTGGCCGGGCGGGCGGGCGCGGAGGAGCGCGTGGCCCGGGCGCGGGAGCTGTCGACCGTGGGGCTGGCGGGGCTGGGGGTGCTGCTCGAGGCCGGGGACCCGTGGGCGCAGGAGGTGCTGGCGGACCTGATCGGCCCGGACGACTCCCCGGCCACGGCCACTCCGACGTGCGACGGCGAGGGCGGGGCCGTGCTGGCGGGCCTGGCGCCGGCCGGGTTCACCCGCACCGGCGCCCTCCCGGACGACGACGCCGGTCACGGCAACGACGCCGCCGACGAGCCCGGCACGGGCACCGGCGGGACCGCGTGCCAGGTCGCCGGGGCCGGCGACCCCACCGGTGACACCGACGCCAGCGGTGAGTCGGACGCGGATGACGCGGAGGGGGTCGGGCCGGCGTGGTCGCGGGCGTTGCGGCGGCGGATGGAGACGGTGTTCGACCCGGGGGAGGACGTCTCGGTGCTCGGGGTCGGGATCGCGGCCCTGGCCGGGATGCGCGCCGGGGCCGACCTGGCCGCGGTGCTGACCGGCACGCACACCCGCACCCTGGGGCGGGCGGCGGGGATCGAGGTCCTCGCCGCCCACCGCCGCATCGAGAGCTGGGCCGCGGGGCAGGTCGCCCGCGCCGCCGCCGGCCTGTCCGACGCGGCGACCTTCTTCGCCCACCCGGCGGTCGAGAAACCGGTGGACGTCACCGCCGAGGAGATCGCCATGCGCCTGGCCGTCTCCCGCCAGGAGGCCCGCACCCTCATCACCGTCGGGCACGGCCTGACCCGCACCTTCACCGAGACCGCCGCCGCCGTGGCCGCCGGGGTGGTGGACTACCCCAAGGCCCGGGCCATCGTGACCACCCTGGCCACCTCCCCCGTCCCCGTCGCCGTCCAGGTCGAGCACGACGTGCTGGAGGAGGCCGACGGGCGCACCGTGGCCCAGGTCCGCCGCGACCTGGCCAAGGCCCTGGTCACCGTCGACCCCGCCGACGCCCAGGCCCGTCACGCCCGCGCCCGGGCGAAACGGCACGTCAACCACACCCGGGCCCTGCCCGACGGGATGGGCTCGATCTACGCCGTCCTGCCCGCCCAGGACTGCGTCCAGGTCGACCTGACCCTGAACCGCCCCGGGTTCCGTGGAGGGTTCCTTCCTTGGAAGGATCGATCTCATGTCGAAGACGACGAAGCGGTACCCGGAGGAGCTCAAGCAGCGCGCTGTGCGCATGGTCCTGGAGCACCGGCAGGACTACACCAGCGAGTACGAGGCGATCAGGACGATCGCGGAAAGGCTGGGGGTCGGGCACGAGACGCTGCGTAAGTGGGTGCGCCGGGCCGAGGTCGACGCCGGCGCAAGACCCGGGGTGACCAGCGCCGAGGCGACGCGGATCAAGGAGCTGGAGAAGGAGAACCGCGAGCTGCGGCGGGCGAACGAGATCCTGAAGTCCGCGGCGTCTTTCTTCGCGCGGGAGCTCGACCCGCCACAGCGGTGATCTGCCGGTTCATCGACGAGAACCGGGCCAGGTTCGGGGTCGAGCCGATCTGCCGCGTGCTGACCGAGCACGGCTGCAAGATCGCCCCGAGCACCTACTACGCCTACCGCTCCCGCCGGCCCGCGGCGCGGACCGTCTCCGACGCCACCGTCCTGCACGAGCTGCGCCGGCTGCGCCTCGACGCCCACGGCCGCCCGACCCCGGAGAGCCTGTACGGGTACCGCAAGACCTGGCACGCCCTGCGCGCCCGCGGCGTGACGGTCGCCCGCTGCACTCTCGAGCGGCTCATGCGCGAGCACGGGATGCGCGGAGCGGTGCGCTCGGGGAAGGTCCGCACCACCGTCCCGGGCAAGGACGGCAGCCGGGCCGGGGACCGGCTCAACCGCGACTTCACCGCCGCGGCCCCCAACCTGGTCTGGGTCGCCGACTTCACCTACGTGCGGACCTGGGCCGGGTTCGTCTACGTCGCCTTCGCCGTCGACGTCTTCTCCCAGGCCGTCGTCGGCTGGCACGCGATGACGACCAGGCACACCGACCTGGTGCTGACCTGCCTGCGCATGGCCACCTGGGCCAGGAGCCACCAGGGACACCCCGTCACCACCGGGCTGATCCACCACTCCGACGCCGGCAGCCAGTACACCTCGCTGCGCTTCACCGAGCACCTCGACCTCGAGGGCATCGCACCCTCGATCGGCAGCGTCGGCGACGCCTACGACAACGCCCTGATGGAGTCGATCGTCGGCCTGTACAAGACCGAGTGCATCAAGCCCGACGTCTTCCACGCCGGCCCCTACCGGTCGATCGCCGACGTCGAGTACGCCACCATGGCCTGGGTCGAGTGGTACAACACCCGACGACTCCACTCCGCGCTCGGCTACCTCACCCCGACCCAGCACGAAGCCAACCACTACGCCAAGCACGACTCCGTCCAGCCGGTCGGAGCCAACAACTGAACTCTCCACGGAACCCGGGGCGGTTCAGAGCCGTCCGACGCCGACCTCGACACGGGCGCCGAGCGCGCCCCCGGAACCGGCGCCGCCACGACAGCCACGGACACCGCCGGCGCCGACCCGGCCAGCACGGACCCCACCGACGCCGAGGGGGCCGAGGGAGCCGAGGGGGCCGAGGACGAGCAGCCCATGGAGGCGGCCCACCTCGACGGGTACGGCCCCATCACCCCCGACATCGCCCGCGCCCTCGCCGCCGGCGGCACCTGGCGCCGCCTGATCACCGACCCCCTCAGCGGCGTCGTCACCGACCTCGGGCGCACCCGCTACCGACCCCCCGCCGCCCTCCAGGACCTCGTCCGCGCCCGCGACACCACCTGCGTACGCCCCGCCTGCACCGTCCCGGCCCGCCGCGCCCAGATCGACCACACCAAAGCCTGGTCCGCCGGCGGCACCACCGCCCTCCACCAGCTCGGCTCCATGTGCAACCGCGACCACACCACCAAGACCGTCGGCGCCTTCCACGTCACCCAGCCCGAACCCGGCATCTTCGTCTGGACCACCCCCTCCGGCCACACCTACCGCCGCGAGACCAACGGCACCACCACCCTCATCGCCATCGGTCCGCCCCTCCACAGCGTCCCCGAACCCCTCCACGACCACGACGACCCGCCGCCCTTCTGAGCACGAGCAAATTGGATACAAAGGGCGGCCAGCGGCCGCGTAGGCTCGACAATCGCGCGTTCACGCACCGGTCCGCTCCTACGATGAGGCGCATGCTGACCCGGACGGAGGTCGCGCTCCTGAGGCTCGTCGCCCAGCGCGTGGTCGGACCCCGCTGCCCGACCGCCACCGAGACCGTCCGTCACCTCTGCGCCCTCCAGGCCCAGGACTTCCCCGCCGCTCTCGCGGCCGTCACCCTCCGCACCGAACCGGCGGACGACGGTGGGATCGTGGGCTCTCTGGACCGTGGTGAGGTGGTCCGTTCCTGGCCCATGCGCGGCACCCTGCATCTTGTCGCCGCCGAGGACCTGTCCTGGATGCAGAGCCTGACCACTGACCGTCTCATCACGGGCGCCGCCCGCCGCCGCGCCCAGCTCGGCATCGACGACGCGATGCTCGACCGTGCGCTCGAGGTCGCCACGGCTGCGCTGAGCGGCGGCCGGTCGCTCAGCCGGTCGGAGCTGATGACGCTGTGGAATGAGGCTGGCCTCCTCGAGGCGGGGCAGCGCGGCTACCACCTGCTGTGGAACCTGGCCCAGCGGGGGTTCCTTTGCCTCGGCCCGACGGCGAACGGCGAGCAGCGCATCGTCCTCCTCCACGAGTGGGTGCCGGAGCCACGCCAACTGGAGCGCGAGGAGGCGCTGGGGGAGTGGGTGCTCCGGTACTTCCGGGGTCACGGCCCCGCGACCCTCAAGGACTTCACCTGGTGGACCAAGCTCACGGTGGCCGACGCCAAGATCGGTCTGGCCGTCGCCCGGCCGCACCTGGAGAGTGTCGAGGTTGACGGCGTCGAGCACCTCATGGACCCGACGACGCCGGAGCTGCTCGCCGAGCACCGGCGGGCGGCCCGAGGGGTGGTGCTCCTGCCGGCTTTCGACGAGATGATCCTCGGCTACCAGGACCGCTCAGCGACCCTCCCGCCCGAGCACGCCGACCGCATCGTCCCGGGCGGCAACGGGATGTTCCGTCCGATCGTCGTGTCCGGCGGGCGGGTGGTCGGGACCTGGCGGCGGGTCGGCAACGGCAGCAGGAGACGCATCGAGACCGAGCCGTTTGCGACCCTCACCGCGACGGTGGAGCGGGGCGTCACCCGAGCGGCCGACTCCTACCCGGAGCTCGCCCTCGGCAGGGCGTGACCACGCCGGGGCTCGGCCCGGTCGACGAAGGCATGACGCGCCGAGGGCGACACCGGCGGGCCTTGCGGGCATCCTCCGCTAACTTCTCCGAACAACACGCCGGGCGTGTGTCGCACCGGTGCGGGATGGCCCAGCAACGGAGATGGAGATCAACCATGACACGTCCCACCAGCCGCGGAGCGGTACGAGTGGACCTGAACATCTCGCTCGACGGCTTCATGACGACGACCGATCAGACTCCTGAGAACCCGTTCGGCGACGACTGGTCGCGACTGACCGGTGCGTACACGGCGACCCGTACCTTTCGTGAACGGGTCCTCGGCGACACGAGCGGAGCGGGCACGACCGGCGTCGACGACGCCTACGCGCAGGCGTACTTCGCGGAAGTCGGTGCCGAGATCATGGGCGCCGGGATGTTCGGGTTGCACGACAACCCGGACGATCCCGAGTGGCGCGGCTGGTGGGGTGACGAGCCTCCGTTCCGGGTTCCGGTCTTCGTCCTCACTCACTCCCCGCGTCCCTCGATCGAGATGGCCGGCGGCACGACCTTTCACTTCCTGTCGGCGTCTCCCGCCGAGGCGCTCGAGCGTGCGCACGCGGCAGCGGCCGGCAGGGACGTGCGGATCGGAGGCGGCGCCACGGTCGTCCGAGAGTTCCTGGCCGCGGGTCTTGTCGACCGTCTCCACGTCGCGATCGCGCCGATCCTCCTCGGTCGCGGCATCCGCCTGTGGGACGACCTCCGGGGCCTGGAGGCCGGCTACGAGGTCACCGCCGAGACGGCACCGAGCCAGACCACGCACATCACCTTCGATCGATAGGTCCCTGCTCGCAGCCGAAGAACATGGATCCCGCCGTCGGCCGTCTTCCGTCCTGCCCAGTACATGCCATCCGTCGTGTAGGCCCGCTAGTTCTTTGAAATGGTCACATCTGAACCGTCAGTAGTTATGGGTGGCATGGTGCCCGACGCAGGGATTCAGCGGAACCTCCTTCGGCCAGGTCATGTCCGTCCGGTTCCGGGATCGGCTACCGGACGGCGTCGGAGGCGACGAGTTCGACCTTGAACCGCTCGGCTTTCTCCAAGAAGGCGGCGTAGTGCTGGTCGCCGCCTGCCCGCGGGTGCCGATCGGCATAGAGCCGACTCCAGCCATTCTGCGGCGCTGCCGTCCACAGGCGATCCACGTTCTGCATCGTCCCGGCGTGGAAGGCGAGGTGGCTGAGTCCGGGGAGACGGCGATCGTGTGCACCGCCTCGTGAAGCGCTGGCGAGGACGATGTAGGTAGACCCGTGCCGCCAGCCGCGACCGCCACTCCACTCCTGATGAGGCGTGTATCCGAGTGCGTCGAACAACCATGTCCAGGTATCGACGGATGACCGAAGATCGGACACCTGCTGCAGCTCAACGTGATGAAGCGATCCGAAGTTGTCCACCCCGCCATCCTTGCCTGGCAGCAGGTGCGCCCTGCAGAGGGATCCTCACCAGGGGCGCGATCATCGATGACCTCCTGGTCGCTACAGCACGCAAGTCCCCTTCCTAGCGTTTGGTACTTGCACGACTCCCACCTTTGGGGCGAACCCCAACCTAAGGTAGTAGTTGGAAACGGCCCAGGCAGCGCCCGGACTCGGCGTCGCCCCGCTTGGAATCCCGCCAGAGGTTCGCGGGCACATGTCGTGACAAGGAGAACTCATGAAGGCCCTGATCTACACCGCGCCCGGCGAGACCGAGGTCCAAGAGGTTCCGGATCCGGTGATCCAGGAGCCCACCGATGCCATCGTCGACGTCATTGCGACGTCCATCTGCGGCTCTGACCTGCACGTGGTTTCAGGGGACCTGGTGCCGGACACCGGATTCGTTCTCGGTCACGAGATGGTGGGCCGCATTCGTGAGCTCGGCTCCGCGGTGAAGAACTTCTCCGTCGGCGACCGCGTGACGGTCTCCCCCGCTCCTTACTGCGGTGCCTGCGCTAGCTGCCGCGGCGGGAACTATGCGCATTGCGAGTTCGGCGGCGTGTACGGCTGCGGTGAGACGTATGGCGGTTTCGCCGGTTCTCACGCTGAGTTGCTGCGCATTCCCTTTGCCGGCCGCGACATGATCCGGGTACCTGACCACGTCTCCGACGAGTCCGCACTCGCGATCTCGGACGCACTCACCACAGGAGCCGGCGGCGTCACCAAGGCCGTGACGCAGCAGGGGCGCACGATCGCAGTCTTCGGCTGCGGTCCGGTGGGGCTCTCGGCCCTCCACTACGCGACGATCTGGAAGCCGGCGAGGTTGATCGCGATCGACCCGGTACCCGAGCGCCTCGAACTCGCCCGCCAGTTGGGGGCCACCGACGTCATCTCAGCCGCTGATCCCAGAGAGGATCTGCAGCGCATCACCGGAGGCGCTGGCTTGGATGCCGCGATCGACTGCGCAGGCGTGGAGGCGACCTTCCAGGCGGCGCTGGACTCTCTCGCCCCGGAGGGTTTCCTTTCCATTATCGGAATCCCCCACAAGCCCGTCAGCTTCGACATCGCCGCTGCACTTAGCAAGGGCCTGAACCTGTGGACGGGCCTCGCGGATGTGGGCCCCGCTCAGACGATCATGGATTACATCGCGGATGGGCTGCTCGATCCGGACGCGATTTTCAATCACGAGGCCAGCCTCGATGAGGCGCCCGCGCTCATGAAGACCCTCATGACTAGCCGCGACCACGGCATCGTCAAGGCCGTGATCAGGCCGTGAGCCCGTTCTGAGACGCGGCGGCCGGCAGACGCTTGCGAACCCCGTCCCTCAGCAGCACGCGCAAGGGGCGCCCACGCCATTCGTGGGTGCCCCTTGCGCGGTATCTGGCGCGCCTCAGGCGGCGGCGGTGACTACTTGAAGCTCAGGTAGCCGTCGTCCACGGGGATCACCGACCCATTGATGGCGTCAGCTGCGTCAGAAGCGAGGAACGCGACAACGTCGGCGACACGCTCGGGCTCGATCACGTCGTTCCTCATGTGCTTCACCTTGATCGCCTCAAGCGCCTCCGCCGGGTACTCCTTGAGGATGTCGGTGTTGATAGTGGCAGGCGCGACGCCCACGACCCGGATGCCGTGCGGGGCGAGGTCGGCTGCTGCCGTCTTCGTCGCCTGCACCACCGCTGCCTTCGCCATGTTGTAGGTGATGTTGCTGGGGTAGGCAAGGAACGCGAAGGTGCTGGCCGTGTTGACGATGACGCCCCGCACGCCGAGTTCCTTCATCTTGTCGGCACCGGCCTTGATTCCGTAGAAAACACCGTGCTGGTCCACGCTGATCAACTTGTGGTAGTCCTCGATGTCCTCGTCGAGAACATTTGCCACGTGAGAAACGCCGGCATTATTGAAGAGCACGTCGAGGGTGCCGTACTCTCGGACGGCAAAATCGACCATCGCCTCAACTTCGTCGTACTTGGAGACGTCGACCTTGAAGAAGGTGGCCTCACCACCCGCGTCCTCGATCTGCTGGACCGTCTCCTGGCCGTTGGCCTCGTTGACTTCGGCGACGACAACCTTGGCCCCGTTCTGAGCGAAAGTCAGTGCTGTCTGGCGACCGATGCCCGAGCCTGCGCCCGTGATGATCGACACCTTGCCTGAAAGATTACCCACGTAAGAATCACTCCTTCTCAAAGCTTGCACGAGATGCAGTGGTCTTCCCGTCCCGCAGTCGCCCGATGTTGCGGGCGAAATTTCGCAGGGCGGCCGATCTGCATTTCACGAGGTATAACCACTGGTTATTCGTGTCTATTCCGCGACTTTACCGTCTCGTCACAGATGAGGGTGTAGAAAGGGGTCGGTTTCGCATCTGCGTGGCGGGGTTCTCCCGCTAGCGGGGTACGGCCCGGCCCCGTGCGGACGACTCCCGATAGTCGTGCGGACGACTCCGGAATGACCGCGTCCTGCGACCACCTGACTCACGCGACGTCCCGACGCGCCGTTCGCCACAGCCCGAACGTGAGCGGCAGCAGCACCCACACCGCCGCCGAGGTGCCGAGCCGGGCCCATGCGTCGCCGGTCATCTCGCCCGCCATGAGAGGCAGGACCGCGGTGTTCAGGTCCAGCCACTCGGCCGGTCCGCGCAGGGTCGACACCACCATCGTGAGAACGGACCAGACGGTGGGCAGCCCGAGGTAGGCCACGATCGCGACCGGGGTGCTCAGCAGCGACAGGCCGAACGCGACGCCCTGCGTCACCAGGATCAGCAGCGAGAGCGACATCCCGGCCAGCACGGCCCACTCCATCGCCCATGAGCCGTCGCCGTCGCGCCACACCAGGCCGACGACGTTGAACACCGCCCCCGCGGCCAGCGCGAGCACCATGACGACCACCCCAAGCCCGACGGCGGAGGTGAGCTTCGCCAGGTTGACCCGGGTGCGCCGCGGCTCGAGGGCGAAGGTGGTCAGGGCCGTGCGCTGCGACCACTCGCTCGTGGCCGCCATGATGCCGATGAGCGGCAGGAGGAGCATCTGCCCCCACGACGACGCCCCCGTGAGCTCCAGCCACGTCAGGTACTGCGGCTCCGCGTTGAACAGCGTCAGCAGGATGAACCCCACGTTGACGGCGACGATCACGCCGAGCAGCCAGGCCCCGGCGCGGGTGTCGACCTGCTTGCGCAGCTCGACCCGGACGAGACGGGCGAACGGGACCGGCCGTGCTGCGCCGTCGGCCGCGGCCGCAAGGCGAGGCGTGGGCGCCGGTGAGGTGCGGGAGTTCGTCGTGACGGTGCTCATGCGGGGATCTCCTCTCGCCCGTGCTGGGCGGTCATGTCGAAGAACAGCTCTTCCAGCCCGGTGGTGGCCGCCGGCCGCAGATTGGTCAGGACGACGGCGGCGGCCAGTGCGGCCCGGCCCACCTCCTCGGTGGTCGCCGAGGTCGACAGGCCCTGGCGGGCCGGGGCCACGTGGTGGCCGGCCGCCGTGAGTGCGCGGGCGAGGCTGTCGTCGTCGGTGCTGCGCACCTCGGTGCCCGGGGCGGCGAGGAGGTCGGCGGCGCTGCCCTGGGCGAGGATCCGGCCGCCGCCGATGATGACGAGGTCGTCGGCGACGGCCTCGACCTCGCGGAGCAGGTGCGAGGACAGCAGCACGGTGCCTCCGCCGTCGGCGAAGGAGCGGAGCAGGTCCCGCATCCAGCGGATGCCGGCGGGGTCGAGCCCGTTGACCGGCTCGTCCAGGACGAGCACCTCCGGGTCGCCCAGGAGGGCGTGCGCCAGCCCGAGGCGCTGGCGCATGCCGAGGGAGTAGGTGCGGGTCCGGGCGCCCGCCTCGCGGGAGGTCAGACCGACGAGGCGCAGCACCTCGTCCACCCGCCGCCGATCCAGGTCCATCAGCCGGGCGGAGAGCAGCAGCGTCTCGCGGCCGCTGCGGCCGGCGTGCTGGGCGGAGGCGTCGAGCAGCACGCCCACGTGCCGCCCCGGGTTGGGCAGCTCGCGGAACGGCCGGCCCAGGACGGTCGCCCTGCCGGACGTCGGGGTGGTCAGCCCGCACAGCATGCGCATGGTGGTGGACTTGCCCGCCCCGTTGGGGCCGAGGAAGCCGGTCACGCGCCCCGGGCGGGCGGTGAGGGAGACGCCCTCGACGACCGTGCGGTCCCCGTAGCGTTTCGTCAGTCTCTCTGCGGTGATCATGGCGTCAACCCTCCCGACGGCGAGGGCGCGGCGGATCGGCATGACGGCTCGCCCTGATCCACCTTTGGTCGGAGACCCCCGAGCCCGACGGCGGAGCCTGCCGGGCGCCGTCGTCCGTAGGGTGATCAACCGTGACCACCCCGGCCGTCCGGCAGCTGCCGCCACCCCCGCGCCTTCGACCGTGGTCGCGGATCTGGCGCTATCTCCTCGCGGGGGGCCTGGCCCTCGTCGCGTGGATCACTGTCGTCGACGACCTCCTGCCCGACGAGCCCGCCGCGGCCGTGCCCGACGTCGTCAACGGCGTCATCGTGCTCGACCTGTTCCTCGGCGTCGTTGCGCTGGCCCTGCTGCCCCTGCGCCGGCGCTACCCGGTGCTCGTCGCGTCGGGGACGGTCGCGCTGTCCGCGGCGTCGGCCGCGGCGTTCGGCGCGAGCGTGCTCGCCGCCGTCTCGATGGCCACGCGGCGGCGCGTGCGCGGCGTGCTGGTGGTCGGGGCGTTCTGGCTGGCGGCGACCCTCGTCTACGAGACGATGTACGGCCGGACGTTCGAGGCGACGGGGGTCGACTACCCGGCCGTGTACTCCTGGGTCGGCGGCGGCCTGGTGCTGGCTGTCTACGGCATCTGCGTGGCCACCGGCTTCTACGTCGGGGCGCGCCGCGAGCTGGTCGCCAACTTGCACGAGCGCGCCGTGACCGCGGAACGGGAGCAGGCGCTCCGGGCCGAGGCTGCCCGGGAGGCCGAGCGCACCCGGATCGCCCGGGAGATGCACGACGTCCTCGCCCACCGCATCTCCCTCGTGGCCATGCACGCCGGCGCCGTCGCCTACCGCACCGACCTCAGCCGCGAGGAGACGACCCGGGCGGCTGGCATCATCCAGGACAACGCCCACCTCGCGCTGACCGAGCTGCGGCAGGTCCTCGGCGTGCTCCGGTCGGACGACGGCGCAGCGTCCTCTCGCGACGGCGCCGCCTCCCTGCGCGGCGGCGCAGCGTCCCTTCAGGGCGGCGCGACCTCCGGTGAGGGTTCCTCAAACGGCGGGACGTCGGCGGAGCGCCCGGTCGAGCCGCCCCAGCCCACGCTCGCCCAGCTCGACGTGCTGGTCACAGAGACCACGGGCACCGGCTCCGCGGTGCGCCTCGACGTCTCCGGCCTGCCCGGCGGTGACGCGGCGGCCCTGGCGGAGCTGCCGGTGACCACCTCGCGAACCGCCTACCGGATCCTGCAGGAGGCGCTGACCAACACGCGCAAGCACGCCCGGGGCGTGCCGGTCGACGTGCGGCTCGGCGGCGGGCCGGGCGGGCTGCTCACCATCGAGGTGCAGAACGCGTCCGCCATCGCCGCCGCCACCGCGCGTGCGGGCACCCCGCTCGCCGTGGCTGCGCCGCCGGGCGCGGGCGTCGGGCTGACCGGGCTGACCGAGCGGGCGCACCTCGTCGGCGGCGTGCTCGAGCACGGGTTCGAGGAGGACGGCTCGTTCGCCGTGAGAGCGTGGCTCCCGTGGGAGGACGAGTGAGCAGCGCCGAGAACGCACCGGCGTCGCAGGCGGTGCCGGCGGCGGCAGGGCCGGCCCCGCGCGTGCGGGTCGCGATCGTCGACGACGACGCGCTGGTGCGCGCGGGCCTGCGCATGATCCTCGGCGGTGACCCCGGGATCGTCGTCGTCGGTGAGGCCGGCGACGGCCACGACGGCCTCGACCTGGTGGACCGGGAGCGGCCCGACGTCGTGCTCATGGACATCCGGATGCCGCGGCTGGACGGGCTCGTCGCCACCCGCCGGCTGGGCGAGCGCGGCGCGAGCACCCGGGTGATCGTCCTGACGACCTTCGACACCGACGAGATGGTGCTCACCGCGCTGCGGCACGGCGCCGCCGGGTTCCTGCTCAAGGACACCCCGCCCGAGGACCTCGTGCAGGCGGTGCGCCGGGTGGCCCGCGGCGAGCCGATGCTCTCGCCGAGCGTCACCGCCCAGCTCATCGCCGCCGTCGCCCAGCCGCCCGACGCCCGCGAGGGCTCTGCCCGGGAGCGGCTCGCTCGCCTGACCGACCGGGAGCGGGAGGTGGCGGTCGCCGTCGCCCGCGGGCTGTCGAACGCCGAGATCGCCCGGGAGCTCTACATGGGTGTGGCCACCGTGAAGACCCACGTCGGCCACCTGTTCGCCAAGCTCGAGGTGGCCAACCGGGTCCAGATCGCCCGCTGCGTGCACGACGCCGGGCTGGTCTGAGACCGTGCGGCGGCGAGGGGGCGACGGTGCGGGCGCGGTCGGCGTGGCGGCGGTCGACCTCCGGGGTGACCGGCTCGTCGTCTACGCGAGCTCCCAGACGAAGGACGGTTTCTGGATCACCAACGGCACCTTCGAGCTGCTGGACCACGACGCCGGGGACGAGGAGCTGGGCGCCGCGGTGCTTCGCGTGCTGGCCACGTCCCGGTCCGGGGTCCGCACCCCGAACCTGCGACGGGCACCGTCACCTTTCACGCCGGTCCTCGACGCCCTGGGGCTGGGCTCGTGGAACGCCTACGCCCGCGGGGTCCGGCACGTCCACGTCGAGCGCACCGGGAGCACGGTTCAGGTGTCGCCGAGCCGCAACGGTGGCGCGAAGGAAGGGTTCGTCGGCGCCGCCGAGCCGGCCGCCGTCGTCACGGATCCGACGGCGGAGGCGCTGGGTGCGGCGGTACGGGCGGTGCTGCTGAGGTCGACGTGAGGTCGGGGCCGCCGACCGGCGTCCGGGCAGGGAAGAGCCCGCGGGTTCCCGGCCGATCGGCCGGGGTGCCGTGATGGACGATGTCACGGCCCCCGCGGGTCCCGGTGACCACCTGGTTCTCGCCGCCCGTCGGGCGGGAGGACCCTGAGGTCCGTCCACAGACGGGCTAGCGGGTAGCCACCTCACGCGTCCGAAGAATATTCACCTCTGGACCACCTCCCTTCTCGTGTGCGCACAACCGTAGGTCGCGTGCCCGGCGGTGTCACTACCTTTTTCGAGACTGATCTCGGACGACGGCGGCAAGGAGGTCGGTCGCCACGACGACGGGGCCTGGGAGGTTGGTCACCACCACGACGGCCGCCGTCGGGCCCCTGGCACCATGGGGGGCATGACCGCTTCCGCCGACCGGCCCTTCCGCATCCTTGTCGTGTGCACCGGCAACATCTGCCGCTCCCCGATGGGCGAGGTCGTGCTGCGTGAGCGGCTCGCGGAGGCCGGGCTCGACGGCGCCGTCGAGGTGGCGTCCGCCGGCATCAGCGACGAGGAGCACGGCCGTCCGATCGACCGCCGGGCCGGCGCGGTGCTCGCCGAGCACGGGTACCCGGTGCCGCAGCACCGAGCCCACCAGGTGGCCCCGCACGAGCTCGCGGAGTATGACCTCGCGCTCGCGATGACCAACCAGCACGCGCGGGCGCTGCGGCTGCAGGCCGAGCGGGACGACGACCCGCGCACCGCCGAGGTGCGCCTGTGGCGCGAGTTCGACGACACCGCGCCGGACCTGGCGACGGCGGGGGAGTACGACCTCGACGTCGCCGACCCCTGGTACGGCGACCAGGAGGGCTTCTACGACACCCTCGACGTTATCGAGCGGGTCTCCGACGCGCTGGTCGAGCACCTGCGCGAGCGGCTGGGGCGGTCGGTCTCGGCCGTGCCGAGCTCCTGATCGTGAACGGCTGACCGGACGCGCCTGGCCCCGGCGACGCCCGTCGGCGCCTCGTCGGCCCGCCCCGCGTCGCTACCTGTAGAACCCCTCGCGCAGGTTGATGCCGTGCTCCACCCACGCCTTGAGGGCGGCCAGCATGCCGGTCCAGCCCTCGCAGTTGCCGAAGGCGCTCCGGGCGCCGTCCGGCGTCGGGCGCCACGACGACTCCGTGATGGTCACCAGGGTGCGGGTGTCGCCGTCGAGCGGCTCGAACTCGAACGTCGTGGTGGTGGTGCCCCGGTCGTTCGCCGTGGCCTCCCCGTCCCACTCGATGACGATGCGCCGGGGCGGGTCCGCCTCCATCACCCGGACCGCGAACTCGCCCGGGAAGTCGTGGAAGTCCCACGTGACGTCGTGTCCCGGCTCGAGCCGCCCGCGCGCACCGCCGGTGGTGAAGTAGCGCGAGAGCTGGTCGGGGTCCGCCACGGCCTCGTAGACCTCGGCGCAGGGGCGCGAGACCCGGCCGGAGACGGTGAAGGAGAGCTCGGTCAGTTCGTCCTGACTCATGTGATATTTTTACAACGTGTCGGAGGGTCGCGTCAACGGGTCCGACGACGACCGCGTCTTCAAGGCCCTGGCCTCGCCGACCCGGCGCCGCATGCTCGACGTGCTCAAGGGCGGCTCGCGCACCACGGGGGAGCTCTGCGAGCACTTCCCGGAGCTCGACCGCACGACGGTGCTCCAGCACCTGCGGGTGCTGGAAAGGGCCGAGCTCGTGACGGGACGCAAGGTGGGCCGTGAGCGGCACCTGTCCCTGGCGCCCGTGCCGATCAAGCGCATCTACGACCGCTGGATCGGCGAGTACGCGCGCGCCGCCGTCGAGCTGCTCGACGAGCTGGACAGTACGTGAGGGCACCGCGGCGGCCCGCCGCCGCGGGAAGAAGGGCTCAGAACTCCTCGGTGACCGGCGGCTGGGAGGACCAGGGGAACATGATCCAGCGGTCGGTGCGGCGCCACACGTAGTCGGGGTCGATGACGGAGCGCGGCTTGGCGTAGATGACCGCCGAGCGGGCGTCGACGGCGCCCGAGAAGTCCGGGGTGCCGTCGCCGTCGAGGTCGCCGCCGGGCAGCCCCTTGGACCGGACGAGGTCCATCACCAGGGCGAGCGTCCGACCGGAGTCGGCGACGTCGTCGACCACCAGCACCTTGCGGCCGGGCAGGTCGGAGGTGTCCATGAGCGGCGGCAGCACCACGGGCTCGGGCAGCGTCTCGGCGACGCCCGTGTAGAACTCGACGTTCAGCGTGCCCATCGCCTTGGTGCCGAGCGCGTAGGCGACCGCGCCCGCCGGCACGAGCCCGCCGCGCGCGACGGCGACCACGAGGTCCGGGACCCAGCCCGACCGGACGACCTCGCGCGCCAGCTCGCGCGCGGCCTCGCCGAACTGCTCCCAGCCGAGGACCTCGCGCTCCTCGGACGTGGAGGTGCTGGCGCCGTCGTCGAACGCGGTGGCTTCGCTCATCGCGCCATCGTAGGACCTCGCCGCGGGCGCCTCGCCGCAGGGGCCCCGCGTCGCCCGGCCTACCGGGAGCCGGGCTCCGACTCTGCGGGTGACGTCTCGTCCGACGTCGCCCGCGGCGCGCCCGGGACCAGCTTCAGCCCGATGACCGCGGCGATGATCCCGGTGATGAAGACGACCTTGCCCACCGAGATGCTCTCGGTCCCGGTCGCCATCGCGTAGGTCACGGTCAGCGCCGCACCGACGCCGGTCCACACCGCGTACGCGGTGCCGATCGGGATGTCCCGGACCGCCCGGCCGAGCCCCAGCATGCTCAGCGTGAGCGCGACGAAGAACACGACGGTGGGCACGGGCTCGGTGAACCCGTCTGCCATCCCCAGAGCCGTGGCCCACACGGCCTCGAAGAGGGCGCTGACCAGCAGGATGATCCACGCCACGTCAGCTCACCGCCTTCAGGCCGATGACTGAGCCGACCAGCAGGCCGAGCAGCAGGACGCGGGCGAGCGTCGGCCGTTCCTGCCCGGTCACGAAGCCCCACACCACGGTCAGCGTCGCGCCGATCCCCACCCAGACGGCGTAGGCGGTGCCGGTGGGCAGATAGACCATCGCCCATGCCAGGCCGGCCATGCTCACGGTCATCGAGACGAGGAAGAGGACGGTGGGACGCCACCGTCGGAAGTTCTCGGAGGCGGACAGTGCCGAGGCCCAGACGGCCTCCAGCATGC
The DNA here is from genome assembly GCF_002563695.1 of Georgenia soli. Lineage (NCBI taxonomy): Bacteria > Bacillati > Actinomycetota > Actinomycetes > Allobogoriellales > Allobogoriellaceae > Georgenia > Georgenia soli. The sequence continues at coordinate 2,093,045 of NZ_PDJI01000004.1, read as the reverse complement.
CCGAGACGACCAGGACGATCCACGCCATGACAGCTCCTCGTGAGTCAGTCTTGTCGTGGTGCGGGTACTGCTCCCTCGTCCGCGAACCCGGTCGGGGTTCCGGCACCGATTCTACCGAAACCGGACCGCTTCGGCCGGTCAGACCGGTCACCACGTCCTACCCGCGCAGCGAGACGTGCACGTGGTCGTAGTGCCCGCCGGTGGCGTCGCCGGGGTCGTACACCCCGCCACCGGTGTAGGGCGCCCAGCCCAGCTCGGCCCGGTCGGCCATCCAGATCCGCCCCTGCCAGATGACGTAGGAGACGTCGAGCGCCTCGGCGTGAACCCGCAGCCACTGCGCCGTGCGCCAGCCGTCCACCAGGTCCTCGCCCTCCGGGAACTGCCCCGCGGCGCCGAAGAAGACGTCGCAGCCGCGCCCGGCCGGGTGGTCGGAGGCGGGGTTCCACGCGTGCTCCGACCAGCACGTCACCGGCCTCGTCCCGACGGCGGAGCGCAGCTTCTCCACCAGCCACGCGGTCGCGCCGGTGACGCAGCCTCCGGTCCCGCTGGGGTCCGGAACCGTGCAACCGGTCCGCCCGCCGGTCCACGGCTGGGGCGGCTCGGGCAGCTCGACCACCGGACCGACGTTCGCGCTGAGCGCCTTCGGCGGCGGACCGCCGACGACGGCGTGCACGGCCGAGCCGGCACCGACGAGCAGCAGCAGAACCACGACCGCCCGCATGATCCGGACCCGACGGCGGACCACCTGGCGGCGCGCCGGGGACGACCGGCCGCCGGCGGTGGTGCGGCTTGCGGAGCCCGTCCGGCGCGCCGAGGCGGTTCGCCGTGCCGGCGCCCTCCGCCGTGCCTGCCGCGAGCCGTCCACCAGCTAACCCAAGCACGCCCGCGCGCGGGGAGAGCGGCATGCTGGGGCCGTGCCCGACGTGACCACCTGGCGCCGGCGTGCGCCCGGACTCGTCCTGACCGCCGTCGTCGCCCTCCTCGCCCTCGCGGTCAACCGCGCCGTGCCGGTGATCTCCGCGCTGCTGGTGGCCATCCTGGTCGGCGTGCTGCTGCGCAACACCCGGCTCCTCCCGGCCGCCACGGAGGAGGGCGTGCGCTACAGCGCGCGGACGGTCCTGCGCCTGGGCGTGGTGCTGCTCGGGCTGCAGCTCTCGGTCCCGGAGGTCGTGGGCCTGGGGTGGGGCGCGATCGTCGTCGTCGTCCTCACGGTCGCGGGCACGTGGGCGCTCACGCTGCTGGTGGGCCGGTTGCTCCGCGTCCCGGCCGCGCTGCGGCTCCTGCTCGCCACCGGCACCGCGATCTGCGGCGCGTCGGCGGTCGCCGCGATGGCGGCCGTCGCGGAGGAGGGGCAGGGGTCCGACGAGGAGGACGTCGACGCGGCCGCCACCACCGCCGTCGCCGCCGTCACCATCTTCGGGACGGTCGCGATGCTCGGTCTGCCCCCGCTCGCCGCGGCCCTCGCGCTGGACGCGCACGCCACCGGGGTGTGGCTCGGGGCAGGGATCCACGAGGTCGGCCAGGTGGTCGCGGCCGGCGGGCTGGTGAGCGAGGCGGTGCTCGCGACGGCGGTGGTCACCAAGCTCGGCCGCGTGGTGCTGCTCGCGCCGCTGGTCGCCGGCGTCGGGTACGCCGTCAGCCGGCGTGCGCGGGCGGAGGCGGAACGTCGCGCCGCCGTGGAGTCCGCCGACGCCGTCCTCGAGGGGGCGGAGCCGGCGGCGCACCCGGCCGGGCCGCCGCTCGTGCCGGGCTTCGTCATCGGGTTCCTGGTGCTGGTGGCCGTGCGCTCGCTGCTGCCCGTGCCGGCGGAGGTGCTCCACGCGGTGCAGCTCGCCTCCACGTTCCTCCTCACCGCGGCCATGGTGGCGCTGGGCACCGGGGTGAACGTCCGGGCGCTCGTGACCCGGGGCGGGCCCGCGCTCCTGCTCGGCCTCGTCTCCGCCGTCCTCGCGGCGGGGATCTCGCTCGTGGGCGTCCTGACGCTGCTGTGACACCGGCGGCCCACACCCCGGGCCCGTGACCAGCAAGAGGGACGAATGCTCCCGGGCCGTGAGACGAACGCGCACTCCGATCGTGCGGACCGCACACCGCCCCTACGATCAGCGCCATGGCAGCAGCGACGGGGCAGCGCCGTTACGTCCTCGAGAGGATCGCGAAGGGACTGTGCGCCCGGGCGTCCGACGCCCAGGTGCTCCGGGTGGCGATCGACGGCCCGGACGCGGCGGGGAAGACCACCTTCGCCCGGCAGCTCGACGACATCCTGCACTCGATGCTGCCCCCCGGGCCCGAGGTGCGGCGGTTCAGCGCGGACGACCTCATCATCCCGCTGCACGTGCGCCGCTCGAACCAGGCGGCGGACCCGCAGTGGGTGTACGAGAACGTCTACCCGCTCGACCGCATCCGCGAGATCACGGTCGGCGACCCCGCCCACGAGAAGCCCGGCACGGTGGTCCTGGTGGACGGCATGAGCCTCCTGCGGCCCGAGCTCGCGGACCTGTGGGACGTGACCATCTACCTGTCGGTGCCGGAGTCGGTCACGGTGGGCCGGGTGCTCGACCGGCTCGACGCCGAGGACGACGAGCCGGACGCCGTCGAGGCCCGCTACCGGGACCGCTACCTGCCCGCCCTGAAGCTGTACCGGGAGATCGCCGACCCGGTCAGCAGCTCCGACGTCGTCATCGACATGGTCGACGCCGACAACCCGGTGGTCCTGCGCTGGGGCGGGATGTAGCCCGGAGCAGGGGCAGGGCGGCACGCCGCTCAAAAGGGGACAAAGTCCCATGTGCTCCCCGTCTCGCCGCCTAGGCTCGATGGGGTGAGCATCATCGCAGCGCCGCGAGAGCCCGCTCCGGAGACTCGTGTCGCCCTGGTCCCGGAGGTCGTGGGCTCGCTCGTGCGCGCCGGCCACCGGGTCCTGGTCGAGTCCGGGGCCGGCACCGCCGCCCACCACGACGACGACTCCTACACCGACGCCGGCGCGGAGGTGATCCCCGCGATCGACCTCGCCGCCGTCGACATCCTCGCCCACGTCACGCCGCTGCCGGCCACCGCCCTGGGACGCCTGCGCGAGGGCGCCGTGACGATCGGGCTGGACGCGCCCCTGGACGACGACGAGCGCCTCGCCGCCGCCAACGCCCGGCGCATCACCATGCTCGCCTTCGAGCGGCTGCCCCGGACCTCCCGCGCCCAGGCGATGGACGTGCTCTCCTCCCAGGCGCTCGCGGCCGGGTACCGCGCCGTCCTCGAGGCCGCGGTCCGCCTGCCCCGGTTCTTCCCGCTGGCGATGACCGCCGCCGGCACCGTCCCGCCCGCGAACGTCGTCGTGCTCGGCGTCGGCGTGGCCGGGCTGCAGGCCATCGCCACGGCGCGGCGGCTCGGCGCGAAGGTCTCCGCCAACGACATCCGGCCCGACTCCGCCGAGGAGGTCCGCTCGGTCGGGGCGACGTTCATCGACGTCGGCCTCGACGCGGCCGAGGGCACCGGTTCGGGCGGGTACGCGCGGAGCCTCGGCTCCAGCGCCGCCGAGCGGCAGCAGGCAGCCCTCGCCCCGCACATCGCGGCCGCCGACGTCCTCATCACCACCGCCGCCGTGCCGGGCCGCCGCGCCCCGCGGCTGGTGACCGCCGACATGGTCGCGGCGATGCGGCCGGGCTCGGTCGTCGTCGACCTCGCCGCCTCGACGGGCGGCAACGTCGAGGGCTCCATGCCCGGCATGGACATCGCCGTCCCGAGCTCGCGCGGCGGCGGCACCGTCACCGTCGTCGGCCTCGCCTCCGCCGCGTCCGACCTGCCCACCGACGCCTCCCGGCTCTTCGCCAAGAACGTCGCCAACGTCGTCGCGCTGCTCACGGGCAACGACGGCGCCCTGGTGGTCCCGCTCGACGACGACATCGTCGCCGGCATGGCCCTGACCCACGACGGCGTGACCCGGGACCGCGAGGGGCGTCCCGTGACCGCCGCCGCGGAGCCGGGCGAGCTTCCCACCCACAGCTACGCGGAGGGGTCCCGATGAGCGGGCTGACCATCCTCACGATCTTCGTGCTCGCCGCCTTCGTCGGCGTCGAGGTGGTGTCCAAGGTGTCCTCCACCCTGCACACCCCCCTGATGTCGGGCGCCAACGCGATCCACGGCATCATCCTGGTCGGCGCGGTGATGGTCACCGCGCACGCGACCTCCCCGGTGCTCCTCGTGCTCGGCGCGATCGCCATCCTGCTGGCCACGGTCAACCTCGTCGGCGGGTTCGTCGTCACCGACCGGATGCTCGAGATGTTCTCCGGGAAGAAGCCGGCGCAGCAGCGGGCCCAGGAGCCGGTGGGGAGCGAGCGGCCGTGAACGTCCTGCCCTCTCCCGTGACCGAGCTGGCCTACCTGGCCGCCGCCGTCTGCTTCATCCTCGCCCTCAAGGGCCTGTCCTCCCCGCGCTCCGCCCGCCGCGGCAACCTCCTGGGTGCTGCGGGGGCCGCGGTCGCCGTCGTCACGGTGCTGCTCTCCACCGACTTCGAGGGCGCCAACCTCGCCGTCGTGCTCGGCTCGGTGGGCGTCGGCTCCGCCGTCGCCGTGCCCGCCGCACGGCGGGTGAAGATGACCGAGATGCCGCAGCTCGTGGCGATCTTCAACGGCGTCGGCGGCGGCGCGGCCGCGATCGTCGGGATCATGGAGCTCGCCGAGTTCGCGGGGCACGACGTCAAGCTCGTCGTCGCGGGCACCACGGCCTTCGCCGTCTTCGTCGGCGCCACCTCACTCCTCGGCTCCCTGCTGACGTTCGGCAAGCTCCAGGGCACGATCACCTCCCGGCCGATCGTCCTCCCGGGCGCCGGGGTGCTGCTGGTGGCCGCGCTGGGGGCGGGCCTGGGTGCCGCCGTCGCCGTCACCCTCACGGCCGACGTGTGGTTCGGCGTCGTCCTGGCGCTGCTGGGCCTGGCGTTCGGCGCCCTGCTCGTGCTGCCGGTCGGCGGCGCGGACGTCCCGATCGTCATCTCGCTGCTCAACGCGTTCACCGGGCTCGCGGTCGCCGCGTCCGGGTGGGCGATGGGCTCGACGCTCCTGCTCGTGGCCGGCACCCTCGTCGGCGCCTCCGGCACCATCTTGACCCTCGCGATGGCGACGGCGATGGGCCGCTCCGTCAACGGCATCCTCTTCGGTGCGCTCAAGGGCGGCTCGACCGCCGGGTCCACGCAGGTCTCCGACCGTCCGGTCCGCCGGGCGCAGGCGGAGGACGTCGCGATCACCCTGGCGTACGCCAGCCGCGTGGTCGTGGTGCCGGGGTACGGCCTGGCGGTGGCGCAGGCGCAGCACGTGGTGGCCGAGCTCGTCACCGCGCTGCGCGCGCGGGGCGTGGACGCGGTCTACGGCATCCACCCGGTGGCGGGCCGCATGCCGGGGCACATGAACGTCCTGCTGGCCGAGGCCAACGTGCCCTACGAGCAGCTCATCGAGGCCGACGACATCAACGCCGCGATGCCTTCCACGGACGTGGTCGTGGTGGTCGGCGCGAACGACGTCGTCAACCCTGCCGCCCGCACCGACACCTCGGCGCCCATCTACGGGATGCCCATCATCAACGCCGACCAGGCGGGGCAGACGATCTTCCTCAAGCGCTCCATGCGGCCCGGGTTCGCCGGCATCGAGAACGAGCTGCTCTTCGCCGACCGCACGCAGGTGCTGTTCGGGGACGCGAAGGAGTCGCTCACCAACATCGTCTCCGCGCTCAAGGACGTCTGAGCGCGGTCCGCTTCCGGTGCACGTTCCTGCGTTCGGTGTGTGGTGCAACCGGCACCGAACGCAGGAACCATCACCGAGACTGAGGCCGGGCGGCGCGGCGCTCAGCTGCCGGCTGCCGCGCGCTCCGACCGGTCGTCGGGGAACGGCTGGTCATGCCCGGGCGGGGCCGCGCTCCCGCGGCCCTCGGACAGGTCCACCGGGCCGTGCAGCGCGCGCTGGAGCAGGGCCTGCATCTCCGGGCTGGGGGTCAGCCCGAGCTCGGTCTGGAGCAGCTCGCGGCACCGGTGGTACTGCCAGATGGCCTCCGCACGGTTGCCCTCCGCGAGGTGCGCGAGCATGAGGGTGCGGTGCGCGCTCTCCCGCAGCGGCTCGACCGCCAGGGCGAGCAGGCCGGCCTCCACCGCGTGGGCGTGGTCCCCGCTCTCGCTCAGGTGCCGGCTCAGCACCTCGAGCGCGTGCAGCCGGAGCTGGCGGAAGTGGTGCTGCTCCGCGGCCAGCCAGTCCTCGGACCACGACGGCAGGAAGTCGTGGCGCAGCGTCGCCAGCGCGGCCGACGCCGAGATCTTGCCCGGCCCCCGGTCGATGATGCGCATCGCCAGGCGGCGGGCCGCCTCCACGTCCACCCGCACGTCAGGGCTGAGCTGCACGCTCGTCCCCAGGGCCGTCACCGGGCTGGGGCCGAGCCGCGCCAGCCCCCACAGCGTCGAGCGCAGGCTCGAGTAGGCGCGCGACGCGGAGACGTCCGGCCACAGAGTGCCCGCGAGCTCCGCCCGGTCGACCGGGCCGCCCCGGACGGCGAGCAGCACGAGGACGCGCTGTGACCGGTGCGCCAACGGCACCGACTGGCCGGCGACCCGGAGGTCGAAGGTGGGCAGGCACCTCAGCTCGGTCAGCTGCTTGGAACTCCGGACTCCCTCGGGCACCATGTCGACTCCAGCGTGACAGGTCCTCAACACTTCGGTGATCCCCCGGTCACATCCACGGTAGCCGCGCGAGAGGGCAGCGACAATCGCCCTTCCGGCCGGACCGGGACGCCTCGGATCATCCCCCGGACGGTCCCCGCTACCCCCGCGGTCGTCCTACGCTCGGGCCCCTGCACGAGGTCGAGCCGGAGGCTCGGGCGCCCCGCGGACCTCGGCGGTCCGTGCTCCCGGACCACGACGTCCGCCCGCCCGGACCACGGCGCTCCGGCGATCCGGACGGTCTCCGGCCGACGGCGGTGGCAGAGTGGGCGCAGACGCGACGAGGCGAGCACCGAGAGGGATCCATGACCGTCCGCACACCGGCCCCTTCGGCGACGAGCCGTGAGCATGGCCTTCCCGACCACGGGCGCCGCGACGCCGACCCCGGCCGCCCCGAAGCCGACCGCAGGCCCTCCGACCTGGCGGCCGTCACGCGGGCCGCGGGCGCGGACCACGTCTCGACCGCCGTCGTCGACCGGGCCCGCCTCGCCCACGACGCCTCGCACTTCCTCCTGACACCGTCCGCCGTCGTCACCGCGACGTCCACGGAACAGGTGGCCGCGGTGCTGGCCGCCGCCACCCGCTCCGGCACCCCCGTGACCTTCCGCTCGGGCGGGACCTCCCTGTCCGGGCAGGGCGTGACCGACGGGGTGCTGCTCGACGTGCGGCGCCACCTGGCCCGGGTCGAGGTCCTCGACGACGGCGCCCGGGTGCGCTGCGAGCCCGGTGCGGTGCTGCGGCGCGTCAACGCGGCCCTGACCCGGTACGGCCGGCGTCTCGGCCCGGACCCGGCGAGCGAGATCGCCTGCACCATCGGGGGCGTCGTCGCGAACAACTCCTCCGGCATGACGTCCGGGACGGTCGCGACGGCGTACCGCACGCTGGAGTCGATGGTGCTCGTGCTGCCCTCCGGGACGGTGGTGGACACCGGCCGCCGTGACGCCGACGACCTCCTGCGCACCCTCGAGCCGGAGCTGTACGCCGGGCTGCTGCGGCTGCGCGACCGGGTGCGCGCAGACGTCGCCCTGCGGGCGCGCATCGAGCACCAGTTCTCGATGAAGAACACGATGGGCTACGCCCTCAACGCCCTGCTCGACCACGACTCCGCGGCCGACATCCTGGCCCACCTCGTCGTCGGGTCGGAGGGGACGCTCGCCTACGTCGCCGAGGTGACGCTGCAGACCGTGCCCGCGCTGCCGCACGCCGCGACCGCGCTGTGCGTCTTCGACACCATCGACCGCGCGACCGACGCGATCATCCCGCTGACCGAGGCGGGCGCCGTCGCCGTCGAGCTGCTCGACGCCTCCTCGCTGCGGGTCTCCCAGCGCGACCCCAAGGCGCCCGATCTCATGCGCGCCCTGGACGTGCGGGAGCACACCGCCCTGCTGGTCGAGGTCCAGGACGCCACCGCCGACGGGCTGGCGGCCGCCGCGAACCGCCTGCGCCCCGTCGTCGCCGGGCTCGACCTGACGGCGCCCGCCGAGCTCACGACGGACGCCGCCGCCCGGGCGCGGATGTGGGTCACCCGCAAGGTCCTCTACGCCGCCGTCGCCGGCGCGCGCCCGCAGGGGACGACGGCGCTGCTCGAGGACATCGTCGTCCCGCCGCCGGCGCTGCCGGGCGCCGTCCGTGACCTGGGGGCGCTCCTGCGCCGGTACGCCTACGACGACGCGGTGATCTTCGGCCACGCCAAGGACGCCAACCTGCACTTCCAGATCAACCCCCGGCTCGACGACCGCGCCGAGCTGGACCGCTTCGCCGCCTTCACCGAGGACCTCGTCGAGCTCATCCTCGGCGCGGACGGCTCCCTCAAGGCCGAGCACGGCACGGGCCGGATCATGACCCCGTACGTGCGGCGGCAGTTCGGTGACGAGCTCTACGACGTCATGCGCGAGCTCAAGCGCCTCTGCGACCCCGCGGGCGTGCTGAGCCCTGGCGTCGTCCTGGGCGACGACCCCGAGGCCCACCTGAAGAACCTCAAGACCTTCCCCGCCGCGCACCCCGAGCTCGACCGGTGCGTCGAGTGCGGGTACTGCGAGCCGGTGTGCCCCTCGCGCAACACCACCACCACGCCGCGCCAGCGCATCGTGCTGCTGCGGGAGATGGCGCGGTCGACGCCGGAGCGGCGGGCGGCGCTGGAGCGCGAGTACGACTACCAGGCCGTCCAGACCTGCGCCGCCGACTCGCTCTGCGTCACCGCCTGCCCGGTGGGCATCGACACCGGCAAGGTCATGAAGGAGTTCCGTGCCGAGACGCGCCCCGCTCCGGTCCAGGTGGCGGGCGACCTCCTCGCGAGGAACTGGGCCCCGGCGACGACGGCCCTGCGCACCGCCCTCGGCGTCGCCGACGCGGTGCCCGGCCCGGTGCTCGCGGCCGTCACCAGGGGGCTGCGCGCGGTGGCGGGGGAGACGCTGCGGGACTGGATCCCGCAGGTGGGCGAGGACCTGCCCGGCCCCGGCGGGTCGCGGGCGGCGCTCGCGGAAGGGTTCTCTGCCGTCGTCGGGACGGCGGCCGACGTCGTCTTCTTCCCCGCCTGCATCGGCTCGCTCTTCGCCGCCGAGGGCGACGGCGAGGGCGCGGCCGCCGCGTTCCTGCGGCTGTGCGAGCGGGCCGGGCTGCGCGTGGCCGTCCCCGCGGGGATCGACGCCCTGTGCTGCGGGACCGTCTGGGAGTCGAAGGGCCTGCACGACGGCGCCGCCACCATGGCCCGGAAGGTCGCCGACCAGGTCTGGGACCTCACCGACGGCGGACGCCTGCCGCTCGTGTGCGACGCCTCCAGCTGCACCCACGGCCTCACCGGCATCGGGCGCCACCTCGACGGCGAGGCGGCCGAGCGGTGGTCGCGCGTGAAGGTGGTGGACGCCGTCGTCTTCGCCCGCGAGCACCTGCTGGACCGGCTGCCCGTGGCGCCCGGCCGGCGGCTGCCCTCCCTCGCCGTGCACCCCACCTGCTCCGCCGTGCACCTGGGAATGGTGGCCGACCTCGTCACCGTGGCCGACGCCGTCGCCGACGACGTCACCGTGCCGCCCTCCTGGGGCTGCTGCGGCACCGCCGGCGACCGGGGCATGCTGCACCCCGAGCTCCCCGCCGGGGCCACCGAGGCCGAGGCGGCCGAGATCGCCGCCGCCGAGCGGTCGGGCGGGCCGTTCGCCGCCTACGCCTCGTGCAACCGCACCTGCGAGATGGGGATGACCGCGGCGACGTCACGGCCCTACCGGCACGTGCTCGAGCTCCTCGAGGAGGTCACGCGGCCGCCCCTCGGACCCACGTGACGAACGCCCAGGTCTCAGCACCCGGACATCGCCCGACCCCCCTGGGGCCGGTGCACGGCAGCGGGCTACGCTGCGGACAGCGGTAACTGCCGACGTGATGCGTCCGTAGGGCCGGGTGTGCTGCACCTGCTCGACGACGTGTCACGGGTCCCGACGTCCGAGGGGAAGTCCACACTTGCCGACGCCTGCTGCCGCCCCCAAGGCCCTCGACCACGTGGTCGTCACCACCCCCGACCTCTCCGCCGCCGTGGCGGAGTTCGAGGCCGCCACGGGCGTGCGGCCCGAGGCCGGCGGCGTCCACCCGACCTTCGGGACGAGGAACTACCTCGTCACCTTCGGTGACGACGCCTACCTGGAGATCCTCGGCGTCGACCCGGAGAACGCCGGGTTCTCCGGTGTGCGCCCCTTCGGCGTCGACGACGTCCGGGAGACGGCCGTCTCGACGTGGGTGGTGCACCCCGACTCGATCGAGGCCGCCGTCGAGGCGGCCCGCGCCGCCGGTCTCGACCTCGGTGACCCGTTCCCCGGCTCCCGGCGCACGGCGGACGGGACCCTGCTGGAGTGGCGGCTCACGCCGGACCACGCCGAGCCGACCGGGCTCGTCCCCTTCCTCATCGACTGGGGCACGAGCACCTCGCCCGCACGCAGCACGGACGCTCGGGTCAGGCTGATCGAGCTCTCCGCCACCCACCCGCGGCCCGAGGAGATCTCCGCCGTGCTGGCCGCCGTCGGCACGGACCTCGAGGTCCGGCCCGGCGAGCCGTCGCTCCGGCTCACGGTCGAGGGCCCGGCCGGCCGCCTGACCATCTAGCCCCGCACGGCACCGCGCACCCGCGCCGCTGACCCGGCACCACTTCCCCGCTACAGAAGGACACCATGAGCAAGACCATGCGAGCAGTCGTCCTGGACGCCCACGGCGACGTCGACGACCTCCGTCTCACCGACGACCACCCCTATCCCGCCCTCGAGCCGGGGCACGTCGTGGTCAGGGTGCGCGCCACCTCCCTGAACTACCACGACATCTTCACCGTCAAGGGGATGCCCGGGATCAGGATCCCGTTCCCGGTGGTGCCCGGGCTCGACGTCGTCGGAGAGATCGCGGAGCTGGCGGACGACGTCGAGGGCTGGGAGGTCGGCGACCGGGTCCTCGTCCACCCCCTGCGCGGCGCGGACCTCATGGGGGAGACCGTCGACGGCGGGCTGGCGCAGTACTCCCTCGTCGCCGCCGAGCAGCTCATCGCCCTGCCCGACAACGTCACCTTCCCGCAGGCCGCGGCCCTGCCGGTGGCCTACGGCACCGCCCACCGGATGATCGTCGACAAGCAGACGATCAAGGCCGGCGACAAGGTGCTCGTCCTCGGCGCCTCCGGCGGCGTCGGCACGGCCTCGGTGCTGCTGGCCAAGAAGCTGGGCGCCTACGTGGTGGCCGCCGTCGGCTCGCACGACAAGGGCGAGCGGATGCTCGAGATCGGCGCAGACGAGTACATCAACTACCGCGATACCGACTTCTACGAGTGGACCAAGGAGCACGTCGGCAAGCCCAGTCGCATCTCCGCGGACACGGGCTTCGACGTCATCGTCAACTACACCGGCGGCGACACCTGGAAGCCCACCCTCAAGAGCGTCAAGCTCGGCGGCAAGATCCTCGTCTGCGGCGCGACCGCCGGGTTCGACCCCAAGGAGGACCTGCGCTACATCTGGACCTTCGAGATCCAGGTCATCGGCTCGAACGGGTTCAGCGACCGGGACTTCCGCGCCCTTCTCGACGACGTCTCGGCCGGCCGGCTGGACCCCGTCATCGACGACGTCGTCCCGCTCGAGGGTGCCGTCGACGCCCTGCGCCGTGTCCGGGACCGCGGGGTCATCGGCAAGATCGTCATCGACCCGTGGGCGCAGGCATGAGCGGCGCTCGCACCCTGCCCACCGCCGCCGAGGTGGAGGAACAGATCCTCCGGAGCCCGTACCACCGCTGGCTCGGTCTGCGCGTGGTCGAGCTCGACGCCGACCGCATCGTCCTCGAGGCCACCGCCCGCGAGGAGTGGGCGAACGCCGACGGCGCGGACGTGGTCCACGGCGGGATCCTCGCCGGACTGCTGGACCTCGCCGCCGACTGGGCCCTCGTGGGCGCGCTCGGCACGGGCGTGCCCACCATCGACCTGACGGTGAACTACCTGCGCGCCGCCTCCCTGGGCACCCTGCGCATCACCGGCCGCGTCATCCGGCCCGGCCGCCAGGTCTCGGTCGCCGAGGCGGAGATCCACGACGCCGGAGGCCGCCTCATCGCCGTCGGCCGCGGCTCCTTCCTCTCCGCCGTGGTGGCCCCGCGATGAACCTGCCGTTCGCGAACCAGGGCGACGCCGTCGACCTGAGCCGCCCGGACCACGAGGCCATCGTGGAGGTCCGGGACGGCGCCACCCGGCGCGTCACCTACCGCGCGTTCGACGCGGCGGTCGAGGCGCTGGCCGACGACCTCGCCGGCTCCGACCTGCCGGCGGGGTCGAAGGTGGCGATCCTCGGCGCGAACGGCACGGACTGGCTGGTCGCCTTCTACGCCACCCTGCGCGCCGGGCACGTGGCCGTGCCGGTCAGCTACAAGCTGCCGCCCGACGGCCTCGCCTACGTCCTCGAGAACTCCGAGGCCGCTCTCGTGCTGGCCGATGACGTCGACCCGGTCCGTGCGGTCGCGGCGGCCGGCGTGGAGGTGCGACCGCTTCGCGGCCTGGCGGACCTGGGCCAGGCGGGCGGCGCCGCTGGCGGTCAGGGGGCCGCCGCGGCCCGGTCTGCCGCGACCGCCCGGTCCGCCCGGCCCGCCCGGCGCCCCCGCTCGCTCGACGACCCCGCGATGATCCTCTACACCTCCGGCTCCACCGGGTACCCCAAGGGTGTCGTCCTGTCCCAGCGCAGCCACCTGTGGGTGATGTCGGTGGCGCTCGAGCGCGGGATCGACCCGGCCGCACGGTTCGTCGTCGCCGCCCCGCTGTACCACATGAACGCGCTGTCGAACGTGCAGACCGCGCTCGCCGGCGGCGCCACCGTCATCCTGCTCGACCGGTTCGAGCCCCGCGCCTTCCTCACCGCCGTCGCCACCGAGCGCGGCACCCGGGTCACCGGCGTGCCGCCCATGTTCGCCATGATGCTCGCCGAGACAGACCTGACCACCACGCTCGACCTCACCTCGGTCGACGACATCTTCGTCGGGTCCGCGCCGGCCGGGGACGCCCTGCTCGAGAGCATCGAGCGGCTCTTCCCCAACGGTGCGCTGCACTTCGGGTACGGCACCACGGAGTCCGGCCCCGTCGCGTTCGGCGACCACCCCGACGGCCTCCCCACCCCGCGCGGGTCCGTCGGCGCCGCGTCGCCGGCCGTGGACCTGCGACTGGTCGACGACGCCGGCCGGCCCCAGGAACGGCGCGGCGTGCTGGAGATCCGCTGCCCGGCGCTGCTGACCGGGTACTACCGGCGCCCGGACGTGCCCACGCCGGTCACGCCGGACGGGTTCTACCACACCCGTGACGTGTTCGAGATGGACGAGAACGGGTTCTACTTCTTCGCCGGCCGCGAGGACGACATGTTCTCCTCCGGCGGGGAGAACGTGTACCCGCGCGCCGTGGAGCAGGTGCTGGAGTCCTACCCGGGCGTGCTGCACGCGGCCGTCGTGCCGGTGCCCGACGACGTCAAGGGGGCCAAGCCCGTGGCGTTCGTCGTGCCGGTGCCGGGGCAGGAGGTCACCGAGGCCGAGCTGCGCCGGCACGTGCTGAGCCAGCTCGAGCCCTACGCCCACCCCCGCCGCGTCTTCTTCGTCGACGAGCTGCCCCTCGCGGCCACCAACAAGGTTGACCGGCACGTTCTCGAGGAGCGGGCCGCCCGTCTCCTCCGGAGCGGCGGATGAGCGCGGCGACGCAGGCCGACGGCGCCCGGTCCGCCGTCGGGAGGGGGCGCCCCGCCCGGCGGTCCGGCAGGTTCGCCGGGCCCTGGCTGCCGCTCGGCGTCGTCCTCGGCTTCCTGGTGCTCGTCCAGCTCCTCTCCGTCACGGGCGTGCTCCCGCGCGCCGACTTCCCGCCCCCCACCGAGGTGGCGGCCGCGCTCGGGCAGCTCCTGACCACCCCGGCCCTGTGGACGGACGTCGCCCAGACGCTCGGCGGGTGGGCCGTCTCCCTGGTGATCGCCGTCGTCCTCGGAACGGCGCTCGGCGTGGTCCTCGGCCGCGTCCGCGTGGTGCAGGCGCTGTTCACCCCCGTCATCGAGTTTCTCCGGCCGATCCCGTCGATCGCGCTCATCCCGCTGGTCATCCTCACCATCGGGGGCGGCAAGCCGGGCGAGATCTTTCTCGCGGCCTACGCCGCGGTCTGGCAGATGCTGGTCGCGGCGATCTACGCCGTCGGCTCGGTCGACCCGGTGGCAGCGGAGACCGCCCGTGCGTTCAGCTTCTCCCGGCGCGACACCCTGCGCTGGCTCACCCTGCCCTCGATGCTGCCCGGACTGGTGACCGGGGTGCGCATCGCCTCGGCGACGGCCCTCATCATCGTCATCACCTCGGAGATCCTCATCGGTGTCCCCGGCCTCGGGTCGGGCCTCAACCTCGCCCGCAACGCCGCCGCCGTGGACCGCATGTACGCCTACATCGTGGTCATCGGCCTGGTCGGGTACGGGCTCAACGCCGCCATCCGCGCCGTGGAGCGCCGGGTCATCGGCTGGCACCCGTCCGTCCGGAAGGAGGGCCGATGAGACTGACCGCGCTGAAGGTGCTCGGCGCCGTGCTGGCCGTCGCCCTGTGGTGGGTGACCTCCTCGGCGTCCACGAACCCGTACTACCCGCCCCTGCCCAGGGTGCTGGAGTCTGTGCAGTCCTACTGGATCACCGGACCGGGCCAGGAGGACTTCGCGTCGAGCATGAAGAACCTCGGTGCCGGCCTCGGCCTGGCGATCGTGCTGGGGATCGCGGTCGGGCTCGTTGTGGGACAGAACCGGGTGCTCGACCGGGCGCTCTCGCCGTCCTTCGAGTTCGTCCGGGCCATCCCCGCCACCGCGCTGCTGCCCTTCGCGATGCTCATCTTCGGCCTCGGCACCGGGATGAAGGTCTTCATCATCGCCCTCGGGTGCTTCTTCCCGATCCTCCTCAACGTCATCGACGGCTGCCGCGGGCTCTCGCCGACCCTGCACGACACCACCCGCAGCTTCGGCATCAACGGGTGGTTCCGGCAGGTGTTCGTCGTCGTCCCGGCCGTGGCGGCGCGGGCGGCCGCGGGCATCCGGATCGCCATCCCGCTCGGCCTGATCCTCGTGGTGACCTCCGAGATGACGGGCTCGAACCAGGGCATCGGCTACGTCCTCAACAACGCCCAGAACTCCTTCAACCTCGTGGCCGTCTGGTCCGCGGTGCTCATCCTGGGCACCCTCGGCGTCGTGCTGAACCTCGTGTTCGGCGCGATCGAGCGGCGCGGCCTGAGGTGGTACTTCGACCAGCAGGCCCGCACATGACCGGAGACACGATGCTACGAGTCACCCAGCTGTCCAAGACGTACGGGGAGGGCAGGAACGCCTTCCAGGCGCTCGCGGACATCACCGTCGAGATCGGCCGCAACGAGTTCTTCACCATCGTGGGGCCCTCCGGCGCGGGCAAGACGACGTTGCTGCGCTGCCTGGCCGGGCTGCAGCCGCCCACCTCGGGGACGGTGGAGTTCGAGGGGCGCGTCGTCGACGGGGTGCCGCGCGAGTTCGCCGTCGTCCTGCAGGACTACTCGCGCTCGCTCTTCCCGTGGTTCACCGTCGAGCGCAACGTCGCCCTGCCGCTGCGCGCCGCCGGCGTGCCCGCGGCCGAGGCGCGCACCCGCGTGGCCGAGGCGCTCGAGCAGGTGGGCCTGACAGCCGCCGCCCGCAAGCACCCGTGGCAGCTCTCCGGCGGCATGCAGCAGCGCGTCGCCATCGCCCGCGCGATCGCCTACCGTCCGGCCGTGCTGATCATGGACGAGCCGTTCGCCTCCGTCGACGCCCAGACCCGCGCCGACCTCGAGGACCTGCTGCTGCAGATCCGCAACGAGTCCGACATGACCCTCGTCTTCGTCACGCACGACGTGGACGAGGCCGTGTACCTGTCCGACCGCGTCGCGGTCATCTCGAAGTCGCCGAGCCGTATCACCACGATCGTCGACATCGACCTCCCGCCCGAGCGCGACCAGCTCTCCACCAAGGAGCTGCCGCGCTTCAGCGCCCTGCGCTCGCAGGTCTTCGCCGAGATCCGCGACCTCGTCCGCGCGCCCGTCGCCGGCGCGGGCACGACCGACCAGCACCAGCCCGAGTACACGATCTGAGAGAGCACCACCATGAACCGCAGGTCCCGCACGTCCCTCGCCGCGGCGCTCGCCGCGGCAGCCTCGCTCGCCCTGGCCGCCTGCTCCGGCGGGTCCGCGCCGCAGCAGAACGAGGAGGGGCTCACCGAGCTCACCGTCATGCAGATCCCGACCATGGACGCCGGCCCGCTGCACCTCGCCGTGGAGGAGGGCTTCTTCGAGGACCACGGGCTCGACGTCGAGGTGAAGATCGCCGAGGCCGGCTCCGCCATCGTGCCGTCGGTGGTCAACCAGGAGAGCCCGATCGGTTACGCCAACGTCGTGTCCGACCTGCAGGCCATCGACCAGGGCCTGGACATCAAGCTGGTCTCCAACTGCTGCGGCACCGGCTCCGACCCGGAGAAGGACACCTCCCGCATCTACGTCCTTCCCGACGGCGACATCCAGTCCGTCGACGACCTCGCCGGCGCCAACATCGCCGTGAACTCGGTCAACAACCTCGGCGACCTCACCATCAAGGCCGCGTTGGAGAAGGAGGGCGTGGACGTCTCCGGGCTCGAGTTCACCCCCATGCCGTACTCGGACATGCCGGCCGCCCTGGAGCGCGGCGATGTCGACGCCATCTGGTCCGTCGAGCCGCACAAGTCCATCTCGGACAGCCGCGGCTTCAAGCCGCTGATCTCGAACTTCGTGGAGCCCTTCCCGGACACCATGCTCGGGTACTACATCACCTCGGGCGCGTTCGCCGAGGCCAACCCCGAGGTCGTCGCGAACTTCCAGGCCGCGATGGACGAGGCGAACCAGTTCGCCACCGACAACCCCGACCGGGTGCGCGAGATCATCTCCGAGAAGCTCGAGCTCGACCCCGAACTCGTCGCGAAGACCAACCTGGCCGTCTACCCGCCCGGGCTGGACGAGGAGAGCGTGCACACCTTCGCCAAGGCCGCCGTGCAGCACGGAATGATCAGCAAGGAGCCGAACTACGACGAGATCTTCGTGCGTCCCGAGGGCTGATCGCTCGCGTTGACGTGCACGGCGGGCGGTCCTTCGGGGCCGCCCGCCTCGTGGTTCCACGCTGCGGGCCGGGAGTTCTCGGGGGCAGCGAGGGGAACGCCGCGGTCAGCCCCGCGGGCCCGGCGTGATTGTCAGGTCGGTGACCTCGGCGTCGGCGGGCGCGGTCAGCGCGTGGCGCACGGCGGCAGCGACCGAGGCCGCGCTCATCGCTGTCGTCGGATCGAACTCGGCGCCGCGCTTGGCGGCGATGTCCCGCTGCATGCCCGTGTCCGTGCGGCCAGGGAAGACCGAGGTCACGCCGACCCCGTGAGGGCGCTCCTCGACCCGCAACGTGTCCGCGTACGCGCGCAGCGCGGCCTTGGACGCAGAGTAGGCGCCCCAGCCGGCGAACGTCTGCAGCGCTGCTGTGGAGTTCACGAACACCACCCTGCCGCGGCGGCGCCGCAGCCCGGGCAGCAGCTGGCGTGTCAGCTCGACCGGTCCGTTCAGGTTCACGGCCAGGACCGACGCGAGGAACTCGGGCTCGAGGTCCGCGGCGGAGGCGGTGCCCTCCACGCCGGCACAGTGGACCACGCCGTCGAGGTCGGGGAGCTCGCTGCACGCGCCCGCGAGGGAGGTGATGTCCGCCAGGTCCAGCAACAGTCCGGTCGCCGCGGCGCCCGGGGTTTCCGTGCGCACACTCTCGACGACGGCGGCGACGTCCTCGGCCCGGCGGCCCACCACGACCACCTCGAAGTCCGGGGCCAGTGCCACGGCGACGGCCCGTCCGATCCCGCGGGTCGCTCCGGTCACGAGCACCCGCCGCCCTCGGGACGTGCTCTCGCTGCCGCAGGTTCCGGCGTCGTCCATCTCTCGGCTCTCCTTCGCTCGCGCAGGGGACCGGTCCGGCCCGTTCTTCCCGGCGAGACCCTACCGACGGGTGACCGGCCACGGAGCCGCGTCGATCCCCGGCAAGGAGAGCGTCGGGGTCGACTAACGTTGCGCCGTCGGGCACCGGCCCTAGGAGTTGCCATGGCTCAGCGCATCCCCCCGAGCACGTCCAGGCCCGACCGGTTCGTCCGGTTCCGGTGGTGGGGTCTGCTCGCGATCAGCCTCGGCGTCGCCCTCATCATCATGGACTCGACGATCGTCTCGGTCGCGGTGCCCTCGATCGTCGCGGACCTGGGGATCTCCAGCACCGAGATCCAGTGGGTGCAGGAGGTCTACACGCTGATCTTCGCGGCGCTCCTGCTGACGTGGGGACGCGTCGCGGACCGCTTCGGCAGGCGCCGGATCATGCTCACCGGCGTCACGCTCTTCCTCCTCGCCAGCGTGCTGTGCGCGGTGGCGGGCAGCGGTGCCGTGCTCATCACCGGGCGCGCGCTCCAGGGGCTCGGCGGGTCCATGATCCTGCCCACCTCGCTCGCGCTCCTCAACGCAAACTTCCACGGGCGCGAGCGTGCCATCGCATTCGCGGTGTGGGGCTCGACGATCGGCGCCATGGCCGCGATCGGTCCGCTCGCCGGCGGATGGCTCATCGAGAACGCCAGCTGGCGGTGGGCCTTCGGCATCAACATCCCCGTCGGCGTGCTGATCGTCGCGGGCCTGCTCCTGTTCGTCGCCGAGTCGAGGGAGACGGCGACCGGGGCGCTGCAGCGGCTCGACCTCAGGGGCGCGCTGCTGTCCGTCGTCGGGTTCGGTGCACTCGTGTTCGGCCTGATCGAGGGGCGCAACTACGGCTGGTGGGCGGCTGAGCCCACGGCACCGTTCACCGTCGGCGGCCTCTCGCCCGTGCCGTTCGCCTTCGTCGTCGCGTTCGTCGCCCTCACGAGCTTCGTGCTGTGGGAACGGGCTCGTGGGCGGGCCGGCAAGGGAGTTGTCCTCGACCTCACCCTGTTTCGCATCCGCTCGTTCGCGAACGGCAACGTCACCGCGCTCATCGTGAGCTTCGGCGAGTTCGGCCTCATCCTGTCGCTGCCGCTGTGGTTCCAGAACGTGCTCGGCTACACGGCGTTCGAGGCCGGGCTGGCCCTTCTGCCGCTCGCCGTCGGCGCCTTCCTGGCCAGCGGGGCGGTGGCGGGGCTCTCCCGCAGGCTGTCGCCGATCCGGGTCGTGCGCGTCGGGCTGTTGCTCGAGATCCTGGCGATCTCCTCCCTCGCGCTGCTCATCCGACCTGACAGCACGGCATGGCTGACGTCCCCGGTGCTCTTCGTCTACGGGATGGGGGTGGGGCTCGCTACCGCGCAGCTGACGAGCGTCGTGCTCGCGGAGGTGCCGGTGGAACGCAGCGGTCAAGGCTCGGCGACGCAGAGCACCGCGCGGCAGACCGGTTCCGCGCTCGGCATCGCCGTGCTCGGCACGGCGTTCTTCAGCACCCTCAAGCTCGGCACGGAGGACCGGCTCGCGGCCGAGGTCGCCGCGAACCCGGCGGTCCAGCCGCTCGTCGACTCGGTCAACGCGACGTCGGGCGGCGTGATCGCCCGGCTCGCCGCCGACCCGCAGACGGCGTTCGTGGCCGACGCCGCCCGCGCGGCGATGACGGACGGGGCCTCGCTCGCGGCCTGGATCGCCGCGGGGGCGCTCGTCGTCGGGCTGCTCTCGAGCCTGCGGATCGGCGCGACACCGCAGGAGCCACCGGTCAGCGCGGGGGCACCGGCTCGACATAGGCGAAGGGCACGGTGAGGCGGTCCTCGCCGCGGCGTACGTGGTAGCGGGTCCGGGCGCTCTTGAGGATGGTGACCCTGCTGCCGAAGTACTTCCCCGGGGCGGTGATGCGGACGACCGTGCCCGGCGTGAGGCGACCTCGGGCCGCCAGGTCGCGGGCAGGGTCGCGCTCGGGGGCGAGCGTGCCACCGCGGGCCGCCGCGTCCGACGCCGCGCTGGCTGCGGCGCGCCCGGCGGCACCGAAGGCGTCCGGCAGTCCCGGGATCGGCAGGCCGGCCCGGTCGCCGCCGCGACGGCTGCGGGCACCGAGGAGGCGTGAGAGCTCGCGCTCGTACTGCGGGCCCGGGGAGGTGGCCCGGCCGTGGAACGTCCAGGTCAGCAGGTAGTCGGGGTTGAACCGTCGGTCGCACCGGGTGCAGCTGGCGGGCCGTGCGGGGCGGCGGTGCCGGTCGTACGTGTGACCGTGCGGGCAGGTCCCGCGCCACGGCGCGGGCGCCCGCGGCGCGTCGGCGTCGACGAGCCGGGATCCGGAGCACCCGATCGCCAGGGCCTTGGCCCGCCAGACGCGGTCGTGCCCGTGCTTCGGGCCGACGAGGGCGTGCGCGATCTCGTGCAGGATCGTGTCCCGGACGTGCTCCTCCGAGTACAGCGCCATGAGGTGGCGGGAGACGGAGATGGTGCGGGTGTCGAACTTGCACGCACCGGCCCGGCGCTTCGCGTTGTCGAACGCGAACCGCCACGACGTCAGGCCGTGGAGCGCGAGGAGCTCCACCCCGAGAGCGCGCACCGCCCGCAGCTCCATGCACGTGCTCCTTCCCCGACTCCCCGGCTCCCTGACTCCCCGGACCGACTGCCGCCGCTGTCCAGCCGGTCTGCTGACCGGACGTCATCGAGACTACGGGGCGCCGCCGACACCGGGCGTCGCCGGTGTGGAACGCCTTGGTCGGGCCCGCCGGGCTGTGGACGACCGGAGTGGGACGCCGGTGTGGGACGCGGGCGCCGCAGTCACTCCTCGGGCTCGGCGGGCCGGTCGGTGCGCCGCTTGAAGTACGTCCAGGGGAACGAGACGTCCCCGGCCACCTCCCAGCCGTCGTCGACCATGCGCCGCAGCCGGGCGCCGGTGCTCCAGACCGTGCGCCGGTGCTCCCACTGCCACGGGGACTTCTCCACCAGGTGGTGCAGCGTCCCGGAGCTGACGACGTGCCAGCCGTGGCGCCCCGCCTCCTCGAGCGCGGCCATCTCGGTGAAGGCCGTGACCGGGGTGATCACCCGACGGGACGCCCTCGCCGACCCCGCGTCACCACCCGCCCCTTCCACGGGGCGTGGCGCGGCGAACCGCTGCTGGGCGGCCTGGCGGCTCACGCCGAGGACCTGACCGATCGCCTCCCAGCTGTGGCCGGCCGACCGGGCGCCGTCGACGGCCGAGCGCAGCAGGGCCGCCGTCTGGTCTGCCGCCTCCCGGGCCGAGGCGACCAGCAGCAGGTGCGCCGCAGGGTCGCTCTCGAGCGCGTCGGGGAGCCCGTCGTGCGCGGTGAGCACCGCGGTGGTCACCGCCTCGCGGATGTGGCTGGCGGCCTCGTCCGTCAGGCTCGGTGCAGCTGGTTCAGCCATCGCTCGCTCCCTTCATGTCAAGAACCCCTTGACGTGGTGTCAACGTACCATTGACACAGCCGTGCCGTGGCCGATGCCACGGCGCCGTCCGGAAGCCTTTGTCGTCGGCCCGCGTTGTCACGGACATGACCACCTCTCCGCTCTCGATGCCGCATGCCGGCCTCGAGGCGGCGCGCGCTCGTCCCGACGAGACAGGCGGCCCCGCCTGCGAGGCTGTCCCGGTCGACCTCGTCGTGATCGGCGCGGGGCAGGCCGGACTCTCGGCGGGCTACCACCTTCGCCGTCGCGGGTTCGTCCCGGCGCTCGGCGCGGAGGAGGAAACGACTTCTCGCGGAGAAGATGACGTCTCGCGCCCGGAGGGGGTGGGCGCGGAGGACATGACCTCTCGCGCGGGAGATGACGTCTCGCGCTCACACGGGGCGGGGACGTACGTCATCCTCGACGCCGAGGACGGACCCGGCGGGGCCTGGCGTCACCGCTGGCGCTCCCTGCGCATGGCGACCGTCAACAACATCTACGACCTGCCTGGGATGGCCCAGCCCGAGGTTGACCCGCAGGCGCCCAGCGTCGACGTCCTGCCCGCCTACTTCGCCGACTACGAGCGCACCCTCCACCTCGGCGTCCTCCGCCCGGTGAAGGTCCGCGAGGTCCGTCGTGCCAACGACGACCCCTACGGCCGCCTGCTCGTCGCCTCTGACGCGGGCACGTTCGCCGCCCGAGCCGTCATCAACGCGACCGGCACCTGGACGAAGCCGTTCTGGCCCTACTACCCCGGCCAGGAGAGCTTCCGCGGCCGCCAGCTCCACGTGGCCGACTACGTCAGCGCGCAGGAGTTCGCCGGCCGGCACGTGGTGGTCGTCGGCGGCGGCATCTCCGCAGTCCAGCTGCTCGAGGAGATCTCCCACGTGGCGAAGACGACGTGGGTCACCCGCCGCGAACCCGTCTGGCGGGACGAGGACTTCGACCCCGAGGCCGGACGCCGGGCGGTCGCCCTCGTCGAGGAGCGCGTCCGGCAGGGGCTGCCACCGCTGAGCGTCGTCTCCGTCACCGGACTGATCTGGCGGCCCGAGCTCCGCGCGGCCGCCGAGCGCGGAGTGCTCGACCGGCACCCCATGTTCACCCGCATCGAGCCCGACGGCGTCCGCATGGCCGACGGCTCCTTCCAGCCGGCCGACGTCATCCTCTGGGCCACCGGCTTCCGCGCCGCGCTGGACCACCTGCGCCCGCTGCACCTGCGCGGCCGCGGCGGCGGCATCACCATGGACGGCACCCAGGTGGCCGACGAGCCGCGCCTGCACCTCATCGGGTACGGGCCGTCGTCGTCCACGGTCGGCGCGAACCGCGCCGGCCGAGAGGCGGTCACGCGCATCCTCACGCACCTGCGCTCCGGGGACGACGGCGGCTCCGCCGTCGGGCCCGACGCCGCCGGCGCGAGCCAGGGTGACGGACGGAACGCGAGGGCGCGGACGCTCGTCGGCGCCGGGGTGGAACGCTAGAACCGTGCTCGACGTCCTCGCCTCCTCCTCCCTCCTGACGATGATGCTCGTCGTCGCCCTCGGGACCCTCGTCGGCATGATCCCTTTCGGGCCGGTGCGCTTCGGCCCGGCCGGCGCGCTGTTCGTCGGGCTCGCCGTCGGTGCGATGGACCCGCGCCTGGGGGAGGGGCTCGGGCTCGTGCAGTCCCTGGGCCTCGCCCTGTTCGTCTACACGGTCGGGCTGGCCGCGGGCTCCGGGTTCTTCCGTGACCTGCGCAGTCAGCTGCCGCTCATGGGGGGCTCCGTGGTCGTCCTGGCGGTGGTCGCTGTCGTCACGATGCTGCTCGGTGGTGCCCTGGGGCTCCCCCCTGCCCTGAAGGCCGGCACCTTCGCCGGCTCGCTCACCTCCACCCCGGCGCTCGCGGCGGCGACGGCGCAGGCCGGGAGCGAGGAGCCCGCCGTCGGGTACTCGCTCGCCTACCCCGTCGGCGTGGTCGTGACGATCCTGGTGGTCGCCGTCGTCCTCGCGCGCCCCTGGCAGACCCGCCGCGACCCGGACCCGGTGGCCGGCGTGGGGCTGATCGACATCAGCGTGGAGGTCGAGAACCCGACCCGGCTCCTGGACATCCCGGGGATCGCCGACCGGCAGGTGCGCCTGTCCTACCTCGAGCGCGAGGGCGAGACCCGCGTCGTCGCCTCCGACGAGGAGCTGCGGGCAGGGGACCGGGTGGTGGTCGTCGGGCCCGAGCACGCCGTGCGGCGCGCGCGTCAGCACCTCGGCCGCCGGGTGAGCGAGCACCTCGCGCACGACCGCAGCGAGGTCGACTACCGGCGGTTCATCGTCTCCAACCGTGCCGTGGCCGGCCGGACCGTCGGCGATCTCGACGTGCCCGAGCGGTTCCACGGTGTCGTCACCCGGGTCAAGCGGGGCGACCTCGACCTCCTCGCGCACGAGGACCTGGTGCTCGAGCTCGGCGACCGCGTCCGCGTGGTCTACCCGCGAGGGCAGGTGCACGGGCTGAAGGAGCTCTTCGGGGACTCGCAGCGGCGCGTCAGCGAGATCGACGCCCTCTCGCTCGGGATCGGGCTGGCGCTCGGCCTGCTGGTGGGCCTGGTGACGCTGCCGCTGCCCGGCGGGGTCACGTTCGCGTTGGGTTCCGCGGCCGGTCCGCTGGTGGTCGGGATGATCCTCGGCCGGCTCGAGCGCACCGGCCCGCTGGTGTGGGGCCTGCCCGGCCCGGCGAACCTCACCATCCGCCAGCTGGGGCTGCTGCTCTTCCTCGGTGCCACCGGGCTCGCGTCCGGCCAGGCGTTCGCGGCGTCGGCGTTCAGCCTGACCGGGTTGAAGATCGTGGCGCTCGCGGTGGTGGTCGTCGCGGTGGCGGCGCTCGCGTTCGTCGGGCTCGCCAGGCTGGTCGGGACGTCGGCGCCTCGCGCGGCCGGCGGGCTGGCCGGGTTCGTCGGGCAGCCGGCGATCCTCGCCTACGCCAACGGCCGCACCGTGGACGAGCGAATCGACGCCGGCTACGCGGCCCTGTTCGCACTGGGGATCATCGCCAAGATCGTGCTCGTGCAGGTGGTCGGGGCGGCGTAGGGCCGCTGCGGCGTCGCTGGCGCCCGGTCCGGCCCGGTGCCGGCGCTACGCTGGCCGCGTCTCGCCGTCGTCGACGAAGGAGTCCTGGGTGAGCGACCACGTGCTGGTGGAGCAGGCCGACGGTGTGCTCACGCTGACGCTCAACCGGCCCGAGAAGAAGAACGCGCTGAGCGCGGCGATGTACGCATCGCTGGGTGCCGCGGTCGCCCGGGCCGACGACGACGACGCCGTCCGGTGCATCCTGCTGCGCGCGGCCGGGGACAGCTTCTGCGCGGGCAACGACCTGGCGGACTTCGTGGCCGTCGGTGGTGCCGAGAGTGACGGGGCCGCGGCACCCGCCGCCGTGGCGGCGTTCTCCTTCCTCCGGGTGCTCGCCACCGCGCGCACCCCGATCGTCGCCGCGGTGCAGGGGCGGGCGGTCGGGATCGGGCTGACCATGCTGCTGCACTGCGACCTCGTCCACCTGGCCGAGGACGCGCTCCTCTCCGCCCCGTTCGTCGACCTCGGCCTGGTGCCCGAGGCGGCGTCCACGCTCACGCTGCCTGCGCGCATCGGGCACGTGCGGGCGTTCTCGATGTTCGTGCTCGGGGAGACGGTGAGCGCGGAGGAGGCACATGCCTGGGGCCTCGCGAACACCGTGGTCTCGGTTGACGAGCTCGATGCCTTCGCGCGCGCGTCCGCGGCACAGGTGGCCGCCCGCGCTCCCGGTGCGGTGGCGATCACCAAGGCGCTCATGCGCGACGCCGACGCGCTCGCGGAGCGGGTCGACGTGGAAGGGCGTCACTTCCTCGAGCGGCTGCGCTCGCCGGAGGCGCAGCAGGCGTTCGAGCAGCTGCTGCGGCGGCGGCGCTAACCCGGCGAGGCTCACAGCGAGCCCGTCTGCGGCCGCGACCTCGACCTCGGCCGGTGCGCAGTCGTCGAAGACCTAGGTCCCCGAGCGCCGCCGCCGACTGCCCATAACTTAGGAGGCGGACACGGTCGTCCACCTCGCTACCAGGGAGCAGTCATGGAGATCGCTGAGAAGGTCTTCGTCGTCACCGGCGGCGGCAACGGCATCGGCCGGGAGGTCGTGCTCGCGCTGCTCGCCCGCGGGGCCCGTGTGGCGGCCGTCGACGTCGGCGCCCAGGCGCTCGCGGACACCGCCGCGCTCGTGCCCACCGCCGACCAGCGGCTCTCCACCCACACGGTCGACGTCACGGACAGGGCCGCCGTCGAGGCGCTGTCCGCCGCTGTGATCGCCGCGCACCGGCAGGTGGACGGCGTCGTCAGTGTCGCCGGGATCATCCAGCGGTTCGTCCGCGTCGAGGACCTGCCGTACGAGGAGATCGAGAAGGTCATGGCGGTGAACTTCTGGGGCGTGGTGAACATGTCCAAGGCGTTCCTGCCGCACCTGACCGCCCGGCCGGAGGCGTGCCTGGTCAACGTCTCGAGCATGGGCGCGCTGGCGCCGGTGCCGGGTCAGTCGGCCTACGGGGCCAGCAAGGCGGCGGTCAAGCTCTTCACCGAGGGGCTGTACGCCGAGCTGCGCGGCACGCCGGTGGCCGTGACGGTCGTCTTCCCCGGCGGTGTCGCGACCGACATTGCGGCCAACTCCGGCGCCATGGTTCCTGGCCAGAACGCCTCGGCGGAGAACTCGTCGGTGTCGCTGACGACGGCGCCCGAGGCCGCCCGCCAGATCCTCGCGGGCATCGAGAAGGGTGCCTTCCGCGTGGTGATCGGCAGGGACGCCCGCATGATCGACCTCTTGTCCCGGCTCGCGCCCCGCAGGGCCGTGAACCTCATCGCCGACAAGATGAAGTCTCTGCTGGCACCGACGCCGGAAGCTGAGAAGGCGGACTCGCGTTAGTCCGGCGGAGCTTGTTGGGCCTCCGGATGAACCTCCCGAAGCTCGTCGTTGACGCCAGGCTCAGCAAGGGGAGCGCGCGTGGCCGTCTGGGTGTCTGCCGGTGTGTCAGCCGAAGACGATGGTGACCCGGGTGAGCGGCTCCTGCGTGGCGACGTAGGCGTCGGCGACAGCCTTGGCCTCGTCCATGGTGTCGAAGAAGGTCTGCATGTCGGCGTAGGTGCCCCAGTACGACGTCACCTTGCCTGCTTCGGCGTCCTCAGGGGTGCGGTGCCCGGTGGCGGGGTAGACCGCGACGATCTTGCGGCCGGTCTCCTCGACCTTGCCCTCGGTGTAGGCGATGAATGCCTGGCTGCTCTCCGCCGTCAGTGCCCCGCCCGTGACCTGGTTACCGCCGGCGACGACGTCGTCGATGACGACCTGGGGCAGCTCCTCGGCGTCAGCGATGGCCACCTGGGAGCCATCGATCATGGTGTAGGCGCGGAAGCCTTCCGCCAGGCCGACGACCTGCTCGGCGGTGATCGTGTCGCCGCTGGCGAGCGGCTTCTCCGCCGTCTCCTCGGCGACCGGCTCGGACGTCTCGGGTGCTGGTGCGGCGGCCGTCGGCGCCGCCGTGGCGGCCGGCTCGGCCTCCGCGGAGCAGGCGCTCAGGCCCGTGAGGGCAATCGATGCGGCGGCGAGCATGGGGAGGACCTTCACGGTGAGGCTCCTAGGTAGGGGGACAGCTCGCTGCATGGCATGCGTAGTGAGCCCGGAACATTGTCGACGTCCTCTGACCGTTTCCCATGTGAGTCGGGCGTCCCATGTTCTGGGGAGCGACGGGCGGCACGCGCCGCCCGGGACATGACACGGCCGCACCGACCAGAAGCCGGTGCGGCCGTGCCGCGGTACGAGAGGGGTGCTTACTCGTTCACCGCCACCTCGACGTTGACGTCCACGGAGGTCGTGGCCTCGGGGTTGGGGACGGCGGCCGGGTCGGTGGCGTCGGGCTCCTCGGTCACCGGGGCGTCAGCCACCGGGTCCTCGTCGGTCGGGGCCTCGATTACCGGCTCCTCAACGGGCGGCTCGACGGCCACAGGGGCGTCGTCCACCGGTGCCTCGTTCACCGGCGGGACGATCTCGTCCGCAGGCTCCTCGGCGACCGGCTCGTCAGCCTCGGGCTCCTCGGCGGGAATCTCGTCGACCGGGGCCTCAGCCTCCGGCTCCTCGGTCACCGGGGGGGTGTCCTCGTCGGCCGGCTCCTCGGCGGGAATCTGGTCCGTGGGCTCCTCGCCCTCGGGCTCGTCCGCCGGAACCTCGTCGGCCGGAATCTCGTCGACCGGGGCCTCAGCCTCCGGCTCCTCGGTCACCGGGGGAGTGTCCTCGTCGGCCGGCTCCTCGGCGGGAATCTCGTCCGTGGGCTCCTCGCCCTCGGGCTCGTCCGCCGGGACCTCGTCGGCCGGAATCTCGTCGACCGGGGCCTCAGCCTCCGGCTCCTCGGTCGCCGGGGCGTCGCCGGCATAGGGATGGTCGTGGTTGAGGTGGCCCAGGCCGTGGGACATCAGGTGCCCCAGGCCGATCCTGTGGCCGAGCTTGAGGCCGTCGGTGCGGTCCTCATCCGTGAGCTCGTGCTTCAGGTGCCCCAGGGCGAGTCCCCGGGCGTGGCCACGCTTGCCGTGGTCGTCCTCGGCGCTCCGGTCGAAAAAGGCGCTCTGACGGATCTCGCCGCTGGGCTTGGCGTCGTGGACCGGGTGCGCGATGGCACCGGAGGCACCACCGACGAGGCCCAGGGCGGACAGGCTGGAAACGAGCCAGATCTTCTTGCTGTTCAAGGGAACTCCCTCTCTCAGACGTGGCCGGCCACGGTGACCGGCGGGCGCCAACGTACGGACGTCTCGAGGGCGGCGAAAGTCGAAACACTCCACGTACGTCCGAAACCCGCCCGGTGTTGCGGGTCGCTCGGCGTGTCGCTCTTCGGGCCGTTTTGCCAGCCCTTCACCAGCCGGTTTCCAGGACTTCACCGTCCCGTCCGGGCGGGTCCGTTCCCGGCTTCTTCCGTGCTCACTGGCCGGCAATGCGAGGCCACTCCAACGTGGTTGGCGGGGTGATCCAACACGCCGAGGCCAGGGGTGGACAGGCGCAGGGTTCGCGCCCTCGACGTCACACCTGCGCCAGCGCCTTGCGGATCCGCTTCTCGGAGACCTTCACCGGGGTGCCGAGCTGCTGGGCGAAGAAGCTGACGCGCAGCTCCTCGATGAGCCAGCGCACCTCCTCCAGGGTGGCGTCGCGGGCCGGATCGGGCGCCAGCCGCTCCGAGGCGTCGACGGCGGATTCGTACGCGTCCTCCAGCTCACCGATCGTCCACGCGAGGTTCGCGTCCTGGTGCACGTTCTGCTGCGCCCGCTCGATCCGGCGCTGCGCGGCCCGCAGGTAGCGCGGCAGGTGCACCAGGCGCTCGGGCGGAGTCGCGGAGATGAACCCCGGACGCACGAGCTTCGCCACCTGGTCGCGCACCTCGGTGAGGGTGTTGAGCAGGAACATCGACGTCGCGCCCTTGATCGTCGCCTCAAGCTCGCGGTGCGCGTCGAGGGTGGCGACGACCTGGCGGATCAGCTGGTGCACCCGCTCCTCCAGGTGCGTGCGAACGTGGGCGACCAGCTCGCCGTACGCCGCGGCGTCCCGGACCTGTCGTCCGCCCTGGCTCGCGGTCCACTCGTCCACCAGCGCCCCGACGGCGGCCAGCTGCACGTCCGCGACCAGCGCCTCCGTGCTCGGGTACGGGCTGGCGGCGAGCGTCAGCGCCTCCTTCCCGGTCCACCGGGTCGTGACCCGCTGGGCGTTCATGGCGGTCTCGATCAGCACGAGCCGGCGCAGGCCGATGCGGTGCGCGCGGACCTGCGCGGCGGCGTCGGCCAGGACGCGCAGCGCCACGGTGGGCCCCGTCTTCGCCCCCCGCGCCGGCCGCTCCTCGACCAGCGCCGGGTACCCGCGCACCACGAGCCCGTGCGCCCCGGTCGACTCCACCTGGCGGGGGATCTTCCCGCCCGGGACGTCCGGCCAGGTGGTGAGGTTCTCCTGCTCCGGCAGCATCGCCGTCGGGCCGGCCCCAAAGGCACGGCCGTTCCCGGGCTCGGCGACGGCCCCCGCCGGGCCGGCCGGGGCACCGCTCCCGCCCGCGGCACCGGTAACGGGTCCCGCGGCCCGACCCGAGCGCGCCTGGGCCTCCTCGAGCGCGATCCGCACCGCCCCGCGCACGGCGGAGCTGACGGCCCGCTGCGTCTGCGGGGCGAGCTCGCGCTGCAGCGCCACGAGGTTCTTGCCCTCGGACAGCACGGCGCCGCGCTCGGAGAGCACCCGGAACGTCATCCGCAGATGGTCGGGCAGCTTCTCGTCGTCCCAGGCGTCCTCGGGGATCTCGACGTCGCGCAGGGTGCGCACCGCCGTCGCGAAGGCCTCGTGGTACGACGGCGCTCCCGGCGCCGCGGGGGCCACCGAGGCCCAGTCCGGCAGCAGCTGGACCACCTGGGCGGCGACGTCGGGGGCCGGGACGAGCTGCACGCGGATCTTCTTCGGCAGCGCCCGGATCGTGGCGGTGGCCAGCTCGAGGGCGAGGCCCGGGACCATCCAATCGAACCCGTCGGGCCGCAGCCGTCCGAGCACCTCCACCGGGACGTGCACGGTGACGCCGTCGGAGTAGCTGCCCGGCTCGAACTGGTAGGTCAGCGGCAACGTGAGGTCGCCCTGGCGCCAGGTGTCCGGAAAGTCGGTGGCCGAGACCGCTCCGGCGTCGGGGACGAGCAGGTCGAGGGTGAAGGTGAGCAGCTCGGGGTCCTCGCGGCTCGCCTTCTTCCACCAGGAGTCGAAGTGGCGCGCGGAGACGACGTGGTCCGGGATGCGCTCGTCGTAGAAGTCGAACAGGCCGTCCTCGTCGAGCACGAGCCCACGACGGCGCGCCCGGTTCTCGAACTCCCCGGCCTCGGCGAGCAGCTCACGGTTGCGCGCGTAGAACTTGTGGTGCGTGCGCCACTCGCCGCCCACCAGCGCGTGCCGGATGAACATCTCCCGGGCCAGCTCGCGGGCGGTGACGTCGCCCATCGGGAGGTCGCCGAGCCGGCCGAGCAGCACGTTCCGGTCGGCCACGAGGGTCATGCCGTAGAGCAGGACCTTCTCCTTGACCATGGCCGCGCCCTGCTTGGTGGACCAGTACGGCTCGGAGTAGGAGCGCTTGACCAGGTGCCCGGCCAGCGGCTCGACCCACTCCGGCTGGATCCGCGCCACGGTGCGGGCGAACAGCCGGGAGGTCTCGACCAGCTCGGCAGCCATGACCCAGGCCGGGGTCTTCTTCACCAGTCCGGACCCGGGCCAGATCACGAAGCGGGTCCCGCGCGCGCCGGCGTACTCGCGGCGCCGCTCGTCGTAGGAGCCGAGGTTGGACAGCAGGCCGACCAGCAGCGACTGGTGCAGCGCGTCCGCGCTCACGGCGTCGGAGGACCGGCCGACGGCGACCACCGCCCGGGCCGTGTCCGGCCGGCCGTCCTGGGTCTTCTCCGCCGTCGCCGCGATCTCGCCCTCGTGGGGCAGGGCGATCGGCTTGAGCGTCAGCCCGAGCGGCTTGGCCAGCTGGCGCAGCTGGGCGACGACGTCCTGCCACTCGCGGACGCGCAGGTAGTTGAGGAACTCGGAGCGGCACAGGCGGCGGAAGGCCGAGCCGGAGAGGTCGCGCTGCTGGGTGCGCAGGTAGCGCCAGAGGTTGAGGTAGGCGAGGAAGTCCGAGGTGGGGTCGGTGAAGCGGCGGTGCTTCTCGTCGGCGGCCTGCTGGTGCTCGGCCGGGCGCTCGCGCACGTCCTGCACGCTCAGTGCCGCCACGATGACCATGACCTCGGCGGCGCAGCCGTTCTTCTGCGCCTCGAGCAGCATCCGGCCCAGGCGCGGGTCGATCGGCAGCTGGGCGAGCTGGCGGCCGACGTCGGTGAGCCGCTTCCGCGGGTCGGTGGCGGCCGGGTCGAGGGCACCGATCTCGTGCAGGAGCTGCACGCCGTCGCGCACGGCGCGGGTGTCGGGCGGGTCGACGAACGGGAACTTCGCGACGTCGCCCAGGCCGAGCGCCGCCATCTGCAGGATCACGGAGGCGAGGGAGGTGCGCAGGATCTCCGGCTCGGTGAACTCCGGCCGTGAGGCGAAGTCGGACTCCGAGTACAGGCGGATCGCGATGCCGTCCGCCACGCGCCCGCACCGGCCGGAGCGCTGGTTGGCGCTGGCCTGGGAGATCGGCTCGATCGGCAGGCGCTGAACCTTGGTGCGGCTGGAGTACCGCGAGATGCGCGCCGTGCCCGGGTCGATCACGTACCGGATGCCCGGCACCGTCAGCGACGTCTCCGCCACGTTCGTCGCCAGCACGATGCGCCGGGTGGTGTGGTGCTCGAAGACGCGGTGCTGCTCCGCCGAGGAGAGGCGGGCGTACAGCGGGACGATCTCGACGGCGTCGGGCCGGAGCCCGGACCCCTTCGCCGTGCCGGGGGCGAGGTAGCGGGGGCCGAGGTGCTCGGCGAGGGCGACGTGGGTGTCCCGGATCTCCCGCTCGCCGGACAGGAACACCAGGATGTCGCCCGGGCCCTCGGCCATGAGCTCGTCCGCGGCCATCGTGATGCCGGTGACCTGGTCGATCGGTTCCTCGCGGGGGCCGCCGGCTCGGCCGCCGACCACGCCCTTGCTGCCCGTTCTCGGGGCCGAACGGGCACTTTGGGCGTTCTCGTCGTCGCCGCTGTCGGGGGAGTCGTCGGACTCCTCGTCCGCGTCGGGGACGAGGGGCCGGTACCGGAGCTCGACCGGGTACGTGCGGCCGGACACCTCCACCACCGGCGCCGGTCGGACCAGCTCGCCGTCCGGGCGGTCGCCCTCGCGCACCCCGAAGTGCGCGGCGAAGCGCTCGGAGTCGATCGTGGCCGAGGTGATGATGAGCTTGAGGTCCGGCCGCCTGGGCAGCAGCTGGGCGAGGTAGCCCAGCAGGAAGTCGATGTTCAGGCTCCGCTCGTGGGCCTCGTCGACGATGATCGTGTCGTAGCGGCGCAGCAGGGGGTCCTGCTGGATCTCCGCGAGCAGGATGCCGTCGGTCATGAGCTTCACGAGCGTCGTGGCCGAGACCTGGTCGGTGAAGCGCACCTGGTAGCCGACGGCCCCACCTAGCTCCACGCCGAGCTCCTCGGCGATGCGCTCGGCCACCGTGCGGGCGGCGATCCGGCGCGGCTGCGTGTGACCGATCGTTCCCGTGATCCCGCGGCCGAGCTCGAGGCAGATCTTGGGGATCTGCGTGGTCTTCCCCGAACCGGTCTCGCCGGCCACGATCACCACCTGGTGGTCGCGGATGGCCTCGGCGATCTCCTCGCGCCGCGCCGAGACGGGCAGCTGCTCGGGGTAGGTGATCTTCGGGAGGGCGGCGCGGCGGGTCGCCAGCTGCTCCTCGGTGTAGGGGCGGAAGCCGCCGCGACGACGGCCGCGCGGGCGGTCGGTGTCCCGGTTGTCGTCGCGTCGGTCGGGGCTGCCGTCGCCGCTGTCACGCTGCGGGGGGCGGCCGCGCTCGCCGTCGGGCTGCTGTCCACGCTCAGGCGCCGGCCGGCCGCGGCCTCCGCGGCGGCGGGGACGTCGTCGCGCACCGTCACCGCGGGCGCCGTCGCCGCGGGTGCCGTCATCGCTGCGCTCGTCCGTGCGTCGGCGGTCATCACCCGGGGCGTCACCGGTCGGCAGGGGCGACGACGCTGCCTGCGCCGCCGTCGACTCGTCCCGGTTCGTGCTCACGATCTCCCATTGTCGCCGATACGACCCGCGGCTTCGTCCCGGGGCTGATGGCACCGCCTGACCGCGCGTCCGAACCCGCCGGACGGGTGGCCCCCATCGTCCCCCCCTGCCGCCTGCCCAACTGACTCCTGGCCGCCCTGTGCGACTCCTGGACGGTTCGCGACGGCTCCTAGTCGCACAGACCGGCTAGAAGTCAGCGAGGACCAGGGGGAAGTGGGGCCGTGAGAGACCGCGGTGCTGCGGCCCGGTGCCGTGGCAGGCACCTCCGCACTCAGGCCGTGACCTCCACCGGCTCGCGCGGGGCCGTGCGGAACCGGCGACGGTACTGCTGTGGGCTCAGCCCCCGCACGCGCCGCAGGTGGTGTCGCAGCGTCGCGGCGTTCATAAACCCGACGTCGTTCGCGATCTGGTCGACGGACCGGTCGGTCCCCTCGAGCAGCTGCTCGGCCCGGTGGAGGCGCTGCGTGGTGATCCAGGCGTGCGGCGTCGTGCCCGTCTCCGCGCGGAAGCGCCGGGCGAAGGTGCGCGGCGACATCGCGAACCGTGCGGCGAGGTCGTCGACGGCGAGCTCCTCGTCCAGGTGCTCGACGATCCAGGTGAGCACCGGACCGAGCGTCTCGCTGTCGCACTCGGGCACGGGGTTGGCGATGAACTGCGCCTGGCCGCCCTCGCGCTGCGGCGGCACCACCATGCGGCGCGCGACCAGGCTGGCCGCGGCGGCGCCGAACTCCTCGCGCCACAGGTACAGGGACGCGTCCAGCCCGGCGGCCGTGCCGGCCGAGGTGAGGACGCGGTCGTCGTCGACGTAGAGGACCTCGGGGACCACGTGCGCCTTGGGGAAGCGGGCGGCCAGCTCGTCGGTGTGCATCCAGTGAGCGGTGCACCGACGCCCGTCGAGCAGCCCGGCCGCCCCGAGCGCGAACGCCCCCGAGCACACCGACATCACCCGCGCGCCGCGCGCGTGCGCCTCCCGAAGCGCCTCGACGACCGCCGGCGGCACGTCGGCGGCGCGCGGCACCGCCGGGATGACGACGAGGTCGGCGTCGGCCGCACGGTCCAGGCCGTGGTGCACCTGCAGGTCGAACCCCATCGACGTCCGCACGGTCCCCGGCTCCGGCGCGCACACGGCGAAGTCGAACGTGGGCAGCCCCATCTCAGAGCGGTCCATGCCCCACGACTCACACACCACGCCGAGCTCGAACGGGGAGACGCCGTCGTAGACGATCGCGACCACGTTGGTGATCATGCGGACCATCGTCCCACGGATGTGGCAGGAAATCGATGGAACGGGGCATAGCTGCCACTGGTGGCAGATGAACAACGACAGCAGTATTTCTGCCATGGGCATCGCACCACTTATCTGGCTGATCGCGGGGCTGGCGCTCGCGGTCTACACGCTCCACCTCCTGCGCGTCGTCCGCGACGACGACCGCGGCCACGCCTTCACCCACCGTCCCTCCCCGCAGAGCCACCCGACGGACAGCACCGCCTGGCCGCCGCGTGCGGCCTGAGGGCGCTGACGCCGCACGGACCCCGCCCCGACGGCGCCGGCCCGTACCCCACCCGGACGTCCTGACCACCCACCTCAGACACACAAGGAGAAATCCGATGGAGCCCTACGTCGGGCACCCGCACGAAGTTCTCGGCCGGATCCGCCTGGACGAGGCCCTGGCCGCCGCCGAGCTCGCGCGCCTCCTGCGCGAGCAGCCGGACCGCGTGGTCCGGCGTCCCCTGCCGGGCGCCGCCCTCGTCGCGCGGCTGCGTGAGCGCGTCGGCGCCGGTCGCGTCGCCGCCGCCCGCGCACGGACGACAACGGCATCTGCGCGCACCGCTGCGGGGCAGGCCTCGCTCGGGGTCGCCGACTGCTGACGACGGCGCCGGCTGACCCCCGGCCCGCGGCGAGCGCCCGACGGACCGCCGGGCGGAATGCCGCGCCGCCTGGCGGGGTTCACCCCCGCATGACCCTCTCCATCGACCGCGACACCGTCCGGTGGTCCGCTCCCGCCGGCAGCCGCGCCGGCCGTCCCCTGCTGGTGCTCCTCCACGGCTACGGCTCCAACGAGAACGACCTCTTCGGACTGGCCCCGCACCTGCCGGCGGACGCCGTCGTCGCGTCCCTGCGCGCCCCCGGCACCAATCGGGTCGGCTATGAGTGGTTCCCGCTCGACGGCGAGCTCGCCGGGCCTCTCGGCCACCGCCAGACC
This sequence comes from Georgenia soli, assembly GCF_002563695.1. Lineage (NCBI taxonomy): Bacteria > Bacillati > Actinomycetota > Actinomycetes > Allobogoriellales > Allobogoriellaceae > Georgenia > Georgenia soli. The sequence goes on along the minus strand of NZ_PDJI01000004.1, from coordinate 2,057,650 downwards.
CCGACGACGGACCGCCTGCGCGAGGACGGCACCAACACCGCGGCGCTCGCGGTGCTGGACTGGCTCGACAGCCTGGACGAGGCCCCGTCCGCCGTCGGCCTGCTGGGCTTCTCCCAGGGCGGGGCGGTCGCGGTCCAGGCCATGCGGCAGCGCCCGGAGGCCGTCGACCACGTGGTGCTGCTGTCCGGGTTCGTCGCGCCGGGGGACCTGCCCGGCGACGCCGTGCTCGCCGAGCGTCGCCCGCCGGTGCTCTACTCGCGCGGCGCCGCGGACCCGGTCATCGCCTCCTTCCTGGTGGACCGGACCGACGCCTGGCTGCCGCGGCACTCCGAGCTCACCGCCTCCGTCCATCCCGGCCTCGGGCACGGCGTCTCCGCGGACACCGTCGCTGAGGTGCACGCGTTCCTCCAGGCTCAGTACGCCTGACGGGCGGGTCGCCACCGCCCGACGGGCGGGCCCGGTACGCGTGAAGGGGGCGGCCCGGACCCCGCGCTGCTGCCAGACTCGCTCCCATGGAGACCACCGCCCCGAGCGACGACGCCCTCGAGTACTTCTGGGCCGAAGCCCGCAAGGTCCTCGGGCTGACCAAGATCGAGCCCATCGGCGGCGTCGGCACCGCGGGGTCCCTCACCCCGCCGGCCTGGTCCTTCGGCGACAGTGCCGAGATGGCCGACGAGCTCCTCGCCCTCGTCCTCGCCGGCCGCAAGACGGCCACCTCCAGCGCCCTGTGGGAGTGGGAGGCCGACGGCGAGGCTCTGCCCGAGCCGGGTGCGCTCGGCATCCTCTGCGACGGGTCCGGGGAGCCGCGGGCGCTGATCCGCACGGAGGCCGTCGAGGTGGTGCCGTTCGACCGTGTCCCCGCAGACCACGCGGCCGCCGAGGGCGAGGGTGACGGCTCGCTGGAGCATTGGCGCGAGGCGCACGCGGCGTACATCACCGAAGTGCTGGCCAAGGTCGGACGCACCTTCGCGCCCGACATGCCGGTGGTGCTGGAGCGCTTCGCCGTCGTCCATCCCAAGCCCCGCCGACAGCGGTAGAGGAGGGCGCGGCCCACGCCACGCGATCGCCTCTGCCCGCGCCACGCCGATCGCCTCGGCCCACGCCGCGCGATCACCCCGGGCCGCCCCGTCCCGGGTGCTTCAATGACGGCGTGCGCGTGATCGGCTGGCTCCTCGTCCTGCTGCTGGGCGCCGCCGCCGTGCTCACCGTCAACCCCGAGTGGCTCGCCAGGGTGAACCCGGAGTGGGCGGGCCTGACCACCACGTACCCGCTCGTCCAGGTCATCGCGCTGCGCCCGCTCCTCGCGGCGCTCTTCGCCGTCGTCGGCGTCGTCGTGCTGATCGTCGGCGTCGTGCGGAAGTCCTGGTTCTCCGGCGGCAACAAGAGCTTCCTGCTCGGGGCGGTCCTCCTGGGCGTCGCAGCGGCGCACGCCTGGTACGTGTGGGACCGGGGGCTGGCCAACCCGCACGAGCTCACCGCGGACCGCGGCCTGCGCGAGGCCGACGCCGGCGACGGCACGATCACCGTGCTGACCTACAACACCCTCGAGGGCCGCACCGGCGCCGACGACGTCGCGGCGCTCGCCGAGGAGACCGGCGCGGACGTCCTCGTCCTGAACGAGACGTCGCAGCTCCAGGCGCAGCAGGTCGCCACCTACCTCGGCGCCGACGGCGAGACGTTCCAGGTCTTCGCCGCCAGCGCCGGCCACGAAGGCGCGGCGGACGCCCCCACCACCACGCTCCTGGTCTCCTCCGCGATGGGCGAGTACGTGCAGACCGACGGGCCGGCCACCGAACGCGTCTCGGTCCGGGCCGAGCCCGCCTCCGGCGTCGGCCCGGTGCTCGTGGGCGTGCACGCTATGGCCCCCGTCCACGAGACGCACGAGGCGTGGCTGACCGACCTGGAGGCGATCGTCGGGCTGTGCGGCCCCGGCGGCCCCGACGGACTGATCCTGGCCGGCGACCTCAACGCGACCCTCGACCACGCACCGCTGCAGGACCTCGGCCGGTGCGTCGACGCCGGCGTGGAGGCCGGCCTCGGCGGGATCGCCACGTGGCCCTCGCGGCTGCCCGTCTTCCTCGGCTCGACAATCGACCACGTGCTCGTCGACCCCGCCCGCTACGACGTGACGGCGGCGCTCGTCGCCGAGCGCGGTCGCAGCGACCACCGGGGAGTCGTGGTGCGCCTGCACCCGACCAGCCCCTGACCCGACCAGCCCCTGACCCGACCAGTCCGTGACTCGGTTCCGTCCGCCCCGGGACGTGGGCGCCAAAAAACGTGGTGCCCGCGCGGCGGCCGGTGCGATCCTCCCGGCATGGAGATGCGCGTCGTCGAGGTGCCGCGGCCCCCGCACACCGACGCGCCGGCGTCGGCAGCGGTGCAGGCGTGGCACGAGGTCTTCGCCGAGTCCATGCGTGCCGTCCTCGGCCACGACGACTTCGCCGACCCGCCCGCCGCTCTCGTCGCCATGCTCGCCGAGCAGCGCCACGCCGCCCGGACGCTGCTGGTCGCCCTCCGCGACGGCGCGGGAGCCGGGGACGACGCCGGAGCCTCCCTGCCGTCCGACCCCGCAGACGTCCTCGGCTACGCGTGGTTCTCCCTGCCGCGCACCGACAACCACCACCTCGCCGAGGCGGAGGTCGTGGTCCGGCCCGCCGCCCGGCACCGCGGCGTCGGGACCGCGCTGTGGCACGCCGCCGAAGAGCGGATCCGCGCGGCCGGCCGTGCCACGGTGACCACCTGGACCTCCCACGCGGCCGAGGCGCCCGAGGGCAGCGACGCCGTCGTCCCGCGCACCGGCGTCGGCCGGATTCCCGCGGACGACGACGCAGCCCGCTTCGCGCGCCGGCACGGGTTCGCCCTCGAGCAGGGCGAGCGGCAGTCGACGCTGCACCTGCCCGTGGACCCCGACCGGGTGACCGCGTGGCGCGGCGAGGCGGAGGCGGTGGCCGGGCCGGACTACCGCCTCGTGCAGTGGACCGACCGGGCCCCCGAGGAGTGGCTCGACTCCCTCGCCGAGCTCCAGCGGCGGATGAGCGTCGACGTGCCCCTCGGGGGCCTGGACTTCCGCGAGGAGGCCTGGGACGCGCAGCGCATCCGGGACATGGAGGAGGAGCTGGCCGGCGCGGACCAGCGCTACGTGCTCAGCGCGGCCGAGCACGTGCCCGGCGGGGAGCTCGTCGCGTTCACGTACGTGGTGCTCCCGCGCAGCCGGCCCGAGGTGGCGTACCAGTACAACACCCTCGTCCACGGCGAGCACCGGGGCCGCCGCCTCGGTCTGCTCGTCAAGGCGGCGAACCTCCAGCTCCTCGCGACGACGCAGCCGGCCCTGCGGCGCCTGCACACCTGGAACGCCGGGGAGAACCGGCACATGCTGGCCATCAACGAGCGGATGGGGTTCGTGCCCGCCAGCCTCGAGGGGGCCTGGCAGCGCCGCTACGACGGCGAGGCGGACTGAGCCTCAGCGGCTCCCGAGCTCCTCCCGGTCGAAGCGCAGGTGCTCCGCGACCCAGTCCAGCGCGAGCTCGACGACCACGTCGATCCGGTCCCGCATCCCGTGCGCGGCGCCGTCGACCACCTCCAGGCGTGACCCGGCGGGCAGGAGCGGCAGCCCCTCCCGGCTCAGGGCCACCAGGTCGGTGCCCGCCTCGTCCTCCTCGCCGTGGATGAGCAGCACCGGCACGCGCACGCCGCCCAGCAGCTCTGCGGGGTTGATGAGGGAGTAGTCCGCCAGGGTCTGCTTGGAGATCACCGAGTACTCGCGGGTGGCGGCCTCGTTGTCGTCGGGGATGCGGGCGTAGCCGTGCTGCTCGAGGTCGTCGAGCTGGCCGGGGGAGAAGATCTCCTCCCACGGGTAGGACATCGGGCCCGTGAGCGGCCCGGTCAGCACCATCGTGACGACGTCGGGCGGCTGGGCGCGCATCGCGGCGAGCGTGCCGAAGGAGTGGGCGTGGACCACCTGCACCGGGTAGCCCTGCTCCGTGAGCCAGGCCGACGCCGAGCGCAGGTCCTCGACCTCCCCGGCGACCGTGACGACGTCGTCGCCGCTGGCGCCGCACCCGGAGAAGTCGAGCTGCAGGGTGGCGTGACCGGCGGTGCGGTAGGCGGAGGCGAGGATGTCGAACCGCATCGAGGAGTGGCGGTCCGAGAGGAAACCGTGGGCGAAGAGCACCGCCGTCGTCCCCGTCCCGGGTTCGAAGGTGCCCGCGAGGATGACACCCCGCGGCGTGGCGATCTCGACCTCGGCCATGTCTCCACCGTAAAGGGCGGGTATGGGTGGGGTGAGGGGCTCACCTCCTCGTCTCGCCATGCGATCGGGTACGTGCCGCCTTTCGGGCGCGGCCCGACGGCGGCTCGGGGCGCCAGGTGCTGACGACGGCGGCCGGTCAGGCGCTGACGACGGCGGCCACCCCGTTCCGGTGCGGAACCGCTGAGGTCCGACCGGGGCTCAGGCGCTCAGGGCGCGGCGCAGGAAACCGTTGGCCCGGGCCAGCAAGCCACGTGCCGTCGGCGCATCGACGTCGCGCGTGATGCAGACGATCGCCGTCTTCACCTCCTGATCGGCTGCGGCGAGCGCAGCCCGGGCAGTCTCGACGTCGACCCCGGTGATCTCTCGCACCAGATTCTGGGCCCGGACCTCAAGCTTGTGGTTGGAGGCCGACACGTCGACCATGAGGTTGCCGTAGGTCTTCCCCAGCTTCACCATCGACAGGGTCGACAGCATGTTGAGCACCTGCTTCTGTGCCGAACCCGCCTTCAGACGCGTCGATCCCGAGATGATCTCCGGCCCGACAACCACCTCGATCGGGAACTCGGCGGCTGCGGACAGACGCGATCCCTCGTTGCTCGACACCCCGACGGTCACCGCCCCGACGGCGCGGGCGGCCCGCATCGCGCCCAGCACGTAAGGGGTCCGCCCCGAGGCGGAGATCCCCACCACGGCGTCCTTCGCGTTCACGCCCAGCTCGTCCAGGTCCCGACGGCCGGCGTCCTCGTCGTCCTCCGCACCCTCGATGGCCGCGGTCAGCGCGGACGGACCTCCGGCGATGACGCCCTGCACCATCCACGGTTCGGTCGAGAACGTCGGCGGACACTCGGACGCGTCGAGCACACCGAGCCGACCGGGAGTTCCCGCACCGACGTAGAGGAGACGTCCGCCCGCGGCGAGCTGCGCGGCGACGGCGTCGACGGCCGCGCTGAGCGCGCGTGAGGCGGCGGCCACCGCGCGGGGCACCTCGGCCTCCGCCTCATTCATGGCGCGCACCATCTCGTCGGTGGTCATCAGGTCGAGATCGCGGTACGTGGGGTCGACCATCTCGGTGGTGAAGCCGTTAAGCGCATCAGGCTGAAAGGTCGGAGAGTCCACGTCGAGCTCCACTTCGTCAGGGATCGCATCGGTAGGGAATCTTCCGACTACGGATTGCGACTGGAGATTAACTACATGCTGAAAGCCCCGTCAACGTGCCGGTCCGGGCGCGTCAGAAAGTTTCCTCCGAGGCAGGTCGAGGTCGCGAAGGAAGTTGACGTAGTCGCGGGTCCACTCCTAACCTCGTCCTAAGTCCGTGACGGAGTGGTCATGCCTTCCACAGGCCGGATGCCTCGGTACGGAGGAACGTCAGCGTTTTCTGGGCAATGCCTGGGGACTTGGAAGGAACAAAGATGTTGACCAAGAGCGGTTGGAAGAGGGCAGCTGTTGCTGCGCTCATGGCTGGTGTGCTGGGGCTCTCGGCCTGTTCGGGCTCGGACTCCCCGGCCGGCGGCGGATCGTCCGCAGGGACGGAGGTGAAGACCGAGGGCCCCGTGCTGGCCGTGTTCGCGGGCTCCCAGACGCCCATCGTCGCAAACTTCAACCCGTACTCGCCGACGCTGCTTCCCGGCACGCTCGGCTCGATCTACGAACCTCTCTTCTTCTACAACAAGGCCGACGTCGGCGACCCCATCCCGCTGCTCGGTACCGAGTACGAATGGTCCGAGGACGGGACGTCGTTGAAGATCGGCATCCGCGAGGGCGCGAAGTGGAACGACGGCACCGACCTCACCGTCGATGACGTCATCTACTCCTTCACCAACGAGGCCGTGTCCATGGACTACCTGGCCGAGGCCGTGAAGGCGGACGACACCACCGTCGAGCTGAAGTTCAAGGAGCCCTCGTACACCAACGAGTACGCCATCCTCGGCTCCACCTACATCGTCCCGAAGCATGTATTCGAGAAGGAAGCCGATCTGGTGACCTTCACCAACGCCGAAGCCCCGGTCGGCACCGGCCCGTTCAAGCTCTCGACGGTCACCGACGCGTCCTACAACGTCGTGAAGAACGACAGCTACTGGGATGCGGAGCGCCCGACGATCAACGAGGTCCAGTACCTCGGCATCGACGGCAACTCCTCGGCCGAGTCGCTCTTCAAGGCCGGTCAGCTCGACTACTCGACGATGTTCGTCCCGGACCCGACGACGCTCACCGCCGACGGTCACCTCGGCTACCTGCGACTCAGCTCGCCCAACCCGCTCACCATCCTCACCTGCTCCAACGCAGAGCTCGGATGCGAAGGCGCGCAGACCGACAAGGCCGTGCGCCAGGCGTTCAGCAAGGTGCTCAACCGTGACGAGATCAACGAGAAGGCGTACTACGGTCACGCCAGCCTCGCCGCGCCGACGTTCACCCTCCCCGAGCGTGACGAGCAGTGGATCAAGGACGGCCTGCCGCAGCTCGTCGACGGTGGCGCCGACGTCGAGGAGGCGAAGAAGATCCTCGAGGACGCCGGTTACACGCTCGGTGGCGACGGCATCTACGCCAAGGATGGCCAGCGCGCGTCCTTCACCGTCAACTCCGTCGAAGGTTGGTCCGACGCCAACGCCGCGGCCGAGCTGATGGTCTCCCAGGCCAAGGCTGCCGGGATCGAGGTCAAGTCCGAGACCGTGACCCTCGACCAGTACACGGAGGATCGTCAGGTCGGCGACTACGAGATGATCATCTCCGCGCTGTTCGGCACCCCGATCTCCGATCCGTACACGATCTACCGCAACTCGTTCACCACGGACTACACGACCCCGGTCGGTACCCCGCTCGACGCGCGTCAGACCAACTTCGCCCGGTACTCGAACCCGGTCGTCGACGAGGCCGTCCACACTGCCGCCCAGACGAACGACGAGGCTGTGAAGAAGGAGGCCTACGGCAAGATCCAGGAGGCCATCGTCGAGGATGTCCCGTACATCCCGCTGTTCCACGGTGGTTCCCAGACCTTCTACAACCAGGACGACTTCGACGGTTGGCCGACCGAGGACAACAAGTACGCCTTCCCGGCTTCCTGGGACGCCCTCCAGGCCGCGTACGTCATGTCGCAGCTGACCTACAAGTAGCCAGCATCGTCGGTGTGGGGGGTGGCCCGGGCCGCTCCCCACACCGACGTTCGCTGTTCCCCACTCACACGTTTCGTCGCGCCGGACCGCCCCGGTCCGGGGCCGGCGAAGAAGGGCCAGTCGTGAAGTACTACCTTCGCCGGATCGTCTTCTACCTGATCACGCTGTGGGCGGCGATCTCGTTGAACTTCATGTTGCCGCGCCTCATGCCCGGTGACGCGAGGGCGATCTTCATCGACAAGCTCATGCGCCGCGGCGGCGAGATCACTCCTGCCATGGAGAACTCCATCGACCTCGTCTTCGGCACCGCGGACTCCTCTCTCTGGGAGCAGTACCTCCGCTACTGGGGCAACCTGCTGCGCGGCGACCTCGGCATCTCGATCACCAAGTTCCCGGCTCCGGTCACCGAGCTGATCGCCGCCGCGCTCCCGTGGACCCTGATCCTGGTCGGCACCGCCACCGTCATCTCGTTCATCCTGGGCGTCGCGCTCGGCGCCCTCGCCGGCTGGAAGCGCGGCACGGCCGCCGACGCCATCATCCCCGGCATGACGCTCCTGCAGTCGGTGCCCTACTTCTGGCTCGCCCTCATCTTCGTCGCCTACTTCGCGGTCCAGTTCCGCCTCTTCCCGATCATCGGCGGCTACTCCCTGCGGGACTTCCCGGCCGGTCCGGAATGGAGCTGGGCGTTCGCCCAGAGCGCGCTCTACCACGCGGTCCTTCCCGCCATCACGATCATCATCGCCTCCGTCGGCGGCTGGGTGCTCGGCATGCGCAACATGATGGTCTCCACGCTGTCCGAGGACTACGTCGTGACGGCCGAGGCCAAGGGCCTCACCCGGGGCCGCATCTTCACCTGGTACGCGGCCCGCAACGCGGCGCTCCCGTCGATGGCGGCCTTCGGCATCACACTCGGCTTCGTCGTCGCCGGCTCCATCGTCATGGAGCAGGTGTTCACCTACCCCGGCATCGGCAAGCTCATGATCAACGCCGTGCAGGACAAGGACTACGCGCTCATGCAGGGCGTGTTCCTCGTCATCACCGTGACCGTGCTCGCCGCCAACTTCGTCATGGACCTCATCTACGGCCTCATCGATCCGAGGGCTCGCAACAATGTCTGACAAGCAAGCAATCATCGACGTCGAGCTGGCTCCCGCCTCCGTGCCCGGTCAGATCACCATCACGGACCAGACGGTCGACGAGACCGGGGGCAGGCGCTCGAAGCGCCGCCACCTCCTGGGCGTCGACCTCCCGCGCATGGACGTGAAGCTCGGGCTCGGCCTCTTCCTCACGCTGTCGATCGTGCTGTTCGCCATCCTCGGCCGCTACTTCACGCAGGACCCGCGCAACTACGACAACCCGACGTTCGCGCCCCCGAGCGCGGAGCACCTGCTCGGCACCAACAACCTGGGCGCCGACGTCCTCGCACAGATGGCCGAGGGCGCCCGCGGCTCGCTGCTCGTGGGTGTGACCGCCGGCTTCATCGCCGTCGTGCTGTCGCTCCTCTTCGGCATCGTGGCGGGCTACCTGGGCGGCTTCGTCGACGAGATCCTCTCCCTCATCACCAACATCATGCTGGTGATCCCCGGCCTGCCGCTCGTCATCGTCATCGCCTCCTACATGGAGACGCGTTCGATGTGGATCATCGCGCTGGTCCTCGGGTTCACCTCGTGGGCGGGTTCGGCCGTCGTCCTCCGGCTCCAGGCGAAATCGCTGCGGACGAGGGACTACGTCGCGGCCGCGAAGGTGGCCGGCGAGCGGACCCACCGGATCGTGCTCGTCGAGATCCTTCCCAACCTGCTGCCCCTCCTCGCCGCGATGTTCCTCTCCGCCGTGGTCCTCGCGATCCTCTCCGAGGCGGGCCTGTCGTTCCTCGGCCTCGGTCCGTCGGGCGCGATCACGTGGGGCACGATGCTCAACCAGGCGTCGCAGCACAACGCGTTCCACGTGGGTGCGTGGTGGTGGTTCCTGCCGCCGGGTGCGCTCATCGCGCTGCTCGGCTGCGGCCTGTCCCTGATCAACTTCTCCATCGACGAGACGATCAACCCGAAGCTGCGCAGCGCGCCGGAGGCAGTCCGCGCGGTCCGCAAGGCGGAGAAGACCGCCCGTCGCAACCAGCGCGCGAAGGCCGCCCAGCGAAAGGTGGTCCAGCCATGACCGGCTCCGCACCGCTCAGCACCCCGGACCACGCGGACTACATGGCCGCCCGCGAGCCGGTCCTCACGGCCGAGCACGTCACCATCGACTACCAGGCGGAGCGTCCCGTGCGCGCCGTGGACGACGTCTCGCTCGTCCTCAACCGTGGTGAGATCCTCGGCCTGGCAGGGGAGTCGGGCTGCGGCAAGACGACGCTGGCCTACGGCATCAACCGTCTGCTGAAGCCGCCGGCGATCCTCCGCTCGGGCGCTGTCACTCTGCACGACAAGAACGGCGCGGACATCGACGTGGTCGGCCTCGTCGACGAGGACCTCCGCAAGTTCCGCTGGGACAAGACGTCCATGGTGTTCCAGGGCGCGATGAACGCCCTCAACCCGGTGCTGTCCGTGAAGGCGCAGCTCTCCGACGTCTTCACCACCCACCGTCCGTCGATGTCCAAGCAGGAGCGGCAGGCCGCCTCCGAGGAGCTGCTGTCGCTCGTCGGCGTCGATCCGGCACGACTCACCGCCTACCCGCACGAGCTCTCGGGCGGTATGCGGCAACGCGTGATGATCGCGATGGCGCTGGCGCTGAAGCCCCAGGTGATGATCATGGACGAGCCGACGACGGCGCTCGACGTGGTCGTCCAGCGCGGCATCCTGCGTGAGGTCATGCGCCTGCGGGAGCAGTTCAACTTCGCGGTCATCTTCATCACCCATGACCTGCCCATGCTGCTCGAGATCTCCGACCGCATCGCGGTCATGAAGGCGGGCAGGATCGTCGAGATCAACACGTCCGAGAACATCTACGAGCGCCCGCAGCACGACTACACGAAGCAGCTGCTGCGCTCGTTCCCGTCGCTGCTCGGCGATCGCGGCGGATTCGTTCGCGGCAAGGAGGAAGCACATGTCGCTCGAGGTTGATCACGTCACCAAGCGGTTCAAGATTCGCAAGGGGCTCCGCTCCTCGGATCTCGTCGCCGTCAACGATGTGTCGTTCAGCATCCAGCCGGGGCAGACCGTCGCGCTCGTCGGTGAGTCCGGCTCGGGCAAGTCCACCATCGCGAAGATGATCCTGCGGCTCGAACAGCCGACGCAGGGCAGCATCACGATCGACGGCGTCGACTCCCGCGAGGGCGGACTGCGGAACTACCGGCGTCTCGTCCAGATGGTGTTCCAGGACCCGTTCGCGTCGCTCAATCCGTACCACTCGATCGGTCACCACATCGAACGGCCGCTACGCCTCCACAAGAAGGTCTCCGGCAAGCAGGAGACGCGGGAGACGGTCGCCGAGCTGCTGCAGCGCGTCAACCTCGATCCGGACATGGCGGATCGCCGACCGCACGAACTCTCCGGTGGTCAGCGTCAGCGCGTCGCCATCGCACGGGCACTCGCGCCCGGTGCGCGGTACCTGATCGCCGACGAGCCCGTGTCGATGCTCGACGTCTCCATCCGTCTCTCGGTGCTCAACCTGCTGGCCCGTCTGCAGCGTGAGGAGAACCTGGGCGTCCTCTACATCACGCACGACCTCGCCACCGCCCGTCACTTCTCTGACGACATCATGGTGATGTACAAGGGCAACGTCGTCGAACGAGGAGCATCGGACGACGTCATCCTCAGCCCCCAGCACGACTACACCAAGCTGCTGCTGGATGCGGCGCCCGAGCCGGCGAACCACGGCAAGCTTCGGCAGGAAGTTCGCGATGAACACCTCGCGTCGCAGACCAGGTAGCGCCGAGGCGGCCGCCAGGACCCTCTGCCTCGTCCCGAGTCCTTCCGTCGTCGACGAACAGCCCGGCAGCGTCTCGCTGCCGTCCTCGCTCGGCATCACGGGCAACGACGTCGCCATTCAGGCGGTGCGCCCGTTGCTGCGCACGCTCGAGGACTGCGGGGCGATCCAGCAGTGGAGCCGCGCCGACGACGGCTTCGTCACGATCGAGATCAACGATCTCGACGACGAGGCCTACTCCCTGCGCATCGACGACGACCGGATCATGCTGAGCGGGTCGGACCGCGGCGTGCGGCACGGGGTGCAGACGCTGCTCGCGCTCCTGCCGTCGGCCTGCCTCATGCCAGGTTCGGGAGCCCGGGCCATCCTGCCGACGGTGTCCATCGCCGACGCCCCGCGACTCGGCTGGCGGGGGCTGCTCATCGACGTCGCCCGCCACTACATGCCCGTGAGCTGGCTCCGCACCGTCGTCGAGATGCTGGCGTTCCACAAGCTCAACGTGCTCCACCTGCACCTGACCGACGACCAGGGCTGGCGCATGCCCGTCGACGCGTTCCCGAAGCTGACCACCGTCGGTGCCCGGCGCCGGGAGACGCTCTCCGGTCCGGCCCCCGGCAACACGTTCGACGGACGTGCCCACGGCGGCGCGTACACCAAGGAGGAACTGCGCTCCCTCGTCGCGTTCGCGCGCGAGCGCGGCGTCATGGTCGTCCCCGAGATCGATCTGCCGGGCCACATGGTGGCGGCGATCTCCGCCTACCCCGAATGGGGCAGTGCCAGCGATCCGCTCGACGTGCTGACCACCTGGGGCATCTCGTCGGACATCATCAACGTGCGCCCCGAGACGGTCGACGCACTGCGCACGATCCTCGACGAGGTCATGGACGTCTTCGACTCGCCCTTCATCCATATCGGTGGCGACGAGGTCCCCACGAGGGACTGGGAGTCGTCGGCCGAGGTGGCGGAACTCATGGAGCGCGAGGGCATCACAGAGATCCGGCACGTGCAGGGCTGGCTCATGACGCAGCTGGTGGAGCATCTGAAGGCGGCCGGACGCACCCCGATCGTGTGGGACGAGGCCGTGGATGCCGGCATCGGCACCGACGTGATGGTGCAGGGGTGGCGCAGCCCGGAGGCGATCGACGCCGCCATCGCCGCGGGTCACCCGACGATCGCGTCGCCGCAGCAGCACTGGTACCTCAACTACTCGAACACGCTCGGTGAGGACGAACCGCTCGGCTACGGCGTCGGCAAGAACATCGCGACGTCGCTCGAGGAGGCGTTCGCCTACCGCGTGCCCGACCGGGCGACCGGCGCCGAGGCCGCCCTCTGGGCGGAGTACGTGAAGACCCCGGAGAAGGCATCGTTCCAGCTGCTGCCTCGTCTGGCCGCCGTCGCGGAACGGGCGTGGGCGGGCAACAACCTCACCTTCGACGAGTTCCTGCCCTCGGTGCGCGCACAGCTGGAGCGCTACGAGGCCCTCGGCTGGGCCCACCGACCGCTCGACGGTCCCGGTCCGCGCTGGTCCCGCACCCTCGAGAAGGATGGCGACGATGACTGACTCGGAACGTCGTGGGAGCGTCGACGGCTGGACGCTCGAGCAGGTCGTCGGCCAGCTCTTCTGCGTGTCGGTGGGGCACCACGTCGACGGTTCGTACGGCTTCACCGACACCGTCGACGAGGTGGGCGGCCTCATCCGCGACCTGCACCTCGGCGGCGTGTGCTACTTCCCGGCGGGGCCGGGCGGCGCGCAGCCGGCGGTGATCGCGGAGCAGCTCTCGGCGTTGCAGGACCACGCCGACGTGCCGCTGCTCATGACGATCGACCAGGAGGGCGGGCTGGTCACGCGCATGCGCGAGCCCTCCACCCGCTGGCCGTCCGCGATGGCGCAGGCCGCCGCGTTCGGTGGCCCCGAGGCGCGGTGGTCCAAGGTGACGGAGATGGCCCGCGCCTCCGGCCGGGAGCTGCGGGCCGTCGGTGTCTCCCAGACCTATGCGCCGGTCGCGGACACCAATGTCGAACCGAACAACCCCGTCATCGGCATCCGCTCCGCGAGCAGTGACGTCGCCGAGGTGGGCAAGTTCGTGGAGGCGAGCGTCCGAGGCTTCGCGGAGGCGGGCGTCGGGTCCTGCCTCAAGCACTTCCCGGGGCACGGGGACACCGCCGTCGACTCCCACTTCGGTCTCCCCACCCTCGACCTCACGCTCGAGGAGTGGCACGAGCGCGAGCGCGTCCCGTTCGCTGCGGGGATCGCGGCCGGCGTGGACGCGGTGATGATCGGCCACCTGCGGGCCCCGGGTCTGGACCCGTCGGGTGCACCCGCGACGTTCTCCCGCGCCATCGTGTCCGGCCTGCTCCGCGAGGGGCTGCGCTTCGACGGCGTCATCGTCACCGACGCCATGGACATGGCGGGCGCGCAGGTGCCCGAGGACGAGCGCGGCAGGTCGGGATCAGCCGTCGCCTGCGTCGCGGCGCTGGCCGCCGGCGTCGATCAGGTCCTGATGCCCAGGGACGTGCGCGAGGCCGTCGCCGCCGTCACGCACGCCGTGCGCGCCGGTGAGCTCGACGAGGAGCAGCTGCGTGCCTCGGCGAGGCGGATCGTCGCCCTGAAGACCAAGCTGGGACTGTTCGACGCCCCGGCGGGGCGGCGTGCGGACGTCGAGCGTCACGGGCGTCTGGCCCGGATGGCCGTCTCGCGGGCCCTCACGTGGCGGGACTCGGGGACATCGCTCCGGCTCGGCGACGATCGACCGCTCGTCGTGCTGCACGATCCCGAGCCCCCGAGCGCCGGCCGCGGCATCGAGGACGTCCCCACGGTGCTCGCGGACACCCTGCGCGGCCGGGGCTGGTCCGTCGAGCAGCTCCCGCTCGGCGCGGAGCTGCCGGAGGACGCCGACATCATCCTGATCACGCGCGACGCGTGGCGCTTCGGCACCGTGGCCGAGCAGGTGCGGGAGGTCGCGGGACGAGTCCGGATCGCCCTCGCGGCCCGATCGCCGTACGACTCCGCGTTCGTGCCCGAGCACGTCCCGATGCTGCTGGGCTACGGGGATCTCCCCGGGGTGGGTGAGGCCGTGGCCGACGCGCTGGTCGCCGGGGTGGCGATGGGTGCGCTGCCCGTCGACCTCCCCTCACCGACCGAGCCTTCGACACTGCGTTGGCGTCGAAGCGGATCTCCCGGCGCGTCCCCGGTCGCTGCCGTCACGATCCGCCCCTACCGCGACGAGGATCGTGCGGCGATCGGGCGCATCTGCCTCCGCACCGGCGACTCCGGCGGGGACGCGACGGGCAAGTTCTTCAGCGACGACCTGCTGCCGTGGATCTACGCCTATCCCTACGTGGACTACGAGCCCGAGTCGTGCAGGGTGGTCGACGTCGACGGTGAAGTGGTGGGGTACATCATCGGTGTCGCCGACGTCCGCGACTTCGTCCGGTGGTGGAAGGAGCACTGGCGCGCGGCCTTCGCCGCCCGATTCCCCGACGATCCGGCATGGACCGACCGGGAGCGCGCGCTCGTGCGCAAGGGTCTGGAACCGGCGCTGATGGTGCCCCCGTGGGTCGACGAGATCCCCGCCGAGCTCCACATCGACCTCCTCCCGGTCGTGCAGGGCATGGGACTCGGCCGAACGCTGGTCGACGAGTTCCGTGCCGTGATGCGGGAGCGAGGCGTGTCGCGTGTCGGCCTCGGCGTCGGAGGACGCAACACCGGTGCGATCGCGTTCTACCGACGCCTCGGCTTCGACGTCGTGCGCGAGCACCGCAACGCCGAGGGCGAGATCACCGGATACGCGATGTCGATCGACACGAGCGAAGGAGACGCTGATGCCGATGCCATCGGTGCAGCTGGGCGTTGACCGGCTGCTGGGGGACCACGGCCTCGTCGCGGGCGAGCGCTGGGGGCTGATCACCAACTACACGGGGGTCACCTCCGATCTCGAGCTCTCCTCCGTCGCGCTCCGGCGCAGCGGCGCCCCGCTCGCTGCGCTGCTCTCCCCGGAGCATGGCCTGCAGGGCACCGCCCAGGCGGGTGAGTCGGAGGCGTCAGGCAGCGACCCGCGCACCGGCCTCCCGGTCCTCGACACCTACATGCTCGCCGACGAGGCACTCGACGCCGCCATCCGGGAGCTCGACGTCGATGCGCTCGTCGTCGACATCCAGGACATCGGCGTCCGCTGCTACACGTACGTCTGGACGATGGTCGACTGCCTGCGCAGCGCGGCACGGCTCGGGATCCCGTTCCACGTGCTCGATCGCCCCAACCCGCTCGGTGGCCGCACCGTCTCCGGACCCGGTGTCGAGCCTGGTTTCGAGTCGTTCGTCGGACGTCTTGACGTGCCGATGCGCCACGGCATGACGATCGGTGAGATGGCTCGGGTTGCTGCGCAGCTGGATCGCGCCGGGGGGCACGACGTGCCGGACCCGAACGTCGTCGAGATGCGCGGCTGGAGCCGCTCCATGCTGTGGGCGGACACGGGCCTCGAGTGGATCATGCCTTCCCCCAACATGCCGACGCCGATCACCGCCCTGGCCTACGTCGGCACCGCGCTCTTCGAGGGCACCAGCCTCTCCGAGGGGCGTGGCACGACCCGCCCGTTCGAGCTCGTCGGGGCACCATGGATCGACGACCGGTACGTCGACGAACTCAACCGTCGTGAGCTGGCCGGGGTGCACTTCCGGAGCACGTCGTTCATGCCGACGTTCAGCAAGTGGCGGGGCGAGGCGATCGGCGGCGTGCAGCTGCATCTGCGCGATGCCCGTTCCTTCGATCCGCTCGTGACGGCGACGACGATGCTCGTCGTGGCGCAGCAGATGTTCCCCGACGATTTCGCCTGGAGCGAGCCGATGTGGGAGAACGGCGTTGCCCGTCCACACTTCGTCGATCTGCTGTGGGGTGGTGGAGAGCTTCGGGGCCTGGTCGAGACAGCGGACTTGGAGGCGATCGTCCGCGAGCTGGAGCGTGCGTCGGCCCTGCGCGACCGAGACTCAGAATGGCTCTTGTACGGAGATGAGGATGGCCATGGCCGCTAGCTGGGGTTCGAACCGGGGGTTCGCGGAGTCGCGGGTGCCCCTCACCACGCGGATCCGCGGGGCCCTCGGCGGGCTCCAGCCCGCGATGGCACGCGTCGGGTCGTTCATCGTCGCGCACCCCAAGGACGTCGCGGGAATGACCATCTCGAGCCTCGCGGAGGCGACGGAGGTCTCAGAGGCGACGGTGGTGCGCTTCTGCCGCGAGGTGGGGATCGACGGCTACTCGCAGCTCCGTCTGGGGCTCGCCCTCGAACTGGGCGCCAGGAGCGAGGTCGATGACCGCTTCGAAGGCTCCACGGACATCTCGCCGGAGGACACACTGGCGTCGGCGGTCGAGAAGATTCTCTACGCCGACGCGCGTTCCGTGGAGGACACCGCCAAGTCGATCTCGATGGAGACCCTCGCGGCCGTCGTCGGGCACGTGACCAACGCCCGACGGATCGACATCTTCGGCGTCGGCGCCTCCGGCCTCGTCGGGCTCGACCTGCACCAGAAGCTGCACCGGATCGGCCTGATCTCCTTCAGCCACATCGATCCCCACCAGGCGATGGTGTCCGCGGCGCTGCTCGACGACACGTGCGTCGCCATTGCGATCTCGCACTCCGGCGTCACGACGGACACGATCGAGGCGCTCGCCACGGCGAAGAAGAAGGGGGCCACCAGCGTCGCCGTCACCAACGCGCCACGTTCCCCGCTGGCGGCAGCCGCCGACTACGTGCTCACCACCTCCGCCATGGAGACGACGTTCCGCTCTGCCGCGACCGGCAGCCGGCTGGCGCAGCTCGCCGTCGTCGACTCCCTGTTCGTCGGGGTGGCGCAGCAGCGGTTCGAGGAATCGATGCACGCGCTCGACGAGACGCGACGGGTGATCGCCTCCAAGCGCGTCCACGGCACCGAGTAGGAGTTGGCGGCCGGTCAGGCGTGGACGACGGCGGCCAGCGCGGCCAGGCTGTCGCGCCAGAACTTCTTGGTCTCGCCCACCGCGTCGCCGTCGGGCAGGCGCAGGTGCTGGACGGAGAGCCGGACCTTCGCGCGGCCGTCCCGTCCGGGCGCGAGCTCGTCGACGAGCAGGGTGATCCGGGAGCCGTCGTCGGCGGTCATCCGCACCGACCGCGGCTCGGTGACGCCCAGCATCTGCCAGTCCACGTCGAGCCAGTCGCGCCGCAGCTCGTCGTCGGCCAGGTGCGGCCAGAGCGCCTGCGGCGTGGTGTACAGCGTCTTGGTTGCGCCGGCCTCCCACGTGCCGTCGCTGCGCTGGCCGGGCGCCCGCATGCCACGCGACTGCTCGTACCCGACCGTCACGCTCTGCGCCCACCAGCCGTCCACGTCGTGCTCGCCGCCGAGCCACCGGGCGATGCGGGTGTGGTCCCACGCCTGCGCGCCGGCCTCGTCCAGGACGGCGTACCACTCGGCGCGGCTGCGTCCCGTGGCCTCCCGGAGCCGCTCCTCGCCCACCTGCTGGGCGTTGCTGCGCGTGACCATGGCACGGAGCCTACGCGCGGGCGGTCACCGCGTGCGGCCTGCGGCGGGGCCTGGAGCGTGGGGCGTCCGCGGTACTACGGCGTGCGGCGGCGCGCGAGTTACGGCGTGCGGCGGCGCAGCGTCGCCGCCCCGAGGAGGAGCACGCCGACGACGCACCCCACCAGCACCGACAGCTCGAGTGTGAGGTCGGGGTCGGCCTGGGTCGAGACGGCGTTCATGGCGTCCACCGCGTAGGACAGCGGCAGCACGTTCGAGACGTACTCCAGAGCCCGAGGCAGCTCCGACCGCGGCACGAGCAGCCCGCACAGCAGGAACTGCGGCAGGACGATCGCCGGCATGAACTGCACGGCCTGGAACTCCGTGTGGGCGAAGGCGGAGACGAAGAGGCCGAGCGCGACGGCGAGGAGGGAGTCCAGCACCGCCACCAGCACCAGCAGACCCCAGGGGCCGGCGGTCTCGAGCCCGAGGGGGCCGAGCATGAGCGCCGAGGCCACCACCGCCTGCACCATGGCCACGAGCCCGAATGCGAGCGCGTACCCGAGCAGGAACGAGACCTTGCCCAGCGGCAGCGTCAGGAGCCGTTCCAGGGTGCCGGAGCGGCGCTCGCGCAGCGTGGTGATCGAGGTGATGAGGAACATGATGATGACGGGGAAGAGCGCCAGGAGCGCCGGGCCGATCCGCTGGAAGACCGGGCCGCCCTCGTCGTAGATCCACCACAGCAGCGTGAGCAGCACGACCGGCACCACCACGACCATGCCGATCGTGCGCGGGTCGTGGCGCAGCTGGGAGAGCACGCGCAGCGCCGTCGCGGTCATCGCGTCCCCTCGGGTCCGTGGCGGACGAGGTGGAGGAACGCCTCGTCGGCGCTGGTGGTGCCGGTGGAGCGCAGCAGCTCCCCGGGCGTGGTGTCGGCGAGGACGCGGGCCGCCCGCAGCAGGACCAGCCGGTCGCACCGCACGGCCTCGTCCATGACGTGGGAGGAGACCAGCAGCGTGGTGCCCGAGGCGGCGATCCGCCGGAAGGTCGACCAGAGCGAGTCGCGCAGGACGGGGTCCAGCCCGACGGTCGGCTCGTCCAGCACCAGCAGCTCGGGGGAGCCCAGCAGGGCGGTGGCGAGGGAGACGCGGGAGAGCTCGCCGCCGGAGAGGGTGCGCACCATCTGGCGCCGGTGGCCGCCCAGGCCGACGGTGTCCAGCGCCTCGTCCACCGAGACGGTTCTGGGTCCGCCGGCCCCGGCGCGCCGCGGGGGCCGGTCGGTGGAGCTCTCGTGGGCGGCGCTCTCGGCGCGTCCGGCCCCGGAGCGTCGCGGGACCCCGAGGATGCGGGCGAAGTAGCGCAGGTTCTCCTCGACCGTGAGGTCCTCGTAGACGCTGGGAGCCTGCGTGACGTAGCCGACCCGGCGCCGCAGCTCCGGGCTCCCGGCCGGACGCCCGAGCACGGTGACCCCGCCGCCGGCGACCACCTGGACGCCGAGGATCGCCCGCATGAGCGTCGTCTTGCCGGCCCCGGAGGGGCCGAGCAGCCCGGTGAGCGTCCCGGCGCGGACCGTCAGGTCGACGTCGTCCAGCGCCGTCCGTCCGCCGCGGACCACGCGCAGCTTCCGCACCTCGACGGCGGTCTCCATGACTGCATCATGGACCGTCCGGCACCTCGCAGCGTGGGCCTTCAGCCGCCCGGCACCGCGGCGACGTCGAGCACCGCCGTCGCGACCTCCTCCGGCTCGGTCTCCGGCAGCCAGTGCCCGGCCGACAGCTCCACGAACCGGTACGGCGCGTCCACGTGCCTGCCCGTGCGGCGGGCCGCCGTGCGCCGCAGCGCCGGGTCGCCCGCGCCCCACAGGTAGGTGGTCGGCACCGTGACGTCCCCGGGACGCAGCCGGCTCAGCGGGAGGGCCCGGTACCAGTTCAGCGCGCCTCGCACCGCGCCGGGCTCGCGCATGCGCAGCGTGTACCGCTCCACCCACGGGTCCGGCAGCCCGGAGGCGGCCAGCAGGGACGGGAGCCGCCGGACCAGCACCGCCTCGGGGAGGCGGGGCAGCTGGAACGCGCCCATGTACCACAGCCGCGCCGCCTGGTCCGGGCTGAGCAGCGCCCCGGCCAGGGCGCGGGGGTGCGGGGTGGAGACCGCGGTGAGCGAGGCGACCCGGTCTGGATGCTCGGCCGCCAGCGCCCATGCGACGCCGCCGCCCCAGTCGTGGCCGACCACGTGCGCCCGGCCCACCCCCGCCGCGTCGAGCACGGCGACGGCGTCGGCCACCAGGAACTCCAACCGGTAGGCCGCACGCTCCGGCGGACGGGCCCCGGGGGAGTAGCCGCGCTGGTCGGGGGCGAGCGTGCGCAGCCCCTCGCCCTGCAGCGCCGGGACCACCTCGTCCCAGCAGGAGCCGTCCTGCGGGAACCCGTGCAGCAGGAGCACGGTGCCGCCGTCGACCGGTCCCTCGTCCCGGACGTCCAGGACCAACCGGCCGCGCCGCACCTGCCTGACCCGCACGGCTCAGCTCGCCCTGCCGCGCCCGCGGGCGCCTGCAGTCGCGTCCATGTGCGTCCTCCCTCGGTGCCGTGCCTCCCAGCATCCCCCGTCCCCGCCCCGTGCACACGGGGAACGCCGGGCCTCGGCGCCGTCCGGCCGTCCGCGTACGCTGGTCGCACCCCGTCGCGAGGGAGCCCGCCGTGCTCGTCAGCCCGAAGTCGCTCGTGAAGATCGCCAGGTCGGGCAACGCCCTCGAGCGGCTGCGCGCCGTCCGCGACGGCCAGGCCGCCATCCGGGTCGCGGCCGTCGGCGGGGCCCTCTCCACCGGGGTGCTCCACGCCCTGCGCCACCCCCGGACGACGGCGGACCTCGCCCAGGAGATCGGTGCCCGGGACGTCGAGCTGCTCGAGGCCTTCCTCCGCGCGCTCACCGCCGCCGGCCTGGTGCGCAGCACCGACGGCGTCCACCGGCTGACCAGCCGCAGCCGCGCCGTACTGGGCGACGACGTGGTCCGGGCCGCCTACGAGGGCTTCAGCGACTTCCACACCGGCCTGTACCGCGACCTGCCCGGTCAGCTCGCCGGCGGCCGGGCCCGCGAGGACGTCACCCGCCGCGGCGACGTCATCGCCCGCCTGTCCCGAGCGATGGAGCCCCTCGTCCACGACGCCCTGGCGAGGGAGGTGCGCGAGTCCGGCGCCCGGCGGGTCCTGGACGTCGGCTGCGGCGACGGCAGCCACCTCGTCCACATGCTCGCCGCCGCCCCCGAGGCCCACGGCGTCGGCATCGAGATCGACCCGGCGGCCGCCGCGCTCGCGATCCACGCCCTCGCCGGCGCCGGCGTCGCCGACCGGGGCCGGGTGCTCACCGCGGACGTGCGCGAGGTCGCCGCCGAGGGGGCCGAGGCGCTCGGCGGACCCGTGGACCTGGCGCTGGTGGCCAACGTCGTCTACTACCTGCCGGCGGAGGAGCGCACGGAGCTGCTGCGCGCGGTGGGTGCCCTGCTCGCGCCCGGTGGCCGGCTCGTCGTGGTGTCGACGATGGCCGAGGACTCCGCGTTCAGCCGGCACTTCGACCTGCTCCTGCGGGCTCAGGACGGGGAGATGTCCCTGCCCCGGCCCGACGAGGTCGCGAGCCAGCTCACCGACGCCGGGCTCGACGTGACCGGCATCCAGCGCCTCGCACCCGGTGACCCGCTGTACGCGGTGACCGCGCAGCGTGCCCGGCCGGAGGCGCCGGGCACCTAACCTGGGTCCGTGATCGACCTGAAGACCCCCGCCGAGATCGAGGCCATGCGCCCGGCCGGCGCCTTCGTCGCGGACGTGCTGACCGCCCTGCGGGCGAAGGCGGCCGTCGGCGTCAACCTCCTGGAGCTCGACGCCCTCGCGCACGACATGATCCGCCGGCGCGGCGCCGAGTCCTGCTACATCGACTACCACCCCTCGTTCGGGGCGCGGCCGTTCGGCTACGTGCTGTGCACGTCCGTCAACGACGCCGTCCTCCACGGGCTGCCGCACGACTACACGCTGCGCGACGGCGACCTGCTCTCCGTGGACTTCGCCGCGAGCGTGGACGGCTGGGTGGCGGACTCGGCGATCAGCGTGGTCGTCGGCCAGGCTCGCGAGGAGGACCTCAGGCTCATCGAGGCCACCGAGACGGCGCTCGCCGCCGCCATCGAGACCGCCGTCGTGGGCAACAGGGTCGGTGACATCTCCGCACGCATCGGGGCGGTAGCCGCGTCCTACGGCTACCGCGTCAACACCCAGTTCGGCGGGCACGGCGTCGGGCGGACCATGCACGGCGACCCGCACGTGCCCAACGACGGCCGCTCCGGCCGCGGGCTGCCCCTGCGGCCCGGCCTCGTCGTCGCGATCGAGCCGTGGTTCATGGCCGGCACCGACGAGATCTACACCGACGCCGACGGCTGGACCCTGCGCAGCAAGGACGGCTCACGCGGCGCGCACTCCGAGCACACGATCGCGGTCACCGAGGACGGACCGGTCGTCCTCACCGCCCGCGCGGACTGACGGGCGCCGGCCCGGCAGCACGCTCCCGGGTACGACCGGAGTGTGCTCCGGTCTAACCTCGGAGGCGTGCCCGGCTACCCGACGGTGTCCTTCGAGCTCTTCCCGCCGCGGCGGCCCGAGCTCGACGAGATCGTCTGGCAGCGCGTGCTCCGGATGGCCGCCGCCGGGCCGGACTTCTTCTCCGTCACCTACGGTGCCTCGGGCTCGTCTCGCGCCGCCTCGGCCGACCTGGTCCGCCGCCTGCTCGCGGAGACGCACATCCCGCCCATCGCGCACCTGACGTGCGTGGGCGCCACCCGGGAGGAGCTCGCCCAGCGGGTCCGTGACCTCCTCGACTCCGGTGTCCGCGACTTCCTCGCCCTGCGCGGCGACCCGCCCGCCGGCGAGACGGAGTGGCGGCCGGTCCCTGGTGGCCTGAGCCGCTCGAGCGAGCTGGTGGCGCTCATCCGCCAGGTCGAGGGCGAGTATCTGGGCCTCCGCGGCGCCGAGCGGGGTACCGAGGACGACGACGCCGGCGTGCACGGCACCGGCGTGCACGACGGCGGACATGGGCCGACGCCGGAGCCGCCCTCCGTCGTCGCCCGGGAGGTCGGGGTCGAGCCCGCGGACGTCGTCTCGGTCGCCGTCGCCGCGTACCCGGCGGGGGAGAGCCACGGCCGCGAGGCGGAGCTCGAGGCGCTGCGGGAGAAGCAGGAGGCGGGCGCCGACTTCGCGATCACCCAGGTGTTCTTCGACCCCGAGGCCTACGGCTCGCTCGTGGCCGAGGCCCGCGCCGTCGGGATCCGCATCCCGATCCTCCCGGGCGTCATCCCGATGACCGACCGGGGACGCCTCCACCGCCTCTCGGAGCTCACGGGCGTGCCGGTGCCCGCCACCATCGACGCGCTGCTCGCGACCGACGACGAGCACGAGCGGCTGCGCCGCGGCATCGACGCCACGCTGGCCCTCATCGACCGCGTGCTCGCCGCCGGGGCCCCGGGCCTGCACCTGTACACCTTCAACCACGACCGCCCCGCCCTCGACGTGCTCGAGCACCTGCGCGCCCGCGGCCTGCGCAACCCCGCGATCGTGGGCGGGCCCGAGGTCGCCGTCGGGCGGGCAGGGCGGGGCGACGGGACGGCCGGCACAGGCGCCACCGGGCGGGCGGGCGGCGGCCGCGCGCGCTAACGTGCGCCGCAGGACCCGGGGATCCGAGCCGAGCACCGGAGGAGGACCGCGATGTCGAGCCCGGAGGAGGTCGACCGCACCGTCCCGTGGTTCCCGGGGGCCACCGTCCTCGGGTACCCGCGCATCGGGCGCAACCGCGAGCTCAAGCGGGCGCTCGAGGCGTTCTGGGCCGGGCGCAGCGAGCCGGACGACCTCGAGGCCGCCCTGGAGAGCCTGCGCGGCGCCAACCGCCGGCGTCTGGCCTTCCTGGGCCTGACGAGCGACGACGCGGCCGTCCCGCAGGACTTCTCCGTCTACGACCACGTGCTCGACACGGCCGTCATGCTCGGCGCGATCCCCGAGCGCTTCGCCGACCTGCTCGACGACCGAGGTCGCCTGGACCGCACGGGCTACTTCGCCCTCGCCCGCGGCCACGGGGACCGCGCGCCGCTGGAGCTGACCAAGTGGTTCGACTCCAACTACCACTACCTCGTGCCCGAGGTCGGGCCGGACACCCCGCTCCGGCTCGCCGACGACCGGGTGGTGCGCGAGTTTCTCGAGGCCGCCGCCGACGGCGCCACCCTGCGGCCCGTCGTCCTCGGTCCGCTGTCCTTCCTCCTGCTGGCCAAGCCGGTCGCCGGCGCCCCCGAGGGGTTCCACCCGCTCGACCGGCTCGACGACGTGCTTCCCGCCTACGCGGAGCTGCTCGGCGAGCTCTCCCACCTCGGTGCGCCGTGGGTGCAGATCGACGAGCCGGCGCTCGTGGCCGACACCTGGGACGTCCCGCGCGGACGCGTGCTGGCCGCGTTCGACCGGGTGCTCGAGGAGCTGGCGGAGCGCCTCGCCCGGCCGGCCCGGCCCGCGCTGTTCCTCACCACCCCCTACGGCGATCCGGGCGACGCCCTGCCGCGCCTCGCCGCGAGCCACGTCGAGGCGGTCGCGCTCGACCTCGTCCGCGGGCCGCTCCCGGACGCCGGGACGCTCGCCGCGCTCGCGGGCAAGGTCGTCGTCGCCGGCGTGGTCGACGGGCGCAACGTGTGGCGCACCGACCTCGAACGGGCGCTCGACCTGCTCACCGCGCTCAGCGACGGCATCGGCGAGGGCGCCCGGGTCGGCGTGTCCACATCGTGCTCGCTGCTCCACGTGCCGCTCGACGCCGGGAACGAGCGGCACCTGGCTCCTGAGCTGCGCTCCTGGCTGGCCTTCGCCGACCAGAAGGTCGAGGAGGTCGTGCTGCTCGCGCGGGGGCTGGCGGAGGGGCGCGAGGCGGTCGAGGAGGAGCTGGAGGAGGCCGCGGAGGCGAGACGCTCCCGCCTGGCCCACTCCGGCGTCGTCCGGGACGACGTGCGGGAGCAGGTCGCGGCGAGCGCGAGGGAGGATCTGGCGCGGGCGCCGTACGAGGAACGGGTGGCCGCCCAGGGGGAGATCCTCGACCTGCCGGTGCTCGCGACGACGACGATCGGCTCCTTCCCGCAGACGCCGGAGCTGCGCCGGGCTCGGGCGGCGCTGCGGCGCGGGGAGCTGGACCGCGCCGCCTACGAGGACACGGTGCGCGGCGAGATCGCCCGGGTGGTCCGGATGCAGGAGGAGCTGGGGCTGGACGTGCTCGTCCACGGCGAGCCGGAGCGCAACGACATGGTGCAGTACTTCGCCGAGCAGCTCGACGGGTTCGTCGTCACCGAGCGCGGCTGGGTGCAGTCCTACGGCTCGCGGTGCACGAGGCCGGCGATCCTGTGGGGCGACGTCGTCCGGCGCAGGCCGATGACGCTGCCCTGGATCTCCTACGCCGCGTCGCTGACCGACCGGCCCGTGAAGGGCATGCTCACCGGACCGGTCACGATGCTGGCGTGGTCCTTCGTCCGCGACGACCTGCCCGTCGGCGAGGTGGCCCAGCAGCTGGCGCTCGCGCTGCGGGACGAGATCGCCGACCTGCAGGCGGCCGGCATCCGCATCGTGCAGGTGGACGAGCCGGCGCTGCGCGAGAAGCTGCCGCTGCGGCGCGCCGACCGCGACGGCTACCTGGCGTGGGCCGTGCGGGCGTTCCGGCTGGCGACCTCGGCGGCGGAGCCGGCGACCCAGATCCACACGCACCTGTGCTACTCGGAGTTCGGCGAGATCCTCGACGCGATCGACCAGATGGACGCCGACGTCACGAGCATCGAGGCGGCGCGCTCGCGGATGGAGATCCTGCCCCAGCTGCGGGCCGCCGGGTTCCGACGGGGCATCGGCCCTGGCGTGTACGACATCCACTCCCCGCGCGTGCCCAGCACCGAGGAGATCGCCGGGCTGCTCACCGCCGCGCTGGACGCGGTGCCCGCCGGGCAGCTGTGGGTCAACCCGGACTGCGGGCTGAAGACCCGCCGCTACGAGGAGACGACGGCGGCGCTCGCCAACCTCGTCGAGGCGGCAAGAACCGTCCGTGACTCCCTCTCCTGACCTTCCCGCTCCCCTCCCCGCGAGACGTCAACTTCTCCGCGAGCGGTCAAGTTCTCCGTGAGACGTCAACTTCTCCGCGAATGGTCAAGCTCTCCGTGAGATGTCAACTTCTCCTTGAGCGGTCAAGTTCTCGTTCTCGTCGAGTGGTCACGTTCTCCACCGGGTGCCGGGCCCGGGCGGCAGCACCGGCTCAGTCGGCGAGCTCCGGCGGCCACACCACGCGGAAGCGCTCGAAGACGATCTCGTCCTCGTCGGTGAAGCGCGCGCCCCGCGCGGCGCACGTGCGTTCCCAGTAGCGGCGGTGCTCGCGCAGCCACGACTCCAGGGTGCGGTCGTCCTCGCCCTCGTCCCGGGCGAACGCCTCGTCGGCGTCGGCGATGGTCCCCAGCCGCAGCTCGGTGCTGCGCAGCACGGCGCGCGGCACTCCGGCGCCGTCGCACGCCACCCAGTGGGAGCCGACCTGGGGCAGCCTCTCGCCGCGCGCGAGGAACTCGGACACGAGGTCGGCGGTGGCGCGCTTCGGGCCGTGGAGCACGAGACCGAGCAGCTCGTCGGACAGCTCGGCGGAGTCGCCGAACCGGTCCACGGTGTGCTGCGGCGCGGCCGCCACCGCCTCCGGGTGGGCGGCCGCGTACGCGGTCCACATGCGTTCCGCGGCCACCGTGTCGAGCGGGGACGGCGGGGTGCGCCGCCCGGGCGTCGTGCGGTCGGCGCCGTCCGGCGTGGGCACGTCCCGGGCGGCGTCAGCCGGCCGCACGTCCTGATTCGTCATGCCGGGGATCGTCCCACGGTCGCCCGCTCAGCGGCGGGGTGCCCGCACCCCCCGGCCGGTCGCGAGGTCGACGAAGATCGGGTCGCCCTCGCCCGCCCACAGCTCCGGCGTCTCGGGCTCCGGCACGGGCCCGACGCCGCGCAGGAGCAGCACGTTGAGGATCGCGTCCCCGGACTCCAGCGCGTAGTAGCGCTCGTGCAGCCGAACCGGGGAGCCGGGCGGCGCGACGACCGAGAGGTCGTGGTGCTGCCAGATCTCGGCCGTGCCGGAGCCGTCGAGGTAGTCGACGACGGCGACGTTGTCCTCGCCCGACGCCCGGACGACGCCGTCGCGCCAGCCCCAGGGCGTCCGCCGGATGAACCCGGCGTGGATGAAGTGGATGAGGTGCCCGGCGCGGTAGGACCGGCACGGCCCGGGGCGCGTGCACTCGCGGTCCGGGACGGCCGCGGCTCCGCCGTCGTGGCCGGGGAAGGACGGGGTGGGGCTCATGGAAGCTCTCCTGGGTCAGCGCTCTTCTCGCGCCGGGCGGCGCGGGCGGGTCTTCCTCCGGGGGCACCGTGCGCGTCGCGCGGTTGCCGGACCAGCACGCCGGAGGGCGTGGCGCTGGTCCTCTTGACCACCACGCACCCTACCGACCCGCGCCGACATCGGGACCCGCAGCCCGCCGACCTCCCCATTTCTGGTGGCTGACCGCAGGGGCGGGCGCTGGCTACGCTCCTGGACCGTGCGGTCGACGAGGACCGGCGTGACGGAACGGACGGCGGAATGCTCCGACAGATCGGCTCCCGGGTCGCGGCCGGTGCGCTGGCCGCCGTCGTCCTCGGGGTTCTGGCGGGCGGTGTGGCCCGCGTGCTCATGCGGCTGCTCGTGGTGCTCAGCGGGGACGCCCCCCGCTTCTCCACCACCGGCACGCTGGGCGTGCTCCTGATCTTCGCGATGGTCATGCTGCCGGGCGCGATCGTCACGGCGCTCGGTCGGCGCCGCGCGGGCACGGTGCTGCTCGTGCTGGGCGCTGCGCTCCTGGTGTTCCAGAGCGTCAACATCCCGCTGCAGGAGGACCGGACCGGCTTCATGTCGGCGGGGCCGGGCGCGCTGGCCCTGACTCTGGTGGTGCTGCTCGCCTTCCCCGCGGTCATCGTGGCCCAGACCGTCGCGACGTCCCAGCTCGCCGTCGCCCTGACGCGGCGGCTCGCCGTCGTCGTCCCGACGGCGGAGCGGGCCGCCGTCTAGAGTCCCGTGGGCGCGAGAAGCAGGCGCGCGAGGATCGTGGCCCCGGCGCTGGAGGCGATCGTCACCACCCGGGCGAAGGTGCCCTCGTCGAACGGCCACTCCTGGATGCGCTCGGCCCGTCGCTCCAGGCTCTCGGCGGCACCGAGGAGGCCGGCGTGCTGCTGGAGGACGTCGAGGGTCGGAGCTCCCCGTAGGTCCCGGTACGCCTGCCGGTAGAGCTCCGTCGCCTGCGCGCGCTCGCGTTCCTTGACGGCCACCATCTGCCGATGAAGGTCGCTCAGGGAGAGGAAGAACAGCGCCACGGCGGCCACCAGCACGCCCGCGCCGACGAGCGTCACGGGAAGGTCGGACAGACCGGTCAGCACCACCGGGCCGACGCTGCCCAGGATCAGCCAGAACCCCGTGAACGCGAGGCGGCCCACCGGCTGGAGCCCGAGGGTGCGGTCGCCGTCGTAGTCCCGCAGCGTCACGTGCCCGCGTCCGAGGCGGATCAGGCCGAGCTGGAGCGCCACGTACACCCAGAACGCCGTGCAGAGCGGGATGCCGATCACCACCCACGTGACGCCCTGGATCAGGGCCGCCCCGGGCTCGGCGCGGACCATCTCGTCCAGCGGCAGCACGACGCCGGTCGCCGCCAGGAGGACGAGCGGGGCGGTCACGCTGTCGAGGCCGCGGAAGAGGTGCTCCACGTCCGGCCGCGCCTCCTCGACCGAGTCCGTCAGCCTCACCTGCAGCCGCCGGAGCTCCTCGGTGATGCGGGAGACGCCCCAGAGCGAGAGGACGACGGCGAAGGACGTCGCCGTTCTGTTGAGCACCTCTCCCCACGGGATCCCGCCGGGCCACGACGGGGCCAGGAGAGCCACCGCGGCGAGGTTGAGCCACGGCACCAGACCCCAGACGACGATCAGCAGGGGGCGGGACCCGGGCAGCGCGGCGAGGATCCGCTCTGTCGGGGGAGCCGCCGGCGGGCGGGTGGTCCGGCCGGCGGCGACGTCCGAGGTCCGTGCGCCGTGCAGGGCGTCGGCCACGGCCTCACCGGCGCCGGAAGGTGGTTCCCGGTAGCGCATGTCGGCACCGCCATCTCTGGTCAGCGTCACCGGCCGCTTCCGAGGTCCTCCCGCGCCCGCCGTCCCACGCCGTCCCCACTCCGTCGCCGGACGGAGCGAGTGGTCGGGCCTCGCCGGTGGCTGGTGATCCTGATTATCGGCGCTCGACGCGGCCGTGGGTACTGCGGGTGCGCCCCTCGGGGTGGGTGCCTACCGTCGAGGGGGTCAGGGTGGGCGCCCGCCGGGCGCCCACCGAGCGCACGAGACGGAGAAGGGGAACCCTATGAGGACTACCGAGATGCTGGCCGCGCACCCGTCGGAGCCGACCATGGACGCGAAGCTCCTGAGCCGGGCGATCGACGCGCTCGCCGCCTGCGCCCAGACCTGCACGGCCTGTGCCGACGCCTGCCTGGCCGAGGACATGGTGGCCGAGCTGCGCGGGTGCATCCGCACCGACCTGGACTGCGCCGACATCTGCGCGACGACGCTGCGCGTCCTGACCCGTCAGACCGGGGCCGACGTCACCGTGGTCCGAGCCCAGCTGCAGGCGTGCGTCGTGGCGTGCCGCACCTGCGGGGACGAGTGCGAGTCGCACGCCGAGATGCACGAGCACTGCCGGGTGTGCGCCGAGGCGTGCCGGGAGTGCGAGGAGGCCTGCACGCAGCTGCTCGCCACCATCGCCTGACGGCTGCGCGGCACCGAACGAGAGATCTCCGCGAGGAAACTCTTCGGCCGGGCGGGAACAGATGCGGTGGCTGGGTGGTTACGACTCATACCCCCCTGGGGTATGAAAGCAACAGTCTCGGCCCAGACGGCCCGGAGAGAGAGCGACGACCATGGCGCACCACGAGCACGCCGAGCACCGGAGCGGAGCAGGATCGCCCCCGCACGAGGGGCACGCCGCGCCACCGCCTGAGCACGACCGTCACGGAGGCGTCGACACCCGCGCGCTCCACGCCGCGCACGCGGGGCACGACATCTCCGGTCACGACGCCCATGCGGCTCACGACGCCCACGCGGGTCACGACATGTCGGGCCACGGCGGCCACGGTCACGCCGGGCACGGGGACCACGTCGGGCAGTTCCGCCGGCTCTTCTGGATCATGCTCGTCCTGGCGATCCCGACCGTGCTGCTCAGCCCGGTGTTCGCCATGATCATCGGCTACGAGCTGCCCGACCTGCCGGGCATCACCTGGGTCGCCCCCGTGCTCGGGACGGTCATCTACGTCTGGGGCGGGCGGCCGTTCCTCACCGGCGCCGTCAGTGAGCTGCGGGCCCGGAAGCCCGGGATGATGCTGCTGATCGGCATGGCCATCACGGTCGCCTTCGTCGCCTCCTGGGGCGCACAGCTCGGCCTCCTCTCGCCCCAGCTCGAGTTCTGGTGGGAGCTCGCCCTGCTGGTCGTGATCATGCTGCTCGGCCACTGGATCGAGATGCGCTCCCTCGCGCAGACCTCCTCCGCGCTCGACTCGCTCGCCGCGCTCCTGCCGGACGAGGCGGAGCGGGTCGACGGCGACCAGGTCACCAAGGTCGCCCCCGCCGACCTGCGGCTGGGAGACGTCGTCATCGTCCGCCCCGGCGGCCGGATCCCGGCCGACGGCGAGGTGGTCGACGGCGGCGCCGACGTCGACGAGTCGATGATCACCGGTGAGTCGAGGCCGGTGCGCCGCGAGGCCGGCGACCACGTCGTCGCCGGCACCGTCGCCACGGACAACGCGCTGCGGGTCCGTATCTCCGCCGTCGGTGAGAACACGGCGCTGGCGGGCATCCAGCGGCTCGTCGCCGAGGCGCAGGCCTCCTCCAGCCGTGCCCAGCGCCTGGCCGACAAGGCCGCCGGCTGGCTGTTCTGGTTCGCGCTCGGCGCCGCCGCGATCACGCTCGTCGCCTGGTCGCTGCTCGGCACCCCGGAGCAGGCCTGGATCCGCGTCATCACCGTGCTCGTCATCGCCTGCCCTCACGCCCTGGGCCTCGCGATCCCGCTGGTCGTCTCGATCGCCACGGAACGCGCCGCGAAGGGTGGCGTGCTCGTCAAGGACCGCATGGCGCTCGAGCAGATGCGCACCGTCGACGCCGTCCTCTTCGACAAGACCGGCACCCTCACCGAGGGCCGGCCCGCCCTGACCGGCGTCGTCGCTGTCGGCGGCACCGGCGAGGGCGAGCTGCTCGCGCTCGCCGCGGCCGCCGAGTCCGACAGCGAGCACCCGCTCGCCCGGGCCATCGTCGACGGCGCAGGCCACCGCGGTCTCGACGTCCCGCGGGCGACGGACTTCTCCGCGTCGACCGCCGTCGGGGTCCGCGCCACGGTCGAGGGACGCTCGGTCGCCGTCGGCGGGCCCGCCCTGCTCCACGAGCACGGTCACGACCCGCTCCGGGAGACGGCGGAGTGGTCCGCTGCCGGCTCGACGGTGCTGCACGTCCTCGTCGACGGTGAGATCGCCGGGGCGCTCGCGCTCGCCGACGCCGTCCGCCCGGTCTCGCGCGAGGCGGTCGACGCGCTGCACGACCTCGGCGTGCACGTCGTCATGATCACCGGCGACGCGGAGCCCGTGGCCCGAGCGGTGGCCGAGGAGCTCGGCATCGACCAGGTCTTCGCCCAGGTCCGGCCCGAGCACAAGAGCGAGAAGGTGGCCGAGCTGCAGCAGCAGGGCCGCACCGTCGCGATGGTCGGCGACGGCGTCAACGACGCCCCGGCCCTGGCGCAGGCCGACGTCGGTATCGCCATCGGTGCCGGCACGGACGTGGCCATCGCCTCGGCAGGCGTCATCCTCGCCTCGGACGACCCTCGCTCGGTGCTCTCGGTCATCCAGCTCTCGCGGGCGGCCTACCGGAAGATGAAGCAGAACCTGTGGTGGGCGGCCGGTTACAACCTCGTCTCCGTGCCGCTCGCGGCCGGGGTGCTCGCGCCCGTCGGGTTCGTGATGCCGATGGCGGTGGGCGCGCTGCTCATGTCGCTCTCGACCGTCGTCGTCGCGATGAACGCCCAGCTGCTGCGACGGCTCGACCTCAGCCCCGAGGCGGCTGTCGCCGCGTCCGCCGGGGCGCCGAAGGTGCAGCCGGTCCGCGAGCGGGAGCTGGTCGGCGCCGGGCGCTGACCGCCACCGCACGCAGGAAGGGTCCCGGACCGCCAGGAGCGGTCCGGGCCCTGCCGCGTCAGGAGTCCGACGATCGGCCCTCCGTGGCGATGGCTTAGTATCTGCATGTGCACGCAGATAAGCAGGCTCGCGCATCGGTGTCGGACGACGAGTACGTCGAGCTGGCGGTAGAGGTGTTCGCCATGCTGGCCGACGCCACGAGGGTGCGGATCGTCCTGGCGCTGTCCGACGGAGAGCGGTCCGTCAACGAGCTCGCCGAGGTGGTGGGGAAGTCACCGGCCGCCGTCTCTCAGCATCTCGCCAAGCTGAGGCTGGCACGGATGGTCGCGACGCGGCACGAGGGGACGCGGGTGTTCTACCGGCTGCTGAACGAGCACGCCCGCCAGCTGGTGTCCGACGCGATCTTCCAGGCCGAGCACGCGCTCGAGGCTGTCCCGCGTCACCACCGGCCCGCCGTGGTGAAGGGCGTGGGTGAGGCGTCGTGACGACCGTGAGGCGGGAACCCGGACCCGATCGCTCGCGCGAGCACGATCACAGCCATGCGCACGACCACGGTCATGACCACGAGCACGAGCACGACCACGAGCACGAGCACGGGCACAGCCACGGCGGACTACGGGGACTGCTCCATCACGTCTTCGTGCCGCACAGCCACGGCACCTCGGAGAAGGTCGACGACGCCCTCGAGGCCAGTGCCCAGGGCGTCCGCGCCGTGAAGTTCAGCCTGCTGGCGCTGGGTGCGACCGCGGCGCTGCAGCTGGTGATCGTGGCGGTCAGCGGTTCGGTGGCCCTGGCCGCGGACACCGTCCACAACTTCTCCGACGCGCTGACCGCGGTGCCGCTGTGGATCGCCTTCGTGCTCGGCCGGCGCGCCGCCACCCGGCGGTACACCCACGGCTTCGGCAGGGCGGAGGACCTCGCCGGGCTCTTCATCGTCGCCATGATCGCGCTGTCGGCGGTCCTCGCCGCCTACGAGTCCGTGCGCCGGCTGCTGGACCCCCGGCCGCTGGAGCACATCGGCTGGGTGCTGGCGGCCGGAGTCATCGGCTTCCTGGGCAACGAGGCGGTGGCGGTCTACCGGATCCGGGTGGGGCGGCGGATCGGGTCGGCAGCGCTGGTCGCCGACGGCGTCCACGCCCGCACCGACGGGTTCACCTCGCTCGCCGTCGTCGCGGGCGCGATCGGGGTCTGGCTCGGGTTCCCGCTGGCCGACCCGATCGTCGGCCTGCTCATCTCCGCCATGATCACCCTGCTCCTGTGGGGCACCGCCCGCGACGTCGGGCGGCGCCTGCTCGACGGCGTCGACCCGGACCTGACCGACCGTGCGGAGCGCGCCGTCCGGGAAGTCGGCGGCGTCTCGGACGTCCGCGAGCTGCGCCTGCGGTGGAGCGGTCACCGTCTCAACGTCACCGCCACCGTGGCCACAGATCCGGACCTGACGACGTCGCAGTTCCACGAGCTCGCCGGCCGGGCGAACCACCTGCTGCACCAGGCGCTCCCGGGGGTCGGGAGAGTGGTCCTCAGTCCGGTCCCCGCCTCGACGCCAGCGCCGGCGCGGTCTACCTGACGCCCTGACCGACCGCCGCAGGCGCAGGGTGGCGACAGCGGTGTACCGCGACGGCTCCGTGCGTCGAGTGCCGAACGCTGGCGCGAGATCAGTCGTGGTGGTGCGGCTCGTGGCTCGCGTGCCCGGCGGGTTCCAGCTGGAACGTCGAGTGCTCGACGCTGACGGGGAAGTGCTCGGCGACGCACGCCTGCAGCTCGTCGAGGACGCGCGGGGCGTGGCCGTCGTGGAAGCACGAGTCCTCGAGCACCACGTGGGCGGAGAGCACCGGCATGCCGGTCGCGATCTGCGAGGCGTGCAGGTCGTGGACGTCCAGGACGTGCTCGAGCTCGAGGATGTGCCCGCGCACGGCCTGAAGGTCGAGCCCGCGCGGGGTCGCCTCGAGGAGGACGTCGGTGGACTCGCGCAGCAGCACGAGGGTGCGGGGGATGATGAGCAGGCTGATGAACATGGCCGCGAGGGCATCGGCGCGCTCGAAGGACGTGGTCGCGATGACGACGGCGCTGACGATGACGGCCACCGACCCGAGGGCGTCGTTGAGGACCTCGAGGAACGCGGCGCGCATGTTGAGGTTGTCGGTGCGTCCGCCGGCCAGCGCCACGATGGCGACGAGGTTGCCGAGGAGACCGACGACGCCGAAGACCAGCAGGCTGCCGGCCGGCACCTCGGGCGGTGCGGACAGGCGCCTGATGCCCTCGATGAGCGCGTAGATGCCGACGGCGAAGAGCACGAGCGCCTGAGCCGCGGCGGCGAGCACCTCGGCGCGCCGGTAACCCCAGGTTCGTTCCGCCGTCGCGGGCCGGGCGGCGAGGTTCGCGGCGACGAGCGCCATCCCGAGGCCGGCCGCGTCGACCAGCATGTGGCCCGCGTCCACCAGCAGGGCCAGCGACCCCGTCCACCACGCGCCCACGATCTCCGCGGCCAGGATGATTACGGTGACGGCGAAGGCGATCGTCAGTCGCCGGCGGTTGACCGACTGGGTGGCGTGGTCGTGGGCCATCAGCGCGCCTCGGCCGTGTTCGTGGGGCACAGCGTGACCGCGTAGCCCGTGGCGGCGAGCAGCTCCTCGGCGGCCGAGAGCAGCGAGAGGAGGGCGCGGTCGGTGGTGAGGAAGTACAGCGAGGCCCGGCCCTGCGGCCGGGAGTCGACCAGGCCGCAGCCCTTGAGGCACGCGAGGTGGGCGCTGACCGTGGACTGCGCGAGGCCCAGGTGCTCCGTGAGGTCGCGCACCCGGTGCTCGCCGGCGGTGAGGTGCTGCACGATCGTCAGCCGCGTGGGGTCAGAGAGGCTGTGGAAGAGCGCGGCCGCCGGCTGGAGGTCGGGGTGCGCCGCGGGCTCCGGCGCCTTCGCCTCGCCACGAGCGCGGGACGGCCGGGTGCCCTCATCGCGCACCAGCGCTTTCATCGTCATATGGCGATGTTAACTGATGGTCAGTGGACGCTGACCTCGGGAAGCGTCCGGCCGGCGAGCACCCCGCCCAGGCCGAGCAGCGCCAGGAACACCAGCGCGACCTCGGCCCCGAGCAGGGCCAGCGCGCTGGAGAGAGCGCCGGCCACGAGCAGCAGCACACCCATCGCGGTGTTCGCCACGGCCACGTACTCGGTCCGCCGGTCGCCCTGGGCCATGTCGACGACATACGTCTTGCGCGCCACGCGGACCCCGGTGTGCGTGAGCGCCAGCAGCAGGTAGACCGCGGGGTAGAGCAGCGTCCAGCCGCGGGCGCCGGGCACCAGGAGCAGCCCCAGGAACAGCAGGATGACGGCGGAGGCGGTACCGGCCCCGACGATCATCAGCCTCCGGCTCGACCGGTCCGCCCAGCGGCCGAAGATCCGGCCGCCCACCAGGCTGGCGACGCCCGAGGCGATGACGAACGCGCCCAGGCCGCCCAGACCGCTGCCGTGCTCGGCCGCCAGCGCCACGACGAACGGAGGGCTGAGGGCGGACACCAGCAGCAGGGTGCGCACCATGACGAACCGGCGGAAGGCGGCGTCGTCCCGCAGCAGCGCGACGGACCGGGCGGCCCAGCCTGCGCCGTCGCCGCGGGCGGGGGAGGGCTCCTCCGCGGGCTCGCGGATGCCGGCGTAGACCACGAGCGCCGCCACCCACGCCAGCGCGGCGGCGCCGAGAAGGACCACGAGGGGTCCCACGTCGTCACCGCCGAGCAGCCGGATCCCGACGCCCACGGTGATGGCGACGACGCCGGAGAGCACCGTGGCCAGCCCAGTGATCTGCCCGCGCTGCCCCTTGGGGATGGTGCGGCCGAGCACGTCCTTGCTGGCCAGGGAGTTCAGCGCGCGGGAGAGCGAGAAGACCGCGAGGGCCACCAGGACGGCGACGCCCGCGGCCACGCCCGTGGCGGTCGCCGCCGTCACCGCCATGGCGGCGGTGGCGAGGGCCTGGCCGGAGGAGCCGGCGACCCAGAGCCACTTGCGCACCCGGTGCCGGCGCACCCACGGCACCATCGCGGCCTGGGGCAGCATCGAGCCGGACTCGCGGATCGGCACGAGCAGGCCGACCAGCGCGGCGGGCACGCCGAGCGCGGCGAACAGCCACGGCAGCACGGTCTTGGCGTTGACCACCTGGTCGCCGGTGCTCTGCAGCGCCTGGGCGGCGATCTGCCGCAGCCCGTTGGCGGGGATGTCGCGGACCGCCTGCTCCGGCAGGGTGGCCCGGGAGCCCTCAGGGAAGCGGACGAGACGTTCGTACAGGTTCGCCGCGGTCACAGGCCGGTCCTCGAGGTGCTCACCCTTCTCGTTCTACGCCGTCGTCGCGTCCGCCGCATGCCGGGCGCGCGACGCACGGACCATCACCGCGGCCGCCGAGGGGCCACCACCGCGGCCACCACCGCGGCCGCCGCCGCGCTCACCCGCGCGAGGGATCCTCCACGAGCGAGGACGCCCAGTCCGGCACGTACGAGGAGACCTCGATCGGGGGGCGCTGGTAGCCCGTGCCCGGCGGCCGCTCGGGCAGCGTCACCTTCTCCTGGTGCACCTCCCGGTACGGCAGCGACTCCAGCAGGTGGTGGATCATGTTCAGCCGCGCCTGCTTCTTGGAGTCGCTCGCCACGTGGTACCAGGGGGCGACCTGCGTGTCGGTGTGGACCATCATCTCGTCCTTGGCGCGCGAGAAGTCCTCCCACCGCGTGATCGACTCCAGGTCGATGGGGGAGAGCTTCCACTGCCGCAGCGGGTCGGTCAGGCGCTTGCGGAACCGCTCGAGCTGGACGTCGTCGGAGACGGAGAACCAGTACTTGCGCAGGTGGATGCCGTCCTCGATCAGCATCTGCTCGAAGATCGGGCACTGGCGCAGGAAACGCTTGTGCTCCTCCGGGGTGCAGAACCCCATGACCTTCTCGACGCCGGCGCGGTTGTACCAGGACCGGTCGAACAGGACCATCTCCCCGGCCGAGGGCAGGTGCTCGACGTAGCGCTGGAAGTACCACTGGCCCTTCTCCCGCTCGGTGGGCGCGGGCAGGGCGGCGATCCGGGCGACGCGGGGGGAGAGGTACTCGGTGATCCGCTTGATCGTGCCGCCCTTGCCGGCCGCGTCCCGGCCCTCGAAGACGACGACGACTCGCGCGCCCGTCGACTTCACCCAGGTCTGCAGCTTCCCCAGCTCACCCTGCAGCCGGTACAGCTCGGCGTTGTAGATCTTGTTCGGGATCTTCGTCGTGCGGAACCCCACGACCTCCGACGGCGCACCGTGTGCCTCGCCGTCCGGCCCGTCCGCCGCGGCGCCGCCCGCCGCCGTGCCGCTCGTCAGGGCGGCGCCGGCAGCGCCGTCGGCCCGCTTCTTCGCGTTCGCCATGGGGAAAGGCTAGACCCGAAGGCGCGACGGCGGGCGGGTGAGGGCGATGGGCCCTACGCTCGGGAACCAGCACCACATCCGATCACGGCACGGAGGTTTCGCACATGGGCAAGTTGACGTTCGTCGTAGGCGCCGGCCTCGGCTACGTGCTGGGCACCCGCGCGGGCCGCGCCCAGTACGAGAAGATCAAGAAGGCCAGCTCCAAGGTGTGGGACAACCCGCGCGTGCAGCAGAACGTCCAGAAGGTCGAGTCCCGGGTGACCGAGCTGGCCAGGGAACGCGGCTCGGCGGTGACCGACAAGGTCGCCTCCACCGTCAAGGACCGGCTCCACCGGAGCGGGGACCAGTCGGCCACCGGCCAGGGCTACGCCGGTGGCGACGCCGGTCAGGCGGGCGGCTCCTCCGACTCCACGCAGTCGCAGTCAGGCTTCTGACGGCGGGGCGGCTGCAACGGCGCGGGCGTCGTCGCGGGCCTGAAGGCCACCCGTTGCGGGCCTGAGCTCAGAAGGGCACGCCGCAGGTCAGCACGACGTTGGCGTACGGCGTCGCCTCGCCCGTGCGGATGAGGAGCCTCGCCGAGGCGCTCGCGGCCTTGAGCTCCTCGTGGCTGCACCAACCCGGCTCGCCGAAGAGCTCTCGTACGAGCGCGAGGGCGGCCGGGTTGGCCTCCCGCGTCTCGGTGGCCATGGTCGTGGACTCGACGACGATCTCGCCCGCCAGCGCCCTGACGACGTCGGCGAAGGACGGCACCCCGAACGTCACCGCGAGGTCGACCACCGGGACCCCGGCGGGCCGGGGCAGCCCGCAGTCGCCCACGACGACCCGGTCGGTGTGCCCCAGGCCGGCGAGCGCCGCGGAGAGCGGCTGGTTGAGGATGCCGGCGCGCTTCATCGCCCCGCCTCGGCGTCCAGGCGACCGACCTCTTCCAGGGTGGGGAACGAGGTCTGCGCGCCCCGCCGGGTGACCGCGACGGCGGCCACCCGCGTCGCGAGCCCGACCGCCTGCGCCAGCCCGGCACCGGCGGCGAGCTCGACCGCCAGGGCGCCGACGAAAGAGTCGCCGGCCCCGGTGGTGTCGACGGCCTCCACCCGGACGGCCGGCACGTGGGCCACGTCGGCCCCGCCGTCGTCCTCCTGAGCCTCGGCCACCACCGCGCCCGCGGAACCGAGGGTGAGCACGACCGACCGGGGGCCCAGCCCCAGGAGGGCCTGCGCGGTGCGCGCGGCGTCGTCCCGCTCGCCGTTCTGCCCGCCCGGCGGCTGGCCCGGGCGGCTCTCCCCGCCGGCATCCTGCAGGAGGAACGCCGCCTCGCTCTCGTTGACCACCAGCGGGTCGGCGGCCGCGAGCACCCGGGCCGGCAGCGGGGCGGCCGGAGCCGCGTTGAGCACCACGCGCCCGGCGGCCTGGGTCGCCACGAGCTCGACGGACTCCAGAGGGATCTCGAGCTGGAGGACGACCACCGGCGCCGTGGCCCACGAGGACCGGGCCTCCTCGAGCACCGCCGGAGTGACGTGCCGGTTGGCGCCCGGGGAGACGATGATGGAGTTCTCCCCGTCCGGCGTCACCATGATGGTGGCCGTGCCGGTCGGGGCTTCGACCGTGCGCAGCTGAGTCAGGTCCACGCCCGCGGACGCGAGCGAGTCGCGGAGCAGCGCGCCGTGGTCGTCGTCCCCGACGCACCCGACGAACGCCACGGACCCGCCCATCTTCCCGGCGGCGACCGCCTGGTTGGCGCCCTTGCCGCCGGGGGTGGTGACGACGTCGGAGCCGATGATCGTCTCGCCGGGCGCCGGCCGGTGGTCGATGTCGAGGACGAGGTCGGCGTTGGCCGAGCCGACGACGACGACCTGGGGTGTCTGCATGGTTCGTGCTCCGTGGGTCTGTGCGGCCCGCCGCGGCCGGGGCCGCGGCGGGCCGTGATGAGGGTCGGCGGTCAGGTCCGGGTCAGAGGTCTTCCTTGGTCACGGCGACCACCGGCACCGAGATGGTCTTGTCCACCTGCTCGCCGCCGATGAGCTTCAGCGCCGCCTCGACGGCGGCCTTGCCGAGCTCCTCCGGCTGCTGGGCGATCGACGCGTACATCGTGCCCGCCTTGATGGCGGCCTGGGCGTCCTCCGTGGCGTCGAAGCCGACGACGAAGACGTCCTTGCCGGCGCGGGCGCCGAGCGCCTGGACCGCTCCGAGCGCCATCTCGTCGTTCTCGGCGAAGATGCCGACGACGTTCGGGTTCGCCTGGAGCAGGTTGGTGGCGACGTCGAGACCCTGGGCGCGGTCGAAGTCGGCGGGCTGGGTGGCCACGACCTTGATGTTCGGGAACTCCTTGATGCCCTCGGTGAAGCCCTGCCCGCGCTCGCGGGAGGCGGAGGTGCCGGCCACGCCCTGGAGCACGATGATCTCGCCCTTCTCGCCGATGGCCGTGGCGAGGGCCTGCGCGGCGAGCTTGCCGCCCTCGACGTTGTCCGAGGCCACGAAGGAGTTCACCTCGGCGCCGTTGACGGCGCGGTCGACGGCGACGACGGGGGTCTTGGCGGCGATGAGCGGCGAGACGATCGGCCCGGCGGCGTCGGAGTCGACGGGGTTGATGATGACGGCGTCGAGCTGCTGAGTCTGGAAGTTCGCGATCTGGTCGGCCTGCTGGGTGGCGTCGTCGCGGGCGTCCGTGACGGTCAGCTTCGCGCCGGCGTCGTCGGCCGCGGCCTGGGCGCCGTCGCGCAGGGAGACGAAGAACGGGTTGTTGAGGGTGGAGAGCGCGAGGCCGATGGTCTGTCCGCCTCCCGACCCGGCGGTGCCGCCGCCGGCTCCTTCGGTGGCAGTGCCGCCGCCCCCGCCGCCGCTGCCGCACGCGGAGAGCAGCAGGGCGGACGAGGCGAGGAGAGCGGCGAGGCGGATGGCGGGCTTCTTCATCGGAACCCCTTCCTTTCTTCTGGGGCGACCGGGATCCGTTCCCGGGCGGTGGGGGGTGGTGGTTCGGTAGGTGCGGGGAACAGGAGTCAGGCGCGCCGGCGGCGCAGGGTGTCGCTGAGGACGGCGAGCGCGATGACGGCGCCGATGACGACCTGCTGCCAGAACGAGGAGACGTTGAGCAGGTTCAGGCCGTTGCGGATCACCGCGAGGACGAGGGCGCCGACGAAGGTGCCGAACGCCCGCCCGGACCCGCCGGCGAGGCTGGCGCCGCCGATGACGACCGCGGCGATGGCGTCGAGCTCGTACCCGGCGGCGGCCTGCGGCTGGCCGGAGGCGAGCCGGCCCGCGAGCACGAGGCCGGCGACGGCGGCGAAGAGGCCGGAGAGGGAGTAGATGATCAGCTGCTGGTGGCGGACGTTGATGCCGGAGAGCCGGGCGGCCTCCTCGTTGCCGCCGATGGCGTACATCGCCCGCCCGGAGAAGGTCCGGTTGAGGATGAACGCCGCCAGGCCGCCGAAGACGATCATCACGAGCACAGGGACGGGCAGCCAGCCGCCGATGGTGCTGCCGAGCCAGGCGACGGCGGGCGGCTGGGCGATCGGGACGCCGTCGGAGAGGACGAGCGCCAGGCCGCGGGCGATGGAGAGCATCGCGAGGGTCGCGATGAACGCCGGGAGACGTCCGTAGGCGACGAGCGCGCCGGAGACGAACCCGGCGGCCACGCCGGTCAGCAGGCCGATGATGATCGCCAGCACCGGGTTCACGCCGGTGGTGGTGGCGGTGTAGGCGGTCACGATGGAGGCGAGCGCCGCGACGGACCCGACCGACAGGTCGATCCCGGCGGAGACGATGACGAAGGTCTGGCCGAAGGCCAGGATGGCGACGACGGCGGCCTGGACACCGACGTTGAGCAGGTTCTGCGTGCTGAGGAACACCGGGCTCAGGAACGCCATGACCCCGCCGAGGAGCACGAGGGCGACGAACGCCCCGTTCTGCCCGAGCAGCGTCTGGGCCCGGGCGCCGAGAGACTCGCGCGTCTCGGTCCGTGCGGTTGCGGTCTCAGTGGGCACGGGAGGACTCCACTTCCTTGACGGCCAGGGCCATGACGGCGTCCTGGGTGGCTTCTTCGCGGGTGAGCTCGCCGACCAGGCGCCCCTGGGCCATGACGAGGATGCGGTCGCACATGCCGAGCACCTCAGGCAGCTCCGAGGAGACGAGCAGCACGCCGCGGCCGGAGGCGGTGAGCTCGTTGACGAGCTGGTAGATCTCGACCTTGGCCCCGACGTCGACGCCGCGGGTCGGCTCGTCCAGGAGCAGGACCGCCGGGTCGGCGGCGAGCCACTTGCCCATGACGACCTTCTGCTGGTTGCCGCCGGAGAGGTTCTTCACGGTGGCCCGGGTGGAGGGCGTGCGGATGCGCAGGTTCTTCACGCTGGTGCGGGCCTGGTCGCGCAGCCGGGCCCGATCGACGAGCCCGGCGCGGGTGGCGGAGCGGAGGATGGCCAGGCCGAGGTTCTCCTCGACGCTCGCGCCGAGCACGAGCCCCTGGGCCTTGCGGTCCTCGGGGACGAGCCCGAGGCCCGCGCCGATGGCGGCGTGGACGTCGTGCCCCGGCACCGTGCGGCCGCGCACGGTCACCGTGCCGGAGTCGTAGGCGTCGGCGCCGAAGATCGCGCGCAGCACCTCGGTGCGGCCTGCGCCGACCAGGCCGGCGAGCCCGACCACCTCGCCCGCGCGCACGCTGAGCGAGACGTCCTCGAAGTGCCCCTTGCTCGTCAGGTTCTCGACACGGAGGAGCTCCTCGCCGACCGGCGGCTGCTGGCGCGGGTACTGCGCCTCGATGGAGCGGCCCACCATCATGCGGACGAGCTCGTCCGTGCCCGTGGTGGCCGGGACGGTGCCGACCGACTGGCCGTCGCGCAGGACGGTGACGCGGTCGCCGATGCGCTGGATCTCCTCGAGGTGGTGGGAGATGAACACCATGCCGACGCCCTTGTCCCGCAGCTCGGCCATGAGTTCGAGCAGGCGGTCCACCTCCGCGTCGGTCAGCGCCGCGGTGGGCTCGTCGAGGATGAGGACCCGGGCGTCGAGGCTGAGCGCCTTGGCGATCTCCACGAGCTGCTGGCGGGCGACCCCGAGGGTGGAGACCGGACGGCGCAGGTCGACGTCGAGCCCGACCCGGTCCAGCGCTGCCCGGGCGAGGGTGTGCATCCGCCGTCGGTCGACCATGCCGAACCGGCGCGGCGGCCGGCCGAGCAGGACGTTCTCCGCCACGCTCAGCTGCGGGACGATGTTGAACTCCTGGTGGATCGTCGCGATGCCGAGCTGCTCGGCGTGGGCCGCCGAGG
The DNA here is from genome assembly GCF_002563695.1 of Georgenia soli. Lineage (NCBI taxonomy): Bacteria > Bacillati > Actinomycetota > Actinomycetes > Allobogoriellales > Allobogoriellaceae > Georgenia > Georgenia soli. The sequence continues at coordinate 2,015,085 of NZ_PDJI01000004.1, read as the reverse complement.
AGATGTGGACGCGCTCGCCGTCCACGACGATCGTGCCGCCGTCGGGCTGGTAGACGCCGGCGAGGCACTTGATCAGCGTCGACTTGCCGGCGCCGTTCTCACCGAGCAGGACGTGGACCTCGCCCGCGTGCAGGTCGAACGAGACGCCGCCGAGGGCGACCACGCCGGGGAACTCCTTGACGAGGTTCTCCACGCGCAGCAGCTCGGGCCCGGTGGGTGGTGCGACGGTGTTCACGCGGACCTCCTGGGGAGCGTGGAGTCACGGACGGTGAGGCGGCACCGGAGGGCGTCGCCGTCGGGCAGGTCGGTGCCGTTGATGCGGGCCAGGAGCAGCCGCATGGCCCGCTCGCCGAGCTCCGCCGTCGGCTGGGCGATCGCGGTGACGGTGGGTCGCAGCAGCGTGAACCAGGGCATGTCGTCGAACACGGCGAGCGCGATGTCGTCCGGGACGAGCAGCGGGTCGGCGGCGTGCTGCTCGGCGAGGAGCTGGAGCACCCCGAGCGCCATGGAGCCGTTGGTGACGAACACGGCGTCCGGCCGGGGCTCGGCCGCCAGCAGGGCCGCCATCGCGTCGTGGCCGGAGGCGGCGCGGAAGTCGCCGTGCAGCACGCGTTCGGGGCGCAGCGCGATCCCGTGCTCGGCGAGCGCCGCGCGGAAGTGCTCAAGCCGCACCCGGGCCGTGCCCACGTGCTCGGGCCCGGCGATGATCGCGGGGTCGGTGCGTCCGCCGGCCACCAGGTGGTCCACCAGCTCCGCGATGGCGGAGGAGGCGTCGGCCAGCACGGTGGGCGCGTCGACGTCGTCGGCCGGGCGGTCCACGAGGACGAGGTTGTGGTTGAGCTCCGCCGCCTCGCGCAGCAGCGGCGAGGTGTCCACGGTGGGGACCACGATCAGCCCGTCCACCTGCCGCTCCAGGAGGATGCGGATGTAGTGGTCCTGCTGGGCGGGGTCCTCGTCGGCGTTCCCGACGATCACCGAGTACCCCGCCGCCCGGGCGGTGTCCTCCACGGCCCTAGCGAGCTCGGTGAAGTAGGGGTTGAGCAGGTCGGAGACGACGAGGCCGACCGTGCGGGTGCCGGTGCTGCGGAGGGACCGGGCCACGGCGTTGGGCCGGAAGTTCAGCTCCCGGGCGGCCGCCAGGACCCGCTCCCGCATCTCCGGCGACGTGGCCGGGTGGTTCGTCAGGACGCGGGAGACCGAGGCCGTGGAGACGCCCGCCGCGCGCGCGACGTCCTTGATGGTCGGCACCACGTTCCTCCTCCGACACCTTTGTCCCGGTCTGTGTAATCGATCCCATGGGATCGATTACACGAGTATGAGCGGCGTCACGATCGCCGTCAAGGGGCGGCGGCCCCACTTCCGGTGCACGTTCGTTCGTCCGGTGCCCGGTGCAACATGCGCGGGACGAACGAACATGCACCGAAACAGGGGGGGAACCGGGCGGGGCGGATGGCCGGCGCCCGCTGGGTCGCCTGCGGCTAGTGTGCCGACGTGCCCCCGCATGCCCCCGGACGAGTCACCCTGACGAATGCCGTCGTCGAGCTCACGCCGCTGACGGCCGACGACGCCCGGGATCTCTTCGCCGCCCTGGACGATGCCCGCGTCTGGGCCGCCGGGTACGGCGGTGGGCCGGCCGGGCGGCCGGGAGACGTCGCCGGGATGCGCGACTACGTCACCGGTCACCTGCTCGGCTTTCCGGACCGCGTCTCGTGGGCCGTCCGCCGGCGCAGCGGTGAGCTGGTGGGCACGTCGAGCCTCGGCGACGTCGACCTCAGCAACGAGTCAGCGCACCTCGGCTGGACCGCATATGCGCCGGCCGTCTGGGGGACCGCCGTCAACCCGGCCGCGAAGCTCGCAATCCTGACCCACGCCTTCGAGGAGTGCGGCCTCGGCCGGGTCCAGCTCCAGACCGACGTGCTGAACACCCGGTCGCAGGCTGCCATCGCCCGGCTCGGCGCCGTGCGCGAGGGCGTGCTCCGACGGCACCGGCGGCGCGCCGACGGCACTTTCCGCGACACGGTCGTGTTCTCGATCCTCGCCGAGGAGTGGGCCGGCGTCCGGGCAGGACTGGAGCGGCGGATCGAGCACGTCTCGCTGCGGCCCTGACGGTGGACGCCCGCGTGCCTGCCGGACTCCCAGCCGTGCCATGCGGCCACACCGTGCCGCCCTCGGGCGAGGAGGACCGCGAGCACCTGGTCACCTCGCCCGACCGCACGCGCGCCGGGCTGCCCGCCCCGGCGTTTTCGGCGGAATGACGCGGATTCTTCGGCTCGGCGAACAGTGTCGGATCCCACCGGACCCTTGGTTGGGAGGATCCCACCGGGCTGCCACGATGGTCGTTATGTCCCCTTCAGCAACCCCCGACGAGCGCGAGGGCCGCTCCGCCGCCCCGGCTCAGCAGGCGCCGAGCCGCGAGCAGGTCCGCCGGTGGCGGCGCTACCTCGCGGACGAGCGCGCCGAGGGCGCCGTCTACCGCCACCTGGCCTCCCGGCGGGAGGGTGAGGAGCGGGAGATCCTGCTCGGCCTGGCCGACGCCGAGAGCCGTCACGAGCAGCACTGGCGCGACCTCCTGGGTGACCAGGTGGGACGGGTCGGGAAGGGGGCGCTGCGCACCCGCCTGCTGGGGTGGCTGGCCCGCACCTTCGGCGGGGTGTTCGTCCTCGCGCTCGCCCAGAACGCCGAGGCCCGTTCCGCCTACGCCGACGACGAGGACGCCACCGACGCGATGGCCGCCGACGAGCGCGTCCACGGCGAGGTGGTCCGCGCGCTGGCCACCCGCGGCCGGGCCCGGATGTCCGGGACCTTCCGGGCCGCCGTCTTCGGCGCCAACGACGGGCTGGTCTCCAACCTCGCCCTCGTACTCGGTGTCGGGGCCACCGGCGTCCCGGCCGGCACCGTGCTCGTCACGGGCGTCGCGGGGCTGCTCGCCGGCGCGCTGTCCATGGGGGCGGGCGAGTACGTCTCGGTGCGCTCCCAGCGCGAGCTGCTCGAGGCGTCCATCCCGGACGCCGACGCCCACGACTCCATCCCCGCCCTCGACGTCGACGCCAACGAGCTCGCCCTCGTCTACCGCGCCCGGGGCATGGCGCCGGCCGAGGCGGAGGAGCACGCGGCCGGGGTCCTGGCCCAGGTGCACGCCGGGGAGGGGATGCCGCCGTCCGCCGTCGTCCACGCCTACGAGGAGATCGGCAACGGCTGGTCCGCCGCCCTGTCGAGCTTCTGCTTCTTCGCCTCGGGCGCCGTGATCCCGATCCTGCCGTACCTGTTCGGGCTCAGCGGCCTGCCCGCGGTCGCGGTGGCCGCCGCCATGGTGGGGCTGGCACTGCTCGGCACGGGTGCCGTCGTCGGCGTCCTCTCCGGTGCGCCGCCGCTGCGCCGCGCGCTGCGCCAGCTCGCCATCGGCTTCGGCGCCGCCGCGGTCACCTACGTCCTGGGCCTGGCGTTCGGCACGACGATGGTCTGACCGGCCGGATCCTCCCGGTGACGGCCTAGGCTCTCGTCCGGCAGGCCACGGGAACCGGGAGGGCAGCATGTCGGAGCGTCAGGCGGACGTCGGGCTCATCGGCCTCGGGGCGATGGGCCGCCCCATGGGCGCGCACCTGCTCCGGACGGCGCGCGAGCGCGGCGTGGACCTCGTCGTCCACAGCCGCCGGGAGTCCACCGCCGCCGAGCTCGTGGCCGACGGTGCCGTCTGGGCCGCCACGCCGCGGGAGGTCGCGGCACGCTGCGACGTCGTCGTGACGATGCTGCCGGACCTGCCCGACCTCGACGACGTCCTCGACGGCGACGACGGCCTCCTGGCCGGTCTGACCCGTCCCACCGTCCTGGTGGTCTCCTCGACCAGCTCGCCCGACGGCGTCCGCCGCCTCTCCCGCGACCTCGCCGGCCGGACGGAGGGCCGCCTCGCCGTCGTCGACGCCCCGGTCTCCGGCGGGGTGGAGGGGGCGGCCGAGGGCACGCTGTCGGTCATGGTCGGAGGCGCGGACGACGACGTCGCCCGGGTGCTCCCGTGGCTCGCCGCCCTCGGCACCGCGGTGCACCTCGGGCCGATCGGGGCGGGGCAGGTGGCCAAGGCCTGCAACCAGCTCATCGTCGCCGCCGCCACGGTGGCCCTGGGCGAGGCGAGCGTCATCGCGGAGCGAGCCGGGCTGGACCTGGGCAGGCTGCTCGACCTGCTCGGCGGCGGGTACGCCGGCTCGCGGGTGCTCGAGGTGAAGAAGTCCCGCCTCGCGGCCCACGACCACACCCCGGCCAGCCCGGCGCGGTTCATGATCAAGGACCTCGCCTTCGCGGCCGCCGAGGCCGAGAGCACGGGCACGGCGGTCGAGCAGCTGCCCGTGCTGCAGCGGGTCTACGAGGCGATCACCGAGCAGGGGCTCGGCGACCTGGACAGCTCGGTGGTGCAGCGCTACGTGGACGAGCGGTCCGCCTGACGGCTCAGCGCGCCTTGTGCGCCACCAGGGTCTCCGGGGCCCGCGTCCACACGAGCGCCGCGATCACGGTGATGGCGCCGGAGAGCGCGAAAGCGGCGCCGTAGCCGGCGTGATCGACCAGGAGGCCGGCGAGGACCGGTCCGAGGATCTGCCCGGCGTCGCTGAACATCTGGAAGGTGGCGAAGACCGGGCCGGCCGTGCGCTCGCTGCCCACGACGTCGGCCACGGTCGCCTGCTGGGCGGGGTTGAGCATGCCCGCGCCCACGCCCGCCAGGGCCGACACGACCAGCATCGGCACGAGGTCCCCGGTCAGCGCGAGCGCCGCGGTGAGCACGCCGTTCAGCAGCAGCCCCGTGACGAGCAGCGGCTTGCGCCCGCGTGAGTCCGAGGCCCGGCCGGCGGGCGTGAGCGCGAGCGCGTTGCCGATCGCGAAGGCGGCGAGCGCCGCGCCCGCCGCCCAGGGCCCGGCGCCGACGGCCGCAGCGGCGAACAGCGGCAGGATGGCGACCCGGACACCGAAGTTGGACCAGCCGTGCGCGAACGCCGAGACGAGGGCGGCCCGGTAGGCCGGGTGCGCCAGCGCGTCACCCAGCCGCATGACCGGCAGCTGCGCGGTGCCGGCCGGCCGCCGCAGCGCGGACGGCCGGAGGAACACCGCGACCACCGCGACGGCGACCAGCAGCGAGGCGGCGTAGACGAGGAAGGGCACGCGCAGGCCGGCCTCGCCGAGCAGACCGCCGACCAACGGCCCGCCGATGTTCCCCAGGAGGAACGCCGTGCCGTACGCGGAGGACGCCCGCCCGCGCGCCGTCGGTGGTGCGAGCCGCACGATGAGTCCCATCGCGGAGACCGTGAACATCGTCGAGCCGATGCCGCCGAGCCCGCGGAAGATCAGCAGCTGGGCGTAGTTCTGCGCGAACGCGGTGGCCGCCGTGGAGCCGGCGACGACCAGCAGCCCGGTGAGGTAGACGGGGCGCTCGCCGAGGCGGCCGATGAGCTTCCCGCCCACGGGGGCGAACACCAGGCGGAAGAACGCGAAGACGCTGACCACCACGGAGGCGGCGGTCACCCCGACGTCGAAGCTGCGGGCGAACTGCGGCAGCACCGGGGCGACGAGGCCGTAGCCCATCGCGATGACGAAGGCGGCGGAGACGAGGACCCAGATCTCGCGGGGCAGGGGAGCGGGGCGGGTGTTGGACATGGCTGGGCCGATCATCGCACCTGGGCGTGCCTACCCCTGCCCCGCTCGCCCCTTCGCCGCCTGTGAGGTGTGACGCCCCTGCGCGTCGAGGTCTGTCGGACGCCGCAAGGTCTGTCGGCGTCCGCCGAGGTCTGCCGCTGGGGAGGCAGACCTCGCCGCGACGGAAAACCTCGGCGAGAGCCGGGGCGCAGGTGGGCGTGCCCTACTTGCCCATGCCGGCGGTGAGGCCGGAGATGATCTGCTTGGTGGCGAGCAGGAACAGCACCACGAGCGGCAGCGTCGCGATCACCAGCCCGGCGAAGAGCGTGGACCAGCTGGTCTGGTACTCGCCGAAGAACGTCGTCAGGCCCACCGGCAGCGTGTACCTGGTGCGGTCGCGCACGAGGATCAGCGGGTAGAAGAAGTCGTTCCAGATCGGCACGAACCGGAACACCACCACCGTGGCCACGGCGGGGCGGACCAGCGGCAGCATGACCGACCAGAACATGCGCAGCGGCCCCGCGCCGTCGATGCGGGCGGCCTCCTCCAGCTCACCGGGGAGCTGACGGAAGAACGTGCCGAGCACGAACACGGAGAAGGGGATCGACACCGCCGCGTAGACGAGCACCAGCCCGGTGCGGGTGGAGACCATGCCGATCGAGTCGAGCAGGTAGAAGATCGGCACGATCATGAGGAACACCGGCATCATCAGGCCGGAGACGAACACCTGTTCGAGCGCACCCATGAGCCGGGAGCGGCTGCGCGCCAGCGCGTACGCGGCGAGCAGCGAGACCACGGTGGAGAGCGCGACCGACCCCACGGTGACCACGATCGAGTTCCAGAAGTACGTGGAGAACGACGCCTCGATCCACGCCTCCTGGTACGCCGCCAGGCTCGGCTCGGCCGGCAGGCCCAGCGGCTCGGACACCAGCTCCTGGTTGGTGCGGAAGGAGTTCAGCACCATCGTCAGCAGCGGCAGGATCGCCACGGCGGCGTAGACCCACAGCAGGGTGGACGTCGCCGCCGCGCGCACCCCGCCGGTGCGGCGCCCGGGCGGGGTGGCCGGCCGGTTCGTCGTCGTGGCGGTGCCGGGGGCGGTGAGGGTGGTGGCCATCAGAACAACCGCCTCTCGGCCCGCCGGAACCACTTGTTGAACGCGATCGAGAGCCCGAAGATCACCAGGAACAGCAGGATGGCGATCGCCGAGGACGTGCCGATCGCGTTGGACGAGCCGGACTGGAACGCGGTGCGGTAGAAGAGCAGCGACATCACGTCCGTGGCCCCGGCGGGGGAGCCGGTCGAGCCGCCCAGGGCGTACGGGATCGGGAAGGCCTCCATCGAGAAGATGAAGGTCAGCACGCTGACGGTCCCGATGATCGGGGTGAGCAGCGGCAGGGTGATGTGCCAGAAGCGCTGACGGGCGCTGGCGCCGTCGAGCTCGGCCGCCTCCTCCAGGGAGTGGTCCAGGCCGCCGAGGGCCGCCCCGTAGAGCAGCAGCGGGAAGCCCACCCACTGCCACGCGGTCACCAGCACCACGACCCACAGCGCGGTGGTCGGGTTGCCGAGCCACGGCAGGGCCAGCGCGTCGAGCCCGACCGTCTTGAGCAGGGCGTTGACCGGCCCGAACAGCGGGGAGAGCAGCAGCGACCACAGGTAGCCGATGACCAGCGGCGAGACCAGGTACGGCATCGTGTACAGCACCTGGAAGAGCCGCTTGAACCGCCGACGGCGGTGCAGCACCACGGCGAGCAGCAGGCCCACCGAGTTCTGCACCACCATCGAGCCGGCGAAGAGCAGCAGGTTGTGCGCGAACGCGCGCGGCACCTGGGTGGCGTACGGCTCGGCCGTGAAGAGCGTGACGAAGTTCCCCAGCCCCACGAACGACTCCTGCGAGGTGCCCCGCCAGGAGTACAGCGAGTACGTCAGCGCCGTGACCATCGGGTAGAGCACGAAGAAGCCGAACAGCAGCGCCGCCGGGAGGAGGAAGACCAGGGCCGTCCCCGTCGGCAGGGCCGCCGTGAGGGGAGGGCGACGGTGCCCGGCCGACGGCGAAGTCTCCTCCGCCGTCGGCCCGGTCACCGTCGCGGGTCCGGAAGGAGCCGTCACTGGCCCGGGGTCCACCAGGCCGAGAGCCCGTCCTGGATCTTGCTCGCGACACCGGCCGCGTCGAGCTCCCCGAGGAAGAGCTGCTGGCCGCCCTCACCCATGAGGTCGGTGCCCACCGGGTCGCCGTAGCGGTAGTCCACGAGCAGCAGGTACGGGGCGGGGTTCTCCTGGTACAGGTCCCACATCTCCTGCATGAGCGGCTCGTCGAACGTCACGCCCGGAACCGGGGAGAACTGCTTGAGGTCGTTGGCGACCATCTGCCCGAACTCCTCGCTCGCCAGCCAGTTCAGCAGCGTCTCCGCCTCCTCGGGGTTGTCCGAGGCGGCCGAGAGGCCCCAGTTGCCGTCGGCGTAGCCGGGGCTGACGGGGTGGTCGAGCGCCGAGCCCTCCGGCGGCGGGACCTGGAAGACGCCGAGCTCGAGCTCGGGGTTGGTGGACTGGAAGAACGCCAGCTCGTAGGAGCCGCCCGCGAACATCGCCGCCGCGCCGGAGGTGAAGAGCACCTGGGCGTCGGTGTAGGCCACGCCGACGACGTCGTCGGGCATGTACTGCTCGAGGTCGGCGAAGCTCTGGATCGACTTCACGTACGCCGGGTCGTTGAAGTCGGTCTCGCCGTCGCGGAGCTTCTGCTGGAACTCCGCGCCGCCGTACTGGGCGGCGGTCAGCGCGTCGTGGACGGTCGGGACGAACCAGGCGTCCTTGGCCCCGACGGCGAGCGGCGTGACGCCGGCCTCCTTCAGGGTGTCGTTGGCGGCGATGAAGTCCTCCCACGTCTCCGGCTCCTCGAGGCCGTGCTCCTCGAAGATGGCGGTGTTGTAGAAGACCTGGATGGTCTGAGCGGCGAAGGGGACGCCGTAGATGCCGCCGTCCTCCTTGCCGCGGGCGCCGTCGAGCGCGGCCTCGTCGAAGTCCGCCAGGGCGGGGACGACGTCGTCCAGCGGGGCGAGGTTGCCGCCCTCGACGAGCGGCTGGAGCAGGCCGTAGGAACGCACCTGGGCGACGTCCGGGCCGTCCGAGCCGGTGAGGCCGGTCTGCAGGATCTGGTTGTACTCGGTGTTCTTGTAGGCCTGGAAGTTCACCGTGATGCAGGGGTTGGCCTCCTCGAAGACGTCGAAGATGGTCTCGTAGGTGTCCTTGTCCTCGGTGCGCCAGGACCACACGTCGAGGGCGACCGGCTCGGCGCACTCGTCGGAGCCGGCGGCGGAGGTCGCCCCGCCGTCGGCGCCCGGGTCGGGTGCGTCGTCGGAAGGGGCGCAGGCGGACAGTGCGAGGACGGCCGCCGCCGCGGCGGCGGTGGAGGCAAGGAGTCTGCGGCGGTGCATGGTGTGTCCTTTCAGGCCGGCCCGGCCGCTCGGCGCCACACGGTCGGTGGCCCGGGCACGGCTCGAGGCGTCGTGACCACGGTGTCAGCAGGACATTTCCGCGAACACGCGGGTATGTCAAGAGTTTCCACCAGACTGTAACCTTGGCTCACTGATTTACACGACTGACCCGCCGGTGCGCGTCGCGGCGCCCGGCGAGGTCGCAGGCAGGAGGCTCCCATGAGCGAGGCACCGACCGTCGGGCTCGTCAGTCGCGTCCGGGGCATGCTGCCCGAGCTGCGGCCGGCGGAGCGCCGCGTGGGGGAGGCCGTGGTCGCCGACCCGCTGCTGGTGGCGCGCGAGTCCGTGACCTCCCTCGCGGAGCGGTGCCGCACCTCGCCGCCGACGGTCGTGCGCTTCTCCCAGCACATGGGCTTCTCCGGCTTCCCGGAGCTCAAGCTGGCCCTGGCGACGGCGGCCGGCATCGAGGAGGGGCGCAGCTCGCGCGTGCCCCTGTCCGGGGACATGGACCCCAGCGACAGCCTCGCCGACATCGTCGCCAAGATCGGCTACGCCGACTCCCGCGCCGTCGAGAGCACCACGGCCGGGCTGGACGTGGCCGTGCTCGAGCAGGTGGTCGACGCGCTCGTCGGCGCCCGCCGCATCGACCTCTTCGGCATCGGCGCCTCCGGCCTGACCGCCTCCGACCTCGGCCAGAAGCTCTCTCGCCTCGGTCTCGCGGTCAGCGTGGCCACCGACCGGCACGCCGCCATGACCCTGGCCTCCCTCCGCGGGCCCGAGGACGTGGTCATCTCGATCTCGCACTCCGGGGCGACGTCGGACGTCATCGAGCCGCTCCGCATCGCCGGGCAGGGTGGCGCCCGGACCGTGGCGCTGACGAACCACCCGCGCTCCCCGCTCGCGCGCCGGGCCGACCTCGTCCTGACGACGACGACGCGCGAGACCACGTTCCGCTCCGGCGCCATGGCGAGCCGGATCGCCCAGCTGACCGTCGTGGACTGCGTGTTCGTCGGCGTCGCGGCCCGGGACTTCGAGCGGACCCGCCGGGCCCTGGACGCCAGCTTCCGGGCCGTCGGGGAGCTGTAGGGCGGCGCCGGACGCGGGTCCGGACTCTCGACTTTCCTCGAGCCAGCTTCGCGGGATGCGCGCCCGTGCCGATGGTGAGACGCTGCGAGCCGGACAGGATCTGGCACCGCCCGTCGCGAGGAGGCGCGCTGTGGCCGTACTCAGTCGCATCAAGTCCGTGGAGCAGTCCATCCGGGACACGGAGGCACCGGAGCACCGGCTCAACAGAAATCTCTCCGCCCTGGACCTCATGGTCTTCGGCGTCGGAGTCATCATCGGGACCGGCATCTTCGTGCTCACCGGCGTCGTCGCGAAGGAGCAGGCCGGCCCAGCCGTGGCCATCTCCTTCGTGGTGGCCGGTGTCGTGTGCGGGCTCGCCGCCCTGTGCTACGCGGAGTTCGCCTCCACGGTGCCGGTGGCCGGGTCGGCGTACACGTTCTCCTACGCCACCTTCGGCGAGTTCGTCGCCTGGATCATCGGCTGGGACCTCGTGCTCGAGCTCGTGCTCGGCGCCGCCACGGTCTCGGTCGGCTGGTCGGGCTACTTCAACCGGCTGCTCGGGGACCTCGGCATCCCCCTGCCGTCGTCGATCGCGGGGGAGACGGCGAGGCTGAACATCCCGGCGATGGCCATCGCGCTGGCCGTGACGGTGGTGCTCGTCCTGGGGATCAAGCTCTCCTCGCGGGTCACGGCCGTCATCGTGGCGATCAAGATCACGGTCGTCCTGCTGGTGATCGTCCTCGGCCTCTTCTACATCAACACCGCCAACTACAGGCCGTTCATCCCGCCCGCGGAGCCCGGCACCTCCGGCGGGAGCGGCTGGACCGCGCCGCTGATCCAGCTGGTCGGCGGCTTCACCCCGAGCACGTTCGGCGTGAGCGGCATCTTCGCCGGCGCGGCGATCGTGTTCTTCGCCTTCATCGGCTTCGACATCGTCGCCACCGCCGCCGAGGAGACGAGGAACCCCAAGCGGGACCTGCCGCGCGGGATCATCGCCTCGCTCGCCATCTGCACGCTGCTCTACGTGGCCGTCTCCGTGGTGGTGACGGGCATGCAGAACTACCGGGAGCTCTCGACCGACGCCCCGCTGGCCGAGGCGTTCCGCAGCGTGGGGCTCACGTTCACCTCCGGCCTGATCTCCGTGGGCGCCATCGCCGGGCTGACGTCGGTGGTGCTCATCATGATCCTGGGACAGTCCCGGGTGCTCTTCGCGATGAGCCGCGACCACCTCCTGCCGCCGGCCCTCGCGGTGGTGCACCGCCGCTACCGCACGCCGTACCGGATCACCATCATCACCGGCATCGCCGTCGCCCTGCTCGCCGGGCTCGTCCCGCTCTCGACCCTCGCCGAGCTCGTCAACATCGGGACGCTGTTCGCCTTCGTGCTCGTCTCGCTGGGCGTCATCGTCCTGCGGCGGACCCGGCCGGACCTGCCCCGCGCCTTCAAGGTCCCCGGCGTGCCCGTGCTGCCGCTGCTCTCCGCCGCCGCCTGCATCTGGCTCATGCTCAACCTGCCGGCGGAGACCTGGCTGCGGTTCGGGGTGTGGATGGTGATCGGCCTGCTGCTGTACGCGGTCTACGGCCGCCATCACAGCCGGCTGGCCAAGGGGGCGGAGCCGGACGCGGCCGGTGAGGCGCGGCAGCAGGCGTGACGGCATCGGCGGCCACGGGCGTGCCCGCGGCGGGCGGCCGGGGGTGTCGGCCGGGGGTGTGACGTCGGCAGCGGGCGGCCGGGGGCGTGCCCCTCAGCACCGTCCGACGACAACGGTGAGGATTCGATGCCGGTAGAGCACCGAATCCTCACCGTTGTCACGACTGCTCCGGTCGGGGCGTCACTCCCGGTTCAGCCTGGGCTCCCCTCCGGCCCGGCAGCCGGAGCGCGGCTCCGGATCGGCAGCCGTGCGCGGGCCCGAGCCGTCGGGCGTCAGTCCCGGCCGATGGTGAACGCCGGCGACGTCCACGTCTCGACGTGGTCGGGGTTGCGCGGGTCCCCGAGCGCCTTCACCGCCGTGACCACGACGACGTAGTCGCCGTCGGGCAGCGTGCGCAGCTTGTCGTTGCCGCTGCTGAGCGGGGTCGTGCCGTCCCAGCCGACGAAGTCGAGGGTTTGGCTGCGCCCGAGCTCCCCGGTGCTGAGGGCCGTGTGGAAGCGCGGGTGCACGGGCGCGCCCTTCTTCCCGTCCGCCGTCGCGCGGTAGACGTCGAGGCGCAGGTCGCTCACAGGGTAGTCGAGCCGGTAGACCACGTACGGGACGTCGTCGCCGGTCATCGAGTAGGTGTGGCCGCCGTCGAGCGTGTACAGCTCACCGTCCACCGCCGCCCCCAGTGCGGGCAGCGGCAGGCCGGGGTAGTCGGTCAGCACCGTCACGTCCTGGTAGTCGCCCGCCAGGCCGGCGAACGGGACCACGAGCTCGTCGTCGCCGGAGGTGAAGGTGACCCACCCGCCGTAGACGAAGCCGGGCAGCCCCTCGGGGTCGGGGGCGGTGACGGTGACGTCCACGCTCGCCGAGCCCCCCGCGGGCACGGTGACCGACGCCGGAGCGTCCACCACGGCCTCGCCGAGGTAGAAGCCGGGCAGGAGCGAGGAGCCCGCGGTGGCGATGCCGCTGTCCGAGCCGATCGCGTACGTCACGGCAGCGTCGGAGTCGTTGGTCAGCGTGAGCGTCGTGGTGACGGGGCCGGTCTCGCTCTCGCCGAGCGAGATCTTGCCGGGGGAGACGGCGGTGGTCGCGAGGATCGCGTCGTCGATGTCGAGCAGGCCCGCGCCCTGGCGGTGCACCGGCTCCAGCAGGCCGAGACCGGGGTTGCCGGACCACACCTGCCGGTCCGCGCTGTTCTGCAGCACGTCACGCACCTGCGCCGGGGACAGGTCCGGCCGGGCCTGCAGCAGCAGCGCCACGGAGCCCGCGACGTGCGGCGCCGCCATGGAGGTGCCGGAGATGGAGGCGTAGGCGCCCTCCTCCAGCGGGTAGGTCGAGTAGATCTGCCCGCCGGGCGCCCCGAGGTCCGGCTTGAGCGTGAGGTCGGCGGAGAGCCCGTACGAGCTGAAGTCGGAGACGAGCCCGCCCGCCGGGTTCACCGTCTGGGTGGTCTCCTCCGTCCAGGTCAGGGTGGCGGCGCCGTCGGCCAGCGCCCCCTGGATCGCCAGGCCGCTCTCGAGGGACACGGTGACCACCGGGATGGTGATGGGCGTGGCCCCCTCGACGGTCGCGTTGATCATGCCCGGGACGTTGTTGTAGATGATCAGCGCCGCGGCGCCGGCCTCCTGCGCGGCGACGGCCTTCTGGTGGAACGAGCACGTGCCACGGCTGACCAGCAGCGCCTGGCCCGCGACGCCCTCCACCGGCGTGCAGCCCAGCAGCGGGGAGTCGGCCGGGACGGGGCCGTCGGGGTGCGGGGCCGGGGCGACGACCTCGAGCGAGCCCGACGTCGGCGCCGGCGGGGCGCCCGTGGCCGTGGCGTAGCCGACGGTCTCGCCGGAGTCGAGCGTGAGGGCGGGGGAGGTGACGAGGGTGTTCTCGAAGGACGCCACCGAGATCGCCTTGTCGGACACCGACGGCGCACCGCCGGAGAAGGTGCCCATGTCGCCCTCGTTGCCCTGGGAGATGACCATGACCACGCCGCGGTCGACCATCGTGTCGGCCGCGACCGCCGTCGGGTAGCTCGGCCAGGTCACGTACGAGGCGCCGAGGGACATGTTGACCACGTCCATGCCGTCGTCGGCCGCCCGCTCCATGGCCGCGAGGATCACCTCGGTGTCCGAGGACCCGGAGCAGCCGAAGACGCGGTAGGCGCCGAGGGTGGCGCCAGGCGCGACGCCGACAACCCCGCCGGCCGCCGCGTCGCCGGACGCACCCACGATGCCGGCGACGTGGGTGCCGTGGCCGCCGCAGTCGTCGGGCAGCGTGTCCGGCTTCGGCACCGCGGCGTCACCGGAGGCGCTGGCGTCGTAGGCGTCGCCGACGAAGTCGTACCCGTAGGCCACGCGGGCGGTCGGGAAGGTGGTGGTCCCGTTCCGGCCCGTGCCTCCGAAGTCGGGGTGGTCGTAGTCGATGCCGGAGTCGATGACCCCGACCTTGACGCCCTCACCCGTGAGGCCGAGCTCGCTCTGCGCGACGTCGGCGCCCGTCATCGCCAGCGCGGAGGCGAGCTCGGGGGCCGCCACCGGCTCCGCGGGCCTCTCCACGGTGTAGACGGGGAAGACGTCGACGACGCCCGCGACCTCGCGCAGGACGCCCACCTCGTCGTCGGCGACCTCGACGGAGATCCCGTTCCACGTCGTCGAGAAGCGCTCGCGGACCTTGAGGTCCAGACCCTGGCTCGCGGCCCGGGAGACGACGGCGTCCTGGGCCCGGTCCGCAGCCCGGGCGCTGCCGCCCCGCGCGGTGGGCTTGCCCCCGACCTCCACGAACCAGCGGCCGGAGACCGCCGGCTGCGGCGTCGGTGCCTGCGGGACCGTCCGGTCGGTGGTCGTGGCGAGCGGTTCAGGTGCGTCCGGGGCCGCGGTGGCGGGGAGCACGGCGGCGGCGCCGAGCAGCGCCGCGCCGGTCAGGCACGCGCCGATGCGTGCGGGGAGGCGCCGTGGGTCGCGGCGCCGGCTGGAGCGGGTCATGTCTCTCCTCGGGTGGCACGGGGAGACTGACCTGCGACGTCGTCCGGCGTTCTCCCCCTGCCGCCGGAGCCGGGAGGTTATCGGCGACGGCGCCCCTTCCGGGCCAGGTCCGTCCGGTGGTCGCCGGGTGACTTCCGGCCATGGCAGCAGGTGGCCAGCCGGGGCCGTCCGGGGGCTGCTCGCCCGCCCGGGCCGGGCGTAGTCTCGTCGGTGAGGGCGGTGACGAGGCCGGCCGCGGGGGAGATGCGCGCGGGCGCACGAGACGACGCCGGACGGCGGAGGCGCGCCATGACGTCCCAGGGCCGGAGCGACCGGCTGCTGCTTCCCACGCAGGTGCTGCTCGGCCTGTTCGCGGTTCTGACCGCGCTCGCCGTCGGCGTCCTGTTCCTCCGCCCCGACCGGACCGCCGAGTCCTTCGCCTGGACGATCGAGCCGGCCGTCACGGCCGCCTTCCTCGGCGCCGGCTACGCCTCCGGGACGGTGCTGGTGGTGCTGTCCTGGCTCGGTGGCAGCTGGGCCCGCACCCGCATCCCCCTGGTGACGATCCTCGTCTTCACCGCACTGACCCTCGTGGCCACCCTCGTCCACCTCGACCGGTTCCACCTCGGCGCCGACCTCGCCCTGGCGCGGTTCGCGGCCTGGTTCTGGCTGGCTGTCTACGTGGTGGTGCCGGTGGGCATGGCGGTGGTGCTGGTGGTGCAGCAGCGGCGCGCCCTTCCGCCGGGTCGTCGTCGGCCCCTGCCCGTGTGGCTCGTGGTCCTCCTCGCCGCCGAGGGGCTCGTGCTCCTCGCCGTCGGCCTCGCCCTGTACCTCGCGCCGGCGACGGCGGAGGTGCTCTGGCCGTGGACCCTCACCCCGCTCACGGCGCGGGCGGTCGGCTCGTGGCTGGTGGCCTACGGGGTGGCGGCGGCGCTGCTGCTGCGCGCCGGCGACCTCGATCTCCTGCGCGTGCCCGCGGTCGCCTACGCCGTGCTCGGCGTGCTCCAGCTGGTGGTGGTCGGCAGGTTCGCCGACGTCGTCAGCTGGGGCTCGGCGTCGGCCCTTGGGCTCGTGGTCATGGCGACGGCGGTCGCGGCCACGGGCGCGGCGGCCTTCATGGCCGCCGAGGCCGGGCCGGCGGCCGTGCGGGAGACGGTGCGGCCGTGACCCGGCCCGCCATCGTCCTGCTCAGCAGGGAGCCCGGCATGCGCGCGCTGGTGCAGCGGGCGCTGCGCCGTCGCTACGAGCAGGACTACCAGGTGCGGGTGCACGGCGACGTCGCCTCCCTGCGGGAGACGCTCGGGCAGCTCCGGGCCGACGAGACGCCCGTGGCGCTGCTGATGGTCGGCTACGGCGAGGAGGAGCCGGACGGGCTCTCGGTCCTGGAGTCGCTGGAGGTGGACCGCACGGCCCTGCGGGTGACGGTGGTGCGGTGGGGTGACTGGAGCGCGGCCCGCCCCATCTTCGACGCGATCGGCATGGGCCTGGTCGACCGCTGGATCACCGTGCCGGAGCTGGAGACGGACGAGGAGTTCCACCGCACGGTCAGCGAGTTTCTCGACGACGCCGCCAGCCGCCGCGGCACCTCGTTCGAGGCGGTTCGGCTGGTCGGGCACCGGTGGGACGGCCGCACCCAGCACCTGCGCGACCTGTTCGACCGCAACCACATCCCGACCGGCTTCTACGACGCCGCCACGCCCGACGGCCGCGCCGTCCTGCTCGGCGCCGGGGTGCAGGACCCGACCTTTCCCGTGGTGCTCCTGCACTTCCGCCGCGACGCCACGGTGCTGCAGAACCCCACCGACATCCAGATCGCCGACGCCTTCGGCCTGTTCGAGCCGTTCGGCGAGGAGGAGGAGTTCGACCTGACGATCGTGGGAGCAGGGCCCGCAGGGCTGGGGGCGGCGGTGTACGCGGCGTCGGAGGGGCTGCGCACCATCGTCCTGGAGACCGAGGCGGTGGGCGGTCAGGCGGGCACCTCCTCCCTCATCCGCAACTACCTCGGCTTCCCCAGCGGCATCTCCGGGTCCCGCCTGGCCTTCCGCGCCTACGAGCAGGCGTGGACGTTCGGGGCCCGGTTCCACTTCATGCGCGCCGCCACCGGCCTCGCCCGCTCCGGCGACCACCTCTCGGTGCGGCTGAGCGACCACTCCTCCGTGCGCAGCGCGGCCGTGATCGTCGCGACCGGCGCCGCCTACCGGCGTCTCGGCGTGCCGGAGCTGGAGACCCTGACCGGGCGCGGCGTGTTCTACGGGGCCACCGTCTCCGAGGCGCCGGCCATGCGCGGGCAGCAGGTGTACGTGGCCGGCGGCGGCAACTCCGCGGGGCAGGCCGCCGTCCACCTGGCCCGATACGCCGAGCACGTCACGATCCTCGTCCGCCGCCCCACGCTCGCCGAGACGATGTCCGAGTACCTCATCAAGGAGATCGACGCGGCCCCGAACATCACGGTGCGCCCCCGCACCGAGGTGGTCGGCGGGACCGGGACGGAGTTCGTCGAGTCGCTGCGGCTGCGCGACGTCGGCACGGGCGCCGAGGAGGAGGTCCCCGGCGTGCTCTTCGTGCTCATCGGCGCCGAGCCGCGCTCGCACTGGCTGGGCGACGACGTGGCCAAGGACCGCCGCGGCTACGTCCTGACCGGGGACGCCGCCCCGCACGAGCCGGGCCTGCCGACGCCGGCGCTGCTCGAGACGTCCGTGCCGGGCGTCTTCGCGGCCGGGGACGTGCGCCACGGGTCGGTCAAGCGGGTGGCGTCCGCGGTCGGGGAGGGGGCGCTCGCCGTCAGCCTGGTGCAACCCCACCTGGGGTGGCTGCGGGCGCGGCGGTAATCGGCGCGTGGTGAGGTGGTCACGGGAAGATCTGTGGGGCGCCTCCGTAAGTGCCCTTGCGCAGAAGCAGTCGGCCTGGGCCGACTTCATCTGCGCAGGCCCACTGACTGACCTGCCGCGATCGGTGGACCGACGGGTCGGCAGGGGGCAGCGGGCGGGCCGCTGCAGGGGAGCGCCCGCACGGAAGGGGCTGCGTCCAGGCGTTGGAACCCTGGCGGGCCGCCGATCGTCACAAGTAGTGTGGACGTTGCGGGCCTTGCTCCCGCGAGGGTGAGGGGTGAGCCGAGATGACAGTTGCCGCTGGTGCGGACCTCGCCGACACGGTGGCCCAGGTGGTGCTCGTCGGCGGTGCCGTCATGCTCCTTCTCGGCCTCGCGGCCGCCGGTACCGTCTGGTACCTCGTGCGCCGCATCCGCCGTTCGCGCCGCCTGCGCCGCGGCGTGGAGCGCAGCCGGCTGACGGTCAGGTCCGTGACAGGGGACGACGTCGCGCGGCGCCTCGCCCGCATGCGGCTGGAGCTGCAGCGCTCCATCGACGCGACCGAACGGGCCATCGGCTCCGCGCAGGCCCAGCGTGCGCCGGTGGGCGGCATGCCGTCGATCGCGGCCAGCCTGGTGCGCACGGGACACCAGCTCGACGGCGAGCTCCGGCTCGCGGAGGCCGAGCCCGACCTCGAGCTGAGGCGGATGTGGCTGAGCTGGCTGGAGGACCAGGTCACCGAGCACCACCGGTTGTGCGCCGACCTGCGCCGTTCCGTCCTCGACGCCACCATGGCCGCCGGGCCGGACCCGTACCTGGCCCGCACCGGCGACCACCTGATGCTCGAGGCCCAGGCGCTCGAGGCCTGGGGCACCAGTTACCGCGCGCGCCGCGCCGCCTGAGGAACCGCGTTGTCGATCCGCAACCGCCTCGGCCGTGTCGTCCGGGCCAACCGCGCCGAGCGCGCCGCCAGGCGACAAGGCCCGGCCGACCCCGTCCAGGCCGTCGAGGCCGCGTACGCCCAGCAGGTCGCCCGCCTTGACCAGGCCCGCCGCAGCGTCGCCGACCTCGCCGCCAACCGACGCCGCGTGGAGGTGCTCGGCCAGCAGGCCCGGGCCGAGGTGGAGCACTGGGACCGGCAGGCCGAGGCCGCCGTCGCCATGGGGCACGACGCCGGAGCCCGGGAGTATCTGCGCCGCTCCATCGAGGCCGGCAAGCGCCTGGAGGGCCTGGCGGCCCAGCACCGCACGATCGACGAGCAGGTGCGCCGGCTGGAGCAGGACCTCGTGCGGCTCGACCACCAGGTGCACGACTCCTTCGTCCGGTTCCAGGCCCTGCGCGCGGACCACGGCGCCGCCCAGGCCGCGCTGCAGATGCGCGAGGCCACCGCTGCCGCCGGCCAGCAGGCCGCCGGTGCCCAGGCCGCGGCGCTGGAGGCCGAGCGGGAGGTCCGCCGGCTGCAGGCGCGGGCGGCCGCGTACGACGAGATCGCCGGGACGGACCCCGACTCCGCGCGGGTGCGCGAGGCTTTCGAGCAGCTCGAGAGCGAGGGCGAGGTGCGCGCCCGCCTCGAGGCGCTCGAGCGGCGCAGGGGCATCGAGCGCCCGCGGCAGTAGGACTCGCCGCCAGCTGCGTCCGGTGCGTCAGCGCGCCGCGAGCTTGATCGCCTCGGCCAGGTCGACGGGCCGGCTGAACATCGGCCAGTGCCCGGTCGGCATGTCGACGTACTGCACCTTGAGCGCCGCCAGCTCCGCCGCCCAGGCCTCGCCGCCCTGCGCCGCCGACTGGAGCACGGCCGCCGGGGCGCTGGTCGAGATGACCGTGACGGGGACCCGCCTCCGCGACTCGTTGCTCACCTGGGACGGCGTGGACGCCACCCGCGCGGGCGTCGGCACCGCACGCTCGCGGAACCGCTGCAGCCCCTCCTCGTCGATGCCCTCGAGGCTGGCCTGGTAGTCCGACTCCAGCTGCTCCCACGTGGGCAGCGGGACGTCGATCTGGTCGGGTGGCAGGTCGGAGAGGACCGCCATACCGGCCGGGAGCGGGAAGGCGTCGACGTAGACGGCGGCGGAGATCCGCTCCGGGACCGCGTCCACGACGGCGCTGACCACCTCCGCCCCGCCGCTGTGCCCGACCAGCACGACCTTCCCGTCCAGGTCCTCGACGAGGGAGCGCACCGCCTCGACGTGGTCGGCGAGGGTGATGTCGCGACGGATCTCCGAGGGCGACCCCATGCCCGGCAGGGTCACCGGGTGGGGCACCAGCCCCGCCTGCTCCAGGGCGGGGACGACCTCGTCCCAGGCCCAGCCGCCGAGCCAGAAGCCGGGGACGAGGACGACGTGGACGGGCTTGTGGTGCAGCACGGGTGTCATGGCTCACAGCCTGCACGTGACCGGTGACATCGGCACCCGGTTCGACGCGGTGGCCCGTCCCGTGCTCCGAGACGAGGAGGCGAACCGGCCACCGCGGCGCCGGAACGCGGTGGACCATGAGGTCATGACGCGACGGCGCACGCTGGTGGCCGTCCTCGTCGTGCTCGTGCTCGTGACGGTGGCCACCGTCTGGGCCCTCGCCACGGGCCTCGGCGCCCCGGGCCGCCCGGCGGGCGACGACGGTGCCCGGCCCGCGCCGTCGGCCGTGGGGACCGCGCCGCCGACCGCCGGGACCGTGCCCTCCGCCGGCCCGACCGGCCCACGCTCGCCGAGCGCCCCCGAGGCGCGGATCGCCGTCGCCGGTGACACCGGCACGGGCGACCAGGAGATCCGGGAGACCGTCGACGCGATGGTGGCCCGGGAGGACCGCCAGGGCCCGTACGACGCCCTGGTGCTGCTCGGCGACATCGTCTACGACGACGGCGACGCGTCCCAGGTGGACGAGCGCGTCACCGATCCCTTCGCGCCCGTCCTGGACACCGGTGCCGAGCTCGTCCCGGTGCTGGGCAACCACGACGTCGCGAGCGGTGAGCAGAACCAGATCCTGGCCGACCTGGGCCGGTCCCGCGGCTGGTACGTCCAGGAGGTCGGCCGCGTGCGCATCGTCGTGCTCGACTCCAACCGCGTGGACGACGCCGGGCAGACCCGCTGGCTGGAGAAGACGCTCGCAGCGGACGTCCCGCCCGGGACCTGGACGGTCGTCGCGCTGCACCACCCGCCGTTCTCCGCGGGCGAGCACGGGTCGGACATGGCGGTGCGCGAGGAGTGGGTGCCGCTGTTCGAGAAGTTCGGCGTGCCGCTCGTGCTCGCCGGGCACGACCACGACTACCAGCGCTCGCGGCCGATCGACGGGGTCACCTACGTGGTGTCCGGCGGCGCGGCGAAGCTGCGGCCCACCGGGCGCGAGGACTTCACCGAGGTGAGCACGTCCACGCGGCACTTCCTCGACCTGGCGGTCTACGGCGACCGGCTCGTCGGCCGGGCAGTGGACCAGTCGGGCAGGGTGCTCGACGAGTTCACGATCCCCGGCCCGTGACCGCTCCACCACCCACCTGCCCGCCGACGTCGAGCTCGCACCGTAGAGTCCGGGGGTCGGTGACGGGTCGGTGCGGACCCGCAGGATTGCCGGGGGGCGAGGGTGCTGCAGGTCGAGGAGAGCGGGGACCGGCGTGGCCCGGCCGTGGTGCTCCTGCACGGCATCGGCACGGCGGGGTGGATGTGGTGGCACCAGGTGGCGGCGCTCGGCGACCACCACTGCCTCGCCGTCGACCTGCCCGGCCACGGCCGCAGCAGTGCCGTTCCCTGGGTGTCCCTCGACGACACCGCCGCGCAGGTCGCGGAGCTGATGCGGCGCCGCACCGCCACGGCGCGCGCGCACGTCGTCGGCCTCTCGCTCGGCGGGCAGGTCGCGCTCAGCCTGCTCGAGCGGTGGGCCGACGTGGCGGAGCGCGTCGTCGTCAGCGGGGTGACCGCGCAGCCGTGGGGGCCGCGGGTCCTGGTCGAGGCGCAGCTGCGGCTCACGGCGGCGATGCTTCGCAGTCCTCGCGCGGTGGACGCGCAGGCGCGGGCGTACGGGCTCCCGCCCGCGCAGCGCGACGCCCTCGCCGAGAGCCTGCGCGTGATGTCACCCGCCACGTACCGCCGGATCGGCCGGGAGGTGTCCCGCTACCGGCTGCCGCCCGCGCTCGCGTCCGTCCCCACGCCCACGCTCGTGCTCGCCGGCGGCGACGAGTCCGAGCTCGTCCGGCGAGCTGTCGCCGACGTCGCGGCGGTGCTGCCCGCCGGCGAGGGGAGGATCGCGCCCGGGCTCGGGCACGGGTGGAACGTCGAGGCGCCCGACCTGTTCGACGCGACCGTCCGTGCGTGGATCTCGGGCGCGCCGCTGCCGGCACGTCTGCTGCCCGTGGGAGGACGCTGAACGGACCCCGCCCGGGCGGGTCCGCCGGCGTCCAGGGTCCGGGCGGCGGGTGCCTCAGAACACGCGGATGGCGATCTCCGCGGGCTCCTCGAGGAGCTTCGTGATCTCGTCGTCGAGCCTGACGAGGGTGAGCGAGGCGCCGGCCATCTCGAGCGAGGTGCAGTACTCGCCGACGTAGCTGCGCCGGACGTTGATGCCCTGGGCGGTGAGCTTCTCGTGGGCGATGCCGTAGAGCAGGTACAGCTCGCTGATCGGGGTGCCGCCGTGCCCGTTGATCATCAGGGCGACGTCGTCCCCGGAGGCGTAGGGCAGGTCGGGCACCAGCACTGACAACTCGGCATCTGCGACTCTAGGCAGGTCCGGCAGGCCCGTCCAGAGAACCGCGAACCGATGTGGGTGCAGCCTGGGGCCGGGCAGCTTCGCGCGCACGGAAAGACCCCGGTCCGACGTCGGACCGGGGTCTGTCGTTGCGAGGGTCGAGCAGTCCGGGGTGCCGGGCGGTCGGCCTTGCGGTGGTCAGCGGAGCCAGCTGTTGCCGACCTTGCCGGCCCACCACTTGCCCAGGCCCCAGGTGTCGCCGGAGAGGGTGACGGCGGAGATGATCAGGACCATGGCCTCGATCCAGTGGCTGTCGGTGATGGGGTTGGTGCCGCCGACGGCCGCGGGGATCATCGCGAGGTACATGAAGAGCATGAGGAGGGAGCCGGTGACGGCGGCGATCTTCAGGCCGGCGCCGGTCATCATCGCCACGCCGATGCCGAGCAGGCCGGCCATGAACAGGACGTCGCCGAAGGGGTTGGCGAAGATCTGGAAGAACCCGGCGAAGGGGCCCTCGATGCCGCCGATGAAGCCCTGGGCGGGGGTGCCGCCGTTGATCCAGGCGCGCTCGGCGGGGGTGGCGAAGCCGAGGCCGAAGAGCTTGTCGACGAAGGCCCACAGGAAGGTCCAGCCGATGATGATGCGGCCGGCGGCGAGGGCCTTGCGGGCGGTGCCGGAGGTGACGATCTGGTCCTGGTAGACGGTGGTCGTGGTGGTGGTCGGGGTGCTGGCGGTGGTGGCCATGACGCTCTCCCTTTTGGGGTGTTTGTGAACTTCTTCGTTGCTACAAGCATCCCGGCCCTATATGTCCAGTTCCTGGGGCTAACGTCCTGACGCCGGCGGGGGCCGGATGTGACCTGGGCCACCCGACGCGCTCGAGCGTCATCTCCGTGGACCCGTCGGTCGGGGCGCTCCGGGTCGGTCCGGTCCGGGCCGGTCCGGTGGCCCGAGGTGCCGCCCAGGGGCATTCCTGGGACCGTCTTGCCATGCCCTCGCTGAGGAGCGGGTCGTGAGCGGGGCCGTCGAGGCGGGCGTATGGGGAGCGGTCGGCGGGCTGGCCCTCGTCATCGGCGCCGCGGTCGCCTGGTTCGTCCGCGTCCCGGCGCAGGTCGTCGCGAGCGTGATGGCGTTCGGCTCCGGGGTCCTGATCTCCGCGCTGGCCTTCGACCTCATGGACGAGGCGGAACAGATCGGTGGACTGCTCCCGGCGGCTGGCGGGTTCCTCGCCGGCGCGGTGGTGTACATGGCGGCCAACGCCCTCCTCGCACGCCGGGGCGCGAAGCACCGCAAGCGCTCTCAGGACCAGCAGCCCTCGGAGGCCGAGCAGAGCGGCAGCGGCCTGGCCATCGCGCTCGGAGCCCTGCTCGACGGCGTGCCGGAGTCGGTGGTGCTCGGTGCGAGCCTGCTCGGCGGTGGCGGGGTGAGCACGGCGGTGGTGGCCGCGGTGTTCATCTCCAACGTGCCCGAGGGGCTCTCCAGCGCTGCGGGCATGAAGAAGGCGGGACGCAGCGCCGGGTACGTCTTCGGGGTGTGGGGCGCGATCGCAGCCGTGAGCGCCCTCGCGGCCGCGGCCGGGTACGCCTTCCTCGGTGCCGCGCCGCCCGAGGTGACGTCGGTGATCACCGCTGTCGCCGCCGGGGCGATCCTGACGATGGTCGCCGACACGATGATTCCCGAGGCGTTCGAGCGGACCCACATGCTGACGGGACTGATCACCTCTGCCGGCTTCCTCACCGCCTTCACCATCAGCCGGACGGGCGGGTAGCGGCCCGACCTGCGCCGGCCCACCGTCATGCTGAGAACGACGAGAACCCCCGGCCCTGGTGGGTCGGGGGTTCTCGGGGGGTGCGGCCCCGCGTAGGGGGTCGCGGTGCCGCGGGGGTCAGGGGGGCGTCCCGGTGGTCAGCGGAGCCAGCTGTTGCCGACCTTGCCGGCCCACCACTTGCCCAGGCCCCAGGTGTCGCCGGAGAGGGTGACGGCGGAGATGATCAGGACCATGGCCTCGATCCAGTGGCTGTCGGTGATGGGGTTGGTGCCGCCGACGGCCGCGGGGATCATCGCGAGGTACATGAAGAGCATGAGGAGGGAGCCGGTGACGGCGGCGATCTTCAGGCCGGCGCCGGTCATCATCGCCACGCCGATGCCGAGCAGGCCGGCCATGAACAGGACGTCGCCGAAGGGGTTGGCGAAGATCTGGAAGAACCCGGCGAAGGGGCCCTCGATGCCGCCGATGAAGCCCTGGGCGGGGGTGCCGCCGTTGATCCAGGCGCGCTCGGCGGGGGTGGCGAAGCCGAGGCCGAAGAGCTTGTCGACGAAGGCCCACAGGAAGGTCCAGCCGATGATGATGCGGCCGGCGGCGAGGGCCTTGCGGGCGGTGCCGGAGGTGACGATCTGGTCCTGGTAGACGGTGGTCGTGGTGGTGGTCGGGGTGCTGGCGGTGGTGGCCATGACGCTCTCCCTTTTGGGGTGTTTGTGAACTTCTTCGTTGCTACAAGCATCCCGGCCCTATATGTCCAGTTCCTGGGGCTAACGTCCTGACCCGCCCCGGAAACAAGAAATGGCTCGACGGCGGAGGAGTGCGGGGCCGCGCCGTCGTCGGCCGGGTGAGTCCGGAGAACGTGTGAAAACGCTTTGCATCGCCTAGGACCTTCTTGGAAGGTCTTGACGCCACCATGGTGTCCCCCTACCGTTCCCGGCAAGACGTAGCCGGGCGAGGTCGCCCGGGTGCGAGGAACTGCCGGGGGGCACAGTTTCCGACCGTCCCCTTGGCGGCACAGAGCAAGGGGACACTGTGAATCTGACCCGTTCCACGTCGGCCCGCGCAGGGCTGACCGTCCTGGCGGCGGGAGGGATGATCCTCGCCGCCACCACCCCCGCCCAGTCCGCCGTCGCCGCACCGCCGCGCGCCGCGGCGCCCGTTGCCACGCCGGCCGGCACTCCCACCGCCGCCGAGATCGACGCGCTCGTCGAGGACATGACGCTCGACGAGCTCATCGGCCAGATGACCTGGACGCACGTCTACGGCTCCTCGGCGCACGACACCTCGATGAAGGCCAGCAACCAGGCCCGCTACGGCGTCGACACCCCCGCCCAGGTCGTCGAGAAGTACGACCTCGGCGGCGTCCTGTACTTCGCGTGGTCGGGCAACACCAAGGAGCCCGACCAGATCGCCGCGCTGTCCAACGGGCTGCAGGAGGCGGCCCTGGGCGACGGCGGACCGGGCATCCCGCTCGCCGTCACCATCGACCAGGAGGGCGGCATCGTGGCTCGCGTCGGCCCGCCCGCCACCGTCCTGCCGGGCAACATGGCCCTCGGTGCGACCTTCGACGCGGACCTCGCCCACAAGCAGGGCCAGATCCTCGGCTCCGAGATGCGCGCCATGGGCGTCAACGTCGACTTCGCACCCGTCCTCGACCTCAACTCCAACCCGGACAACCCGGTCATCGGCATCCGTTCGATGGGCGAGGACCCGGACACCGTCAGCGAGCTGGGCGTGGCCCAGATCCGCGGCATGCAGGAGCACGTGGCCGCGACGGCCAAGCACTTCCCCGGCCACGGCGACACCAACGTCGACTCCCACTACGGCCTGCCCGTCGTCACCTACGACCGCGCCACTCTCGACAAGCACCTGCAGCCGTTCCAGGCCGCCATCGACGCCGGTGTCGACATGGTCATGACCGCCCACATCATCGTCGAGGCGATCGACCCCGACCTGCCAGGCACCCTCTCGCACGACGTCCTGACGGGCCTGCTCCGCGACGACATGGGCTTCGACGGCCTCGTCACCACCGACGCCCTCGACATGGCCGCGATGGCCGCGCACTGGAGCCAGGAGGAGATCGCCGTGAAGACGATCCAGGCCGGCTCCGACATCCTGCTCAACTCCCCGGACGTCGACGCCTCCTTCGCGGGCGTGCGCCAGGCCGTGGCCGACGGTGAGCTCACCGAGGAGCGGCTCGAGGAGTCCGTCCGCCGGATCCTCACCTGGAAGGCCGAGCGCGGCATCCTCGAGAACCCCTTCGCGGACGTCGACGCCGTCGACGACGTGGTCGGCGACGCCGAGCACCTCGCCACCGCGGCCACCATCGCCGACCGCTCCGCCACCCTGCTGCGCAACGAGGCCCGCACCCTGCCGCTGGCCGGGGACGAGACGGTGCTCGTCGTCGGCTCCGGGTCCGGCTGGCCCGAGCGCGTCGGGCCGATGCTCGCCGAGCGCGGCATCGACGTCGTCGCCGACTACGAGAACGGCACCTCGCCGTCGGCCGCCTACCGCGCCCGGGCCGTCGCCCGCGCCTCGCAGGGCGACGTCGACGCCATCGTCTTCACGTCCTACAACGCCACGTCGAACACCGCGCAGCAGCAGATGGTCGCAGAGCTCGCCGAGACCGGCGTGCCCGTGATCGTCATCGCCACGCGGAACCCGTACGACATCAGCGTCTTCCCCGGCGCCGACGCCGTGGTCAACAGCTACGGGTGGAACCTGGTCAACTTCCAGGGTGTCGTCCGGGTGCTGCTCGGGGACATCAACCCCGCCGGTCGCCTCCCCGTGGACATCCCGACCGCCGACGGCGAGGGCATCCTCCTGCCCCTCGGGTTCGGCCTGTCCTACGCCGGCCCGCCCCAGCACGCCGGCCCGCCGGAGCACGCCGGGCCCAAGGACGGCTCGGGGGCCCCGGAGCACGCCGGTCCGCCCGAGCACGCCGGCCCCGCCGAGGGCAACCAGCACGCGCGCGGCCCGAAGGGCTGACCCAGCGGTCCGGCCGGTCGCCGTCGTGGCGGCCGGCCGGGCTGCCCGGGACCGACGTCGCTCGGGCGCGTCCGGTCCTCACGCGCTGTGCCCCACGTACCCGGGCGTCCTGCCCGCACCCGGCGGCTCCCTCCCCGCCGACCCGAAGGATCCGCCGTCGCCCACAAGGGCGGCGCCCCGCCCGCGCCCCCGCGCGCCGGGCCCGACCCGTCCGCGCCCCGCGGGCGGACCACAGAGGAGAGAGCGGTCATGACCGTACGCAGAAGTTCACGGACGGCGGCGCTCGCGCTGGCCGTCTCCGGCGTCGTCGGCGTCAGCGGCGCCCTGGCGGCCACCAACCCCGGCGAGCGTCCGGAGACCCCGCCCGGGCTCGACCAGCAGCTGCAGCTCGGCGTCGAGGTCCTCGTGGAGGACCAGATCGACATGCTCGAGGGCAAGCGTGTCGGCCTCATCACCAACCCCACCGGCGTCACGAGCGACCTCACGCACACCATCGACGCCCTCATCGCCGGCGAGGAGGCCGGCGACTACGAGCTCACCGCCCTCTACGGCCCCGAGCACGGCGTGCGCGGTGGCGTCCCGGCCGGCGCCTACGTCGAGAGCTACACCGACGAGCGCACCGGCCTGCCCGTGTACTCGCTGTACGGCCCGACCCGGAAGCCGAACGCGGAGATGCTGGAGAACGTCGACGTCCTCCTCTTCGACATCCAGGACATCGGCGCCCGCTTCTACACCTACATCTGGACGATGTACTACGCCATGGAGGCCGCCGCGGAGAACGGCAAGACCTTCGTGGTCCTCGACCGGCCCAACCCGCTCGGCGACCGGATGGACGGCCCCGTCCTGGACTACCCGCAGATCAGCTCCTTCGTGGGCCTGCGCGAGATCCCGCTGCAGCACGGCCTGACCGTCGGTGAGCTCGCCACCCTCTTCAACAACGAGTTCCTCGAGACGCCCGCCGACCTGACGGTGATCGAGATGGAGGGCTACGACCCGTCCTCCATCATCGAGGACTGGGACCTGCCCTGGGTGCTGCCCTCGCCCAACATCCCCACCCGCGAGACGGCGATCGTCTACCCCGGCACCGGGCTCATCGAGTCGATCAACGTCTCCGAGGGGCGCGGCACCACCACGCCGTTCCTGTGGTTCGGGGCGCCGTACATCGACGAGACCGAGTCCTACGCGCTCGCGCAGGACCTCAACTCGCGCGGCCTCGAGGGCGTGACCTTCCGGCCCATGTCCGCCACCCCCAGCGCCAGCAAGCACTCCGGGCGCTTCTCCGGCGGCGTGCAGATCCACATCCTCGACGAGGCGGCCTACGAGCCGGTCCGCACCGGCCTGCACGTCCTCGACGCGCTGTTCGACCACATCGACGAGGTCGACTGGCGCGAGGGCGCGAAGTGCCGCACCGAGGCGGACCTGTGCTGGATCGACCAGCTCTCCGGCACCAAGGACGTGCGCGCCCAGCTCGACGCCGGCGTGGACCCCGACGAGATCGTCGCCGGCTGGGCGGAGGAGCTCGCTGCCTTCGACGAGCTCGCCGACGAGTACCGCCTCTACGACGACGGACCCGGCCGGCCGGACCACGCGGGCAAGCCCGACCACGCCGGCAAGCCCGGCCAGGGCCGGAACGGCTGACCGGTGCGCAGGACCCTGACCGCCGCGGCCCTCGGGGCCGCCCTCGTGGGGGCCGCCGTCGTCCCCGCGGGGGCGGCCACCCCGCCCGGCGCCCCCACCGCCATGACTGCCCGCACCGTGCCCGCCGACGCCGGAACCGGGCGCTCCGCCGTCGCCACCGCCGACCCGTGGGACAGGACGACCTCGCCGCCGCGCACGCTCAAGGACGGCAGCCCGAGTCAGGCCGGCCTCGACGCCGCGGCGCTCGCCGCGATCGAGCCCGCGCTGACCGCCGGGCTCACCACGCGACCGAACCCGGTCTACCCGGGGGCCGTCGCGCTGGTCGCCTCGAAGGGCGTGGTCGCCGAGCGCACGGCCGTCGGCCACTCGCTGCGGTGGGCCGACCCGACGACGGAGCTGCCCGCGTCCGAGCAGGTCGAGATGCGCACCGACACGATCTTCGACCTCGCGTCCATCTCGAAGCTGTTCACCGCCGTCGCGGTGATGCAGCTCGTCGAGTCGGGCGAGGTGTCGCTCGAGGACCGGGTGGCGGACCACATCCCCGCGTTCGCCGCGAACGGCAAGGCGGACGTCACGGTGGAGCAGCTGCTCACCCACACCGGCGGGCTGCCCGCCTGGATCCCGCTGTACACCCAGCCGGACCTCGAGTCCCGGCTCGCCGCGGTCTACGCGGTCAGGCCGGCGTACGAGCCCGGCACGGGCTACGTCTACAGCGACCTCGGGCTCATTACCCTCGGCGAGATCGTCGAGACGGTGTCCGGCCAGCGGCTCGACGAGTACGTCGGCGAGCACATCACCGGCCCGCTCGGGATGAGCGACACCATGTACAACCCGCCCGAGGAGCTGCTGCCGCGCATCGCAGCCACCGAGTACCAGCCCGCGCTCGGCCGCGGCCTCGTCCACGGCGAGGTCCACGACGAGAACGCCTGGTCCCTGGGGGGCGTCGCCGGCCACGCCGGGGTGTTCTCCACCGCCGACGACCTCGCCGTCTTCGCCCAGATGCTGCTGAACGGCGGCCGCTACGGGCAGGCCCGCATCCTCGAGCCCGCCACGGTGCAGGAGATGATGCAGGACCGCACCGGCGACATCAGCTCCAACCACCGCGGGCTGGGACCGGAGCTGGAGGCCTGGTTCTACCACGACGCCCTGACGAGCCCGGGCAGCGCCGGCCACACCGGTTACACCGGCACCTCGCTCGTCATCGACCCGTGGACCGAGACCATCGCGATCCTCATGACCAACCGGGTCCACCCGAGCCGGGACTGGGGCAGCCCGAACCCGCAGCGCCGCGCGGTCGCCCGCGCCGCGGGCCTCGCCGCCGCCGACCACCGGTTCACGCAGGGCCAGGCGTGGCACTCCGGATCGGGTGACCGACTGAGGAACACGCTCTCCCTCGACGTCACGGTGCCCGACGGCGGGGCCGAGCTGGCCCTGGACCTCTGGTTCCACACGGAGGAGACGGACCGTCTCGTCATCGAGGCCTCCGACGACGGCGGCGCCACCTGGCAGCACCTGCCCGGCACCCTCGTGGCCGGGCCGGAGGAACGGGCGAGCGACGGCGTCGTCTCGGGCTTCGGCGACCACCGGTGGTGGGACGCCACGTTCCCGCTCGACGGCCTGGCCGGCGACGTCACCGTCCGGCTCAGCTACGTCACCGACGCCCTGTACAGCGGGCAGGGCGTGTACCTCGACCGGGTGCGGGTCGACTCCGACCGTGGTCCTCTGTTCGACGACCGGCGCCCGGCGGACCGGGAGCGCATGGTCGCCGAGGGGTGGACGCTCGCCGAGTGACGCGGGAGCGCCGGGGCTGCCGTGCCGCTCGTGCGGCGCGGCGGCCCCGGCGGTGTCCTGACCGGCCGGTACCTGTGCTGCTGACGTACCCGGCCGGGTCGGCGACCTCTTCTAGTCTGGGTCGGTGACGGTACTCGACGCCCTCCTGGGCTTCGCCGTGGTGGCAGGACTCCTGACCCTCGTACCGGGGCTGGACACCGCCCTGGTGCTGCGGTCCTCCCTCACCCGTGCGCGCCCGTACGCGTGGGCGACAGCCCTGGGGATCGCGACAGGGGCGATGGTGTGGGGCGTCGCCGCGGCCGTCGGGCTCTCGGCACTCCTGGCGACGTCGGAGGTGGCCTACCGGGTACTGACGCTGGCCGGTGCCGTGTACATGCTCTGGCTCGGCGGTTCGATGCTGTGGAAGTCGTTCCGGGACGGCGCTCCTCGGGCCACGGACGACGCCCCCGTGACGGCGGGTGCGCCGTCGGCGCGGCAGGGATGGCTCATCGGCGTCGGCACCAACCTGCTCAACCCGAAGGTCGGGGTCGCCACGATCCCGCAGTTCCTCCCCGACGGCGCGTCACCCTTGCTGATGGGCGCCCTGCTGGCCGGCGTCCACGGCGCGTTGTCGTTGACCTGGTTCGCCGCGCTGATCGTCGGGGGCGCCTACGCCCGTCGCTGGCTGGCCGACCCGCGGTGGCTCGCGGTGATCGACCGGGCCACCGGCCTCGTCCTGGTCGCCTTCGGCGGCAAGCTGCTCGGGGATGCGCTGCCCGTCGGGCCGTCGGCCGTCCTGCCGGCCCGGGCCTGAGGGCTCACTGCCGTCGTCCGCCGCCGGTGCGGGGCGCGGTGCCGCCAGCTGCGTCGTCGTCGCCCCCACGACGCTCGTCGACGGTCCGGCGGTCCAGCCAAAAATCGCGTGCGTGCTGGTGCTCGTCGCGGCAGATTGACCCCGGTGACCTCTTTTGTTTCGCACACCACCGTCGACTGCGCCGACGCCTACGGGCTGAGCACGTGGTGGAAGGAGCTCCTCGGCTACGTCGACCTTGCCGACGACCCGAACAGGCCGGGCGACGAAGAGTGCATGATCGTCGACCCGGACACCGGCCACCGGCTGCTGTTCATCGAGGTGCCGGAGGGGAAGGTCGTCAAGAACCGGATCCACCTGGACCTGCGGCCGCGGGCCGGCACCCAGGAGGACGAGGTACGACGCGTCCGGCGGATGGGCGCCCGGGAGGTCGCGGACCGGCGTGGCGAGTACGGCCCCGGATCGGGATGGGTCGTCATGGCGGACCCGGAGGGGAACGAGTTCTGCATCCTCCTGTCCGTGCCCGAGCGGGACGCCGTGCTGGCGGGCCACGAGTAAGTCGAGTGGTCACCGACCGGGGGCGTGGTCCTCGGCCCGGGACACGGTGAGCACGGCCTCGAGGACCAAGGGGCTCTGCTCGAGCCGGCGCTCCAGCTCCCGCAGGCGGGCGGCGACGCTCGACTCCGCCTCGTCGCCGCTCAGGTCGACGCCCGCGACCAGGTAGACCGCCCGGGGCCCGACGAACTCCATGTGGAGGTAGTTGACGCTGGCCACGCCGGGCAGGGAGCTGAGGTGCTGGAACATCTCCTCGCGGGTGGTCGGGCTGACCTCCACCCCGACGAGGTAGCGGCGGTTGCGGTCGATGAGGACGACGGCGACCACGCCGAGGAGCACCCCGACCACGATGGACCCCACGGCGTCCGGCACCGGGGAGCCGGTCAGGTCGTGCGCGAGCACGCCGGCGAACGCGATGACGATGCCGATCAGGGCGGCGGAGTCCTCGGCGAAGACGGCCCGCAGGGTCGGGTCGGACGTCTCGAGCGCATGCTCGAGCAGGCTGCGCCTGGCCCGCCGGGCCTCGTGCCTCGTCTGCCGCACCGCCTGGAGGAAGGAGATGCCCTCGAACACGAACGCCGCCGCCAGCACCAGGTAGGCGACCGTGAAGTTGGAGGCGGGCGACGGGTGCGCGAGCTCCTGCACGCCGTGGGTGATGGAGACGGCGGCGCCGGCGACGAACAGGCCGAGGGCGGCGAACATCGACCACACGTAGGCCTCACGGCCGTACCCCAGCGGGTGCGCGGCGTCGGGGCGGCGTCGGGAGCGGCGGTCCGCGATCAGCAGCAGGACCTGGTTGCCGGTGTCCGCCCAGGAGTGCGCCGACTCCGCCACCATCGACGCCGAACCCGTGAAGAGAGCCGCGAACGTCTTGGCCAGGGCGACGAGGGCGTTGGCCGCGAGCGCGACGACGACGGTGAGGTTCACGCGCCGAGGATGGACCCGCCGACCGGTCGTCGCACGTCGGCGGGTCTTGCCGTCGGCTGGCCTCCCTGTCGGACGGTGCTCCCGCGGCCGGGTGCGGGGCGCAGCCCCTTTCCCCTCCCGTTCCGCTGACATGCAAGCAGCGCCTTGCGTATGGTGGTGCCCGTGGCAGACGTCTACAGGGCGCTCGCGGACCCGACGCGTCGCCTCATCCTCGACGAGCTTCTGCTCCGCGACGGGCAGACGCTGTTCGAGATCTGCGGCCGGCTCACCATGCGGCACGGGAGCACCTCGACGCGGCAGGCGGTCTCCCAGCACCTCGCGGTGCTCGAGGACGCCGGGCTGGTGCGCTCGCACCGTGACGGCCGCACCAAGATCCACCATCTCGACACGGAGCCCCTGCGCGCGATCATCGAGCGCTGGCCCCTCCACCGAACAGGAGAATGACGTGCCCAGGATCCACGTGATGAGCGTCTTCGTCGACGACCAGCAGAAGGCGCTGGAGTTCTACACCGACACGCTCGGCTTCATGCCCAAGAACGACGTGCCCGCCGGGGCGTTCCGGTGGCTCACGGTGGTCGGCGCCGACGAGCCCGACGGCGTGGAGCTGCTGCTCGAGCCCGACGAGCACCCCGCGGCGAAGGCGTTCAAGGCCGCCCTGATGGAGGACGGAATCCCGGCGGCCTCGTTCGCCGTCGACGACCTCGACGCCACCTACGAGGAGCTGACCGCCAAGGGTGTGCGCTTCACCCAGGAGCCGACCCCGATGGGGCCGGGCCTGAAGACCGCCGTGCTCGACGACACCTGCGGGAACCTCATCATGCTGTCGAGCATGGCCTGAGCGGTCACCCCTCGGTCGCGCGCCGGACCTGCTCCTGCACCATCTCCGCCATCAGCCGGGACTGGACGAGCGCCAGCGCGTCGAGCCGGCTCTGGGGCGGCAGGCGGTGCAGGAGGGTCGCGACGTCGTCGGCCACGGCCTCCAGCTCGCCGGGGCCGGTACGACGGCGTGGCGCCGCGGCCGCGGCTGCGAACGCCGCGCCGGGGACGTGGCCGGCGCCGCCGAGCAGGCTCAGGGGGTCCCGGTCGGCGGGGGCGTGGGGTGCGGCGCGGCGCAGCGCCGCAGTCTCGACGTCGCCGGTGGTGTCCCCGGGCTGGGCGGTGGCCGCGGCGAGGTCCGAGGGCGCCGCTGCGCCGTCTTGCATTATGCCGTCCGAATAGGCGGGGTTGCGGAAGTGTCCCGCTGGGGCGGCCCGCCGCGCGGGAGTCGAGGGCTCGGGCGACCCGGTGAGGTCGCCGCCCGCTGCCCTGACGACCTCCTCGACGGGCAGGTGCAGCGCGTCCGCGAGCTTGCGCGCCGACCCCAGGGACGGCGCGCGATATCCGCCCTCCAGCTGGGACACGTAGGGGTAGGACAGCTTGGTGCGCGTCACGACGTCCCGGCGGGACAGCCCGAGCTCCTCCCGGCGGCCGCGGAGCAGGCGTGCCAGCCCGGAGTAGCGGTCCTTGCTGTTCCGGGAATCGCCGCCCGGTGACTCTTCTATGCCCATGGCATTGACACTCCTATGCAGCCAGCCCTATGCTCTGTGCATCATAGGTCGGTCGGACCCGGTCCGGCCAGGGCACGAAGGAGTTCCTCATGCACCTCACCACCCACCTCGACGTGGACGTCGTCGCCGTCGAGACGGACTCCACCCTCTCCATGCTGCTCGAGATCGCCGCGCCCGCCCCGGACGCCGACGCCGAACGTGCCGCCGCCACCCTCCAGGTGGTCCTGGACCGGAGCGGCTCGATGCACGGCGCCCCCCTCGAGGGCGCCAAGCGGGCGCTGATCGAGCTCGTCGACCGGCTCGACCCGCGCGACCGGTTCGGCCTCGTCGCGTTCGACGACGAGGCGCGCGTCGTCGTCCCCGCCGGACCCGTGACCGACAAGGCGGCGATCCGGAGCGCCGTCGCCGCCATCCACGCCGGCGGGTCAACGGACCTGGCCGCCGGATACCTGCGCGGCCTGAAGGAGGCGCGCAGGGCCGCCACCGCCGCCGGTGCGACTCTCGTGCTGATCAGCGACGGCCACGCCAACCACGGCGAGACCCGGCCGGACGTGCTCGGGGCCGTCGCCGCGAAGGCGCGCACCCAGGGCGTGACCACCTCCTCCCTCGGCTACGGCCTCGGCTACGACGAGCGGCTCCTCTCCGCGCTCGCCCGCTCCGGCGGCGGCAACGAGAGCTTCGCCGAGGACCCCGACGCCGCCGCGCAGGCCATCGCCGCCGAGGTCGACGGGCTGCTCAGCCAGGCCGCCCAGGCGGCCACGCTGCTGGTGACGATGTCGCCGCAGGTCCGTGGGCTGCAGGTGCTCAACGACCTGCCGGCCAATCTCGTGGAGCAGGGCGTGCAGGTGGAGATCGGCGGCCTGTACGCGGGGGAGACGCGCAAGCTCGTGCTGACCTTCGACGTCCCCCGGCTGCCCGTGCTCGGGCTGCTGCAGGTGGCCGAGCTGACGCTCGACTGGGTGGAGCTGCCGAACCTGGAGCAGCACACGGTCACGGTGCCGGTGCACGTCAACGTGGTGCCGGGCGACGTCGCGGCCGGACGGGTCCCGGACCCGGTGGTCCGCACCGAGCTCGCGTACCTCGAGGCGCAGCGCGCCAAGCGGGAGGCCTCGACCCTCCTCAGCGACGGCGACATCGCAGGTGCGCTCCGGCACCTCCAGAGCGCGGGCGGGACGGTCGCCGCGGCGATGGCCAGTGCACCGATGTCGATGCGCGCGAGCCTGCACGAGGAGTCGGCCGTCCTGTCCGAGCTCATCGGGAACGTGCGCGACGGCGCCCACTCCCGGGCCGCCAAGTACACCTCCGCGGACGCTCGCCGGAAGTCCAGCTACTACGGGCGCGGGATGTCCTGACCGGCGCTCGGTCGCCCGTCAGTGCCCCTGCGGTAGGTAAGTCCGCCTGGGACGACTGATCCGCCCAGGTTCGACTTACGCCTCAGTCCTCCGGCCACCACCCACTCGGCGTGTAGTGCGCCTCGCCTCCCGTCAGTGCCCCTGCGGTAGGTAAGTCCGCCTGGGACGACTGATCGACCGAGGTTCGACTTACGCCTCAGCGCCCTGGGCGTCACTGTCGACGGTGCACGCCCGACCCTGACCGACCCGACCCCCGACAAACCCGACCCCGACCGGCTCGCCCTCCGACTTCCGGACCGCGTGCAGCCCCCACGAACGGAGAACGCATGAACCCAGCAACCCTTGACCGCGCCGCAGGCGTGCTCAAGGCCCAGGCGGCCGGCGACGCGCTCGGCGTGCCCTACGAGTTCGCCACCCCGCCGGCCGGTGACGCCGAGATGGCCGGCGGCGGCCTCGGTCCCTACGACCCAGGTGAGTGGAGCGACGACACACAGATGGCGCTATGCATCGCACAGGTGGTCGCCGATGGCAGCGACCCGCGCGATCGTGCATCTCTCGACCGCATCGCCGAACGCTTCCTCGGCTGGCGCCGCGACGGGGCCAGTGACATCGGCATCCTCACCAGCCAGGTCCTCGGCGCCGCCGACCGTGCAGCCCCCGGTCCCTCCGGTACCGGAAGGCCGGCCGAACGCCTGGTTCGGGCGGCCCGCGACTATGACCGCCGCACCGGTCGGTCGGCGAGCAACGGCGCGCTGATGTGCACCGCCGTCGTCGGGCTCACCCACCTGCGGGACAGGGAGGCGACGGCGGAGTCCGCCCGCGCCGTCGCCGAGCTGACCCACACGGACCCGCTAGCCGGGGACTCGTGCGTGCTGTGGTGCGAGGCGGTCCGCGTGGCCGTCAGCGAGCGTCGCCTCGACGTCCGCGCGGGCCTGGACCTGCTCCCGTCCGGGCGGCGCGCCCGGTGGTCGACCTGGATCGACGACGCCGAGCGCCCCGACGCCGCGGCCGACCTGGGCGACAACGGCTTCACCGTCACCGCGTTGCAGGCCGCCTGGCACGCGATCGCCACCACGCAGGTCCCCACCGACGACCCCGGCGCCGGCAGCCACCCCTGCCAGCACCTGCAGCACGCCATGCACGCCGCGGTGCGGATCGGCGGCGACACCCACACCGTCGCCGCCATCGCCGGCGGGCTCCTCGGGGCGTACTGGGGCGCGTCGGCCGTGCCGGCCGCATGGCGGCGCGTGCTGCACGGCTGGCCCGGCCTCCGGGCCCGCGACCTCGTCCGCCTCGGGGTCCTGACGGCGACCGGCGGCCGCTCGGACCTGCGCGGCTGGCCGGCGGGGGACCGGGTGGAGCACCTCTGGGTGCCCGTCGCGCCCGGGGTCGCGCACCCGCTGGACGACGGCGTCGTGCTCGGCACCACCGCCACCGTCGACCCGGCGTGTGACGCCGTCGTCTCCCTGTGCCAGCGCGGAACCGCGCAGGTGGCGGTCGGCGGGGTCGCGCCCGGGGACCACGTCGAGGTCTGGCTCATCGACTCCGACCGCCCCGAGGACAACCCGAACCTCGACTTCGTCCTCGCGGACACGGCCGCCGTGGTGGCCGAGCTGCGCGCCGAGGGCCGGCGTGTGCTGCTGCACTGCGTCGCCGCGCAGCAGCGCACGCCCACTGTCGCGGTCGCCTACGGCGTGCACCTGGGCGCGACGCACGAGGAGGCGGCCCGCGCGGTGCTGGAAGCCTTGCCCGGCGCGCGGGCCCACGGACTGCTGTGGGACAGGGTCAGCGCAGGGTGAACCCGGTGCCGACCTCGTCGTCGTGCCGGAGGACGAACCGGTGCTCCCCGGTCATCGAGGCCCGCCCGGTGACCTCGGGGACGACGGCGGAGCGTCCGGCCACGTCGACGCTCTCGCGCACGCGGGCGGTGAACCGCGTCCCGACGATCGAGTCGTGGGTGAGCGTCTCGTCCTCGCCGAGCAGGCCGTCCTCGACGAGCAGCGGCAGGCGCGCGCTCGTCCCGGAGCCGCACGGTGAGCGGTCCACCTCGCCGTCGGCGAAGACGGTGACGTTGCGCTGGTGCGGGCCGTCCGGGGTGCGCCCGAGGTCGTCGTAGAGGATCGTCCCGTAGATGCCGGAGAGGCGCGGGTCGTCGGGGTGCTGCGCGGCGGGGGAGTCGTTGAGCGCCCACTTCACCGCCCGGCCGGCGGCGATGAGCTGGCCGTAGTGCTCGGGCGTCACCTCGAGCCCGAACGCCGAGGCCGGCACCGAGGCGTAGATGGCGCCGCCGTAGCTGACGTCGGCCTCGACGGTGCCGAACGGGGTCTCGACCGGAAGCTTCCGGGCGACCACCCAGGACGGGACGTTGACGAAGGTCGCCCCGACGACGGCGCCCTCCCGGCACGTCACCGTGGCGCGCACGCGCCCCGACGGCACGTCGATGACGACGTCGGTCTCCCCGTCCGGGTCCGCGAGCACCACCCGGTGCTCGACCGCCCACACCCCGAGCGCGATGGTGCCGTGCCCGCACGCGGTGGAGTAGCCGTCCTTGTGCCAGAACAGGACGCCGAGGTCGGCGTCGGGGTCGTCCGGCGGCACGAGGAAACCGCCGTACATGTCGGCGTGCCCGCGCGGCTCCTGCACCAGCAGCCGGCGGTAGTGGTCGATCTCCGCGTCCGACATGGCGTACTCCCGGCGCTCGGGCACGGTCTCGCCGGGGATCTCGGGCAGCCCGTCGGTGACGATGCGGAACGGCTCACCGGCCGTGTGGTAGTCGACGGTGGAGACGGTGGTCTCGAAACCTGAGGTGCTCACGCCGGACCCTCGACCTTCCCGTCCACGCGACGCGGGATCCCCAGCGGGTTGTCGTCACGCAGCGCCGCCGGCAGGAGCTGCTGTGGCAGGTTCTGGTAGGCCACCGGGCGCAGGAACCGCGAGATCGCCGCGGTGCCGACCGAGGTGGTGGCAGGGGCGGTGGTGGCGGGGTAAGGGCCGCCGTGCTGCTGGGCGTAGGTCACGGAGACGCCGGTGGGCCACTGGTTCCACAGCACCCGCCCGGCGCGGCCGGCGAGCGTGGTGACCAGCTCGGCGACGTCGTCGTCCTCGGTGCCCTGGACCGTGGCGGTGAGCTGGCCCTCCAGCGACGCTGCAAGGCCCGGCAGCTCGGCGACGTCGTCGTACTCGACCACGAGGGCGGCCGGGCCGAAGCACTCGGCCGCCAGCTCTGCCGTCGCCGACCGGAAGTCCTCCGCGGTGGTGCCGAGCACGGTGGGCCCGGGACGCTCGCCGGCCGGGTCCGCCCCCTCGGCCAGCACCCGCACGGCCGGGTGGCCGCGCAGCTCGTCCAGCCGCTCGACGTATCCGGCGCGGAGGCGGTCGTTGAGCATGCGGGAGCCCGCCGGCAGCTCGGCGGCGGCGAGCCGCTCGGGCAGGCCGGAGCCGCTAGGCACGAAGAGGATGCCGGGCTTGGTGCAGAACTGCCCGACCCCCATCGTGAACGAGGCGACGAACCCGGACGCGATCTCCTCCGCGCGCTCGGCGGCGGCGGCCGGGGTCACGAACGTCGGGTTGACGCTGCCGAGCTCGCCGTAGAACGGGATCGGCTCGGGACGGGAGCTGGCGATGTCGAACAGGGCGCGGCCGGCGTGCTGCGAGCCGGTGAAGGCGGCGGCCTTGACGAGCGGGTGGCGCAGCGCCGTCGTCCCGGCGTCGACGCCGTGGAGGACCGCGAAGGTGCCGTCCGGGGCGCCGGCCGCGCGCAGCGCGTCGACGACGATCTTGCCCGTGCGGCGGGACAGGACCGGGTGGCCCGGGTGGGCCTTGAGCAGCACCGGGCAGCCGGCCGCCAGCGCCGAGGCGGTGTCGCCGCCGGCCACGGAGAACGCGAACGGGAAGTTCGACGCCGCGAAGACCAGCACCGGCCCGAGCGGCTCGTTGACGCGGCGCAGGTCCGGGCGGGCGGCGCCCATCGGCCACTCGGGGTCGGCGTGGTCGATCCGCGCGTCCAGGTAGGCGCCCTCGGTGACGACCTCGGCGAAGAGGCGCAGCTGGAAGGTCGTGCGCCGCAGCTCGCCGGTCAGGCGCGCCTCGGGCAGGTGGGTCTCGGCCTCGGCGAGGGGGACCAGCTCGTCACGGGCGGCGTCGAGCGCGTCGGCGACGGCGGTCAGGGCCGCGGCCCGGTCCGCGGGGGTGGACGCGGCCCAGGCGGGCGCGGCCGCCGCTGCCGCGCGGACGAGGCCGTCGACCTCGGCGGCGGTGGTGTCGGCGGGGGCGATCGTGTCGGTGCTCATGCGAGGGGTACCTCCTGGTCGTCGGCCGCGCCGTCCAGCGCGGCGAGGGCGCCGAGCGTGACGGGTGCGGCCAGGGGACGCCGGCCGGTGGCCAGCAGGTCTTCTTCCGTGACGTCCCGGCCCGTCCGGTCCGCGAGGATCGCGGCGGTGGCCCAGCCGCAGACCCGGCCCTGGCACCGGCCCATGCCGGCGCGCGTGAGCGAACGGGCCTCGCGCGGGTCCTCGGCGGCGAGATCGCGGCACGCGCGGGTCAGGTCGCCGGCCGTCACCTCCTCGCACCGGCACACCAGCGTGCCCGGGGTGGTCCACCGTGACCACTCGGCGGGCACCGGGTAGACGTCGTGCATCGCCCGCGCGAACGCGCGGTGGGCCAGCACGGCCCGGCGGTGGCGCGGGTCCGGCTCACGGCCGGCCGCCGCGGCTCCGGCAACCAGGCCCTCCGCGACGGCGAGGCTCGCGCCGCCGATGCCCGTGGCCTCACCGGCCACGAGCACGCCGGGCACGGACGAGCGCTGGTCCGGGTCCACGCGCACCACCAGGCCGCCGTCGGCGCCCATTGCGGTCTCGGTCCCGAGCATCAGCGGCAGCTCGAGCTGAGGGGTGAAGCCCCAGCCGAGGGCGACGGCGTCCGCCGGCAGCACCGGCCCCTCGCCGGCCACCCGGCCGCGCCCGTCGACCCGGCCGAGCCGGACCGCGGTGACCCGGTCCTCCCCGAGGATCTCGGTGACCACGGTGCGGGTGCGCAGCCGCACCCCCCGCCGGGCCAGGCGCGCGGCGTACTCGCCGGCCTGCAGCAGCTTGGGCCCCTGCCGGGCAGCGGCGGGCAGGTGGCGTGCCCACCGGGACGGATGCGCGGCCTCGCACAGCGCGACCACGCTCGCCCCGGCGTCCGCGAGCCCCGTGGCGACGGGCAGCAGGAACGGCCCCGTGCCGGCGACGACGACGCGGCGCCCGGCGAGCACCCCGTGCCCCTTGAGCAGGGCCTGGGCCCCGCCCGCCGCCATGACGCCGGGCAGGTCCCAGCCCGGCACCGGCAGCTGACGGTCGTAGGCGCCCGGGCACAGCACGAGGCGCCGGGCCACGTGGGTGGAGTCCCGGGACGACGTCGGAGCCTCCCGCGCGGCCCCGGTGGCACCTGCGGACCGGGAGGTGTCGGAGCAGAGTCCGAGCCGGGGGGCCGGGGAGCAGCCGACCGTCGGCGTCGTCCGGAGACGGAAGCCGGCACCTGCTCGCTCGAGGAGCCACACCGAGGTGCCGGGCCGGTAGTCGATCCGGCCGGCGGTCATGGCGGCGCGCAGCCGCGCGCGCAGGTCGGTGAAGACGGACCAGTCGTGGTGGCCGCGCGGGTCGTCGGCGTGGGTGGTCTCGTCGCGGTGGCGCCAGTACTGCCCGCCCGGCTGGGTGGCGGCGTCGAGCAGCAGCACCTGGGCGCCCGCCTCGGCGGCTGTGACGGCCGCCGCGAGCCCGGCCGGCCCCGCGCCCACGACCGCGACGTCATGGATGTTCTCAGCCACGGCCGTCCCCGCTCTCCAGCACCATCCCCGGTGTCAGCGGGACGAGGCAGGCCCGCTGGTTCGGGACGCCGTCGACCGTGACGAGGCAGTCGTGGCAGATCCCGATCCCGCAGAACAGACCGCGCGGCCGCCCGCCGCGCCGGGTGGTGCGCCACGAGGTGATCCCGGCGGCGGTGAGGGCCGCGCCCACCGACTGGCCGGGCTCGCCGGCCAGCGGGGCGCCGTCGAAGGTGGCGTGCAGCGTCGTCATCCGAACCTCTCCGGGGCGAACGGGGTGAGGGGCAGCGCGGTCTCCCGGCCGGTGAGCGCCTGGACGAGCAGCGCCCCGGTCCCGGCGGACAGCCCGATGCCGGCGCCCTCGTGGCCGCCGGCGTGCCACAGCCCGGGGGCGCGCGGGTCGGGCCCGATGACGGGCAGGTGGTCGGGGCAGTAGGGGCGGAACCCGTGGTAGTGCCGCATGGCCGTCACGCCGGCCAGGACGGGGAAGAGCCGCACCGCGGCGGCGGCCATCCGGGCCAGCGCGGGGACGGAGACGGTGGCGTCGAAGCCGACGCGCTCGCGGGTGGACCCGATGAGCACCGTGCCGCCGGGCGTGCCCTCGACGACGGGGGAGGACTGCAGCGCGGCGTCGCCGCTCGCGACGTCGCTGACGTACTCCGCGGCGTAGACCTTGTGCCGCACCGTCGGCGGCAGCGGCTCGGTCACCAGCACGAAGCCGCGGCGCGGCGCCACCGGCAGGTGCACCCCGGCCAGCGCGGCGACGTCACCGGCCCAGGGGCCCGCGGCGTTGAGCACGGCGCCGGCGGGCAGGTCCCCGGCGTGGGTGCGGACCCCGGTGACCCGGTCGCCGTCGCGGAGGAAGCCCGTCACGGCCGTGCGCGGCAGCACCCGCGCGCCGAGCTCGCGGGCGAGGCGCAGCAGGTGGGCGACGGCGAGCATGGGCATCAGCTGCGCGTCCTGCGGGTAGAGCACGCCGCCGGCCAGTCCCGGGGCCAGGTGCGGCTCGAGGTCGGCCAGGCCGTCGGCGCCGACCGGTTCCGCCGCGATGCCGGCCGAGCGCTGGTGCTCGGCCAGGCGCAGCAGCGCCTCCAGGCTCGCCGCCGTCGAGGCGACGACCACGCCGCCCTTGGGCTCGAGCTCCCACAGGTGCCCGGCGTCGAGGAGCTCGGTGCGCCAGACCTCGTTGGAGTACAGGGCGAGGTCGAGCTCGGGGCCGAGCTCCTTGTCCGAGACGAGGATGTTGCCCTCGCCGTGCGAGGACGTGCCGGCGCCGGGGACCCCGCGGTCGACCACGGTGACCGCCAGCCCGGCGCGGGCCGCGAGGTACGCCGTCGCGGCGCCGACGATGCCGGCGCCGACGACGAGCAGGTCGGGGTGCCGGGTCACCGTGACCTCCCGCCGCACGCCCGGCGCCGGGGCGCCGGGCTCCTCCCGCGGCGGCCCTGGCTCCGCCGTCGTCCGGGTCTCACAGGAGGAAACCGGCGGGGAACGGGTCGGTGGGGTCGAGGAAGTACTGGGCGGTGCCGGTGATCCAGGCCCGTCCCGTGATCGCCGGCACGACGGCGGAGCGGCCGCCCACCTCCGTCGCCTCCAGCAGCCGGCCGACGAACCGCGTGCCGATGTACGACTCGTTGACGAACTCCTCGCCCAGGGCCAGCTCGCCCCGCGCGTGCAGCTGCGCCATCCGCGCGCTGGTGCCCGTGCCGCAGGGGGAGCGGTCGAACCAGCCGGGGTGGATCGCCATGGCGTGCCGGGAGTGCCGCGCGTCGGAGCCGGGCGCCTTGAGGTAGACGTGGTGGACCCCCCGGATGTCGTCGCGCTCGGGGTGGACAGGCTCGCCGTCGGCGTTGATGGCGTCCATGATGTCCAGCCCCGCCCTGAGCAGTCGGTCCTTCGCGGCGCGCTCGTACGGCAGGTCCAGGGACTCCAGGTCGACGATCGCGTAGAAGTTCCCGCCGAAGGCCAGGTCGTACGACACGGGACCGAGGCCGGGAACCTCGACGCGGCCGTCGAGGGTGTGGGCGAAGGACGGCACGTTGCGGATGGTGACCGCCCTGGCCCCGCCGTCCTTGACCTGGACGTCGGCGACCACGAGCCCGGCCGGGGTGTCCAGCCGCACGGTGGTGACGGGCTCGGTCACCGGCACCATGCCCGTCTCCACCAGCACGGTGGCGACACCGATGGTGCCGTGCCCGCACATCGGCAGCAGGCCCGAGACCTCGATGTAGAGGACGCCGTAGTCGGCGTCGGGGCGAGTCGGCGGCTGGAGGATCGCACCGCTCATCGCGCTGTGCCCGCGCGGCTCATACATGAGCAGGGTGCGGATCTCGTCCATGTGCTCGGCGAAGAAGACCCGCCGGTCGGCC
Source organism: Georgenia soli (assembly GCF_002563695.1). Lineage (NCBI taxonomy): Bacteria > Bacillati > Actinomycetota > Actinomycetes > Allobogoriellales > Allobogoriellaceae > Georgenia > Georgenia soli. The sequence continues at coordinate 1,971,398 of NZ_PDJI01000004.1, read as the reverse complement.
ATCGTGGCCCCGGGGACGACGCCGACCCCGCCCGTGATGACGCGCGTCGGCATGCCCTCGGTGTGGGAGTCGACGGCGTGGAAGACCCTGCTCGTGCGCATCGTTGCCTCTCAGCGAGCGTTCCTGGAGATGTCGGGCAAAAAGCCCGCCATCGCGGATACAGTGTGACATGTTACAGATCCGCCCCGGTGCGGAAACCCCGATCACCACCCTTTCGGAGGCCGACATGTCGACGCCGTTCGCCCCGGTCGTCCACGCGGCCAGCCTGCGCAGCCACGTCGAGGACTCCGTGGCCGCCGCGATCATCTCGGGGCAGCTGCCCCCGGGGGAGCTGGTCTCGGTCCCGGGCCTGGCGCTGAAGTTCGACGTCTCCGCCACCCCGGTGCGCGAGGCCATGATCAACCTGCAGCAGCGCGGCTTCGTCGAGCCGGTCCGCAACAAGGGTTTCCGGGTCACCGACGTGTCCCGCAAGGACCTCGAGGAGCTCGTGCAGCTCCGCCAGCTCATCGAGGTGCCCGTGGTCCGCGACCTGGCGCACGACTTCCCCGAGCCGCCCCGCGACGCGCTGCGCACGCAGGCCCGCGGGATCGTCAGCGCCGCCGGCGAGGGCGACCTCCCCGCCTACCTCGCGGCGGACATCGACTTCCACCGCAACCTGCTGGCGCTCAGCGGCAACACCCGGCTCGTGACCCTGGTGACCGACCTGCGCCGCCAGACCCGGCTGACCGGGCTGTCCGGGATGATCGACACGGAGCAGCTGCGCGAGTCGGCCCGGGAGCACGAGCGCCTCCTCGACCTGCTCGAGGCCGGGGACGGGCCCGCGGTCGAGGCGCTCATGCACCGGCACATCGGGCACGTGCTCGGGTGGTGGTCCGGGAACCCGGAGCCCGACGCCGGCTGACGGGCCGCCGTCGGCTCTTGGTTCGCTTTTCCGGACGAGAACCGCCCGAGTCACAAACAGGTCTCGGGATCGACAAAGGCCGTTGCGGTCCTGTCGGCGGTATGTAATGTGTGACACCCCATCGCCCGGCGGGTCCGGGTGACAGACATAGGCGTCTTCGGAAGGACTCGACAATGACCAACCTCTCCCGGCGGGGTCGATCGCGGCTCCGCATCCTTTCACTGGGCGCCGTCGCGGCCCTCGCTCTGAGCGCCTGCTCCGGTGGCGTGACGGGAGGCGGCGGCGACGAGGGCACCGAGGAGGGGCCCATCCGTCTCGGCATGCTCGCACCGTTCTCCGGCTCGGAGGCCGCCTTCGGCCCGTACATGAAGAACGGCGCCCAGATGGCGATCGACGAGATCAACGAGGCGGGCGGCGTGCTCGGTCGGGACCTGGAGCTGGTCACCGAGGACGACGCGTGCGACGCGACCAGCGCGACCGCCGCGGCCAACAAGCTCATCACCTCCGGCATCGTCGCCTCGGTGGGCGGCTACTGCTCCGGCGCGACGCTCCCGACCCTGCCGATCTTCTCCGGCGCCGGGGTGCCCATGGTCATCCCCGCGGCCAACTCCAACCAGCTGGTCGACGCGGACGAGAACGGCGTCTTCCTCATCAACGGCACCGGTGACCAGCAGGCCCAGGCCGCCCTGAAGTGGGCGGAGAAGCAGGGCGTGAAGCGCCTGGCCCTCGTCGACGACAACACCGACTACTCCGCCGACCTCGCCGACGCGGTCGCGGAGCAGGCGGACGGCACGGGCATCGAGGTCGTCCTCGAGGAGTCCGTGACCGCCGGGGAGTCCGACTACTCGGCCAACGTCAACTCGATCCTCTCGGCCGACCCCGACATGGTCTACTGGACCGGCTACTACCAGGAGGGCGGCCTCATCGCCGCCCAGCTGGCGTCCGCCGGCTACGACGGCGAGCTGCTGGTGGCCGACGGCACCGTCGACGCGAAGTTCTCCGAGATCGCCGGCGCCGCCGCCCAGGGCGTCGAGGGCACCTTCACCCAGACGCCGGACATGCTCGAGGGCGCCGACGACTGGATCTCCAAGTACACCGAGCTCTACGGCGAGGGCCCCGGCCCCTACTCGACCCAGGCCTACGACGCCGTCCGCGTCGTCGCGGAGGGCATCAAGCAGGCTGACAGCACCGACTCCGAGGCGGTCATCAAGGCCATCCAGGACATCGACGGCCTCGAGCTGTTCTCCGGCCCGCTGAAGTTCACCGAGGACGGCACGCTCTCCGAGGGCGGGTTCGCCATCGTCGAGGTCGGCCCGGACGGGGCGTTCGTCCTCAAGGACGACCTCCAGAGCTGACCGCAGACCCCGGGGGCGGTCGCCGTACGCACCGCCCCCGGGTCCGCGGACCCTGCGCCCGCAGCTCCCCGCCCGCCCGCAGCCCTCCCGGGAGGACAACGTCGTGCTCCAGCTCGTCGTCGACGGCCTGTTCGTCGGCTCCTTCTACGCACTCGTCGCGCTCGGCTACTCGATGGTCTACGGGATCATCAAGCTGCTGAACTTCGCCCACGGTGACGTCTACATGGTCGGCGCGTTCGCCGGCTACGTGCTCTTCTCCACCGCCACGGGCCTCGCCGCCAGCGGCGGTCTCATGTCGCTCCTGCTCGTGCTGCTCATCGCCATGATCTTCACCGGCCTGCTCGGGGTGTTCGTGGAGCGGGTGGCCTACCGCCCGCTGCGCGGCAGCCCGCGGCTCGCGGTGCTCATCACGGCCGTGGGCGTCTCCTTCATCCTCGAGTACGGCGTCCGCCAGATCATGGGGCCGAACCCCCGCGTCTACCAGGTGCGGCTCTCGGGGGAGACGTTCAACCTCCTCGGCGCGCGCATCACGCTGCCGCAGCTGATCCTCTTCGCCGTCGCCGCCGGGCTGATGGTGGCGCTGAACTTCCTCGTCATGCGCTCCCGCGACGGGCGCGCGATGCGAGCGATCGCGCTCGACCCGCAGGCGGCCAAGCTGATGGGCGTCAACGTGGACCGCGTCATCTCCCGCACGTTCTTCATCGGCTCCGCGCTCGCGGGCGCTGCCGGTGTCATGGCGGGCGCCTACTACGGCACGATCGACTTCCTCATGGGGTTCGTCATCGGGCTCAAGGCGTTCACCGCCGCCGTCATCGGCGGCATCGGCAACCTCTACGGCGCGATGCTCGGCGGCATCCTGCTCGGCCTGCTGGAGTCGTTCGGCACGAACTTCCTGGGCGGTCAGTGGCGTGACGTCTTCTCCTTCGCCTGCCTGATCCTCTTCCTCTCCTTCCGACCCACGGGCATCCTCGGTGCCCGCGTCGTGGAACGGATGTGACCGCCATGGCCACCGGAACCACCCAGGGCACCCGCACCGTGAACGGGCTGACCTACCGCATCACGCCGCCCGCCCCCACGCGCGAGCGCCCCGCCCCCGCACGGGGCCTGCGGCAGCCGCGACGGTTCATGTCCCTCGTCGGCGGCCTGCTCCTGCTGCTGGCGTTCGCCCTGCCGTTCATCGACGCCTCGCCCTACACGATCTCCGTCGCCACCTCGGCGTTCATCTACATCATGCTGGCGATGGGCCTGAACATCGTCGTCGGCTACGCGGGCCTGCTGGACCTGGGGTACTACGCGTTCTTCGCGGTCGGCGCCTACACCTCCGGCGTGCTCGCCACCAACGACATGCCGCTGGTCTTCACGGTCCCGTTCGTCATCGTCGCCTGCATCGGCGCGGGCATCATCATCGGCGGGCCGACCCTGCGGCTGCGCAGCGACTACCTCGCCATCGTGACCCTGGGCTTCGGCGAGATCATCCGGCTCACCGCCAACAACCTCGACATCACCGGCGGCCCGTCCGGCATCAGCGGCATCCCCACGTTCGGGCTCTTCGGCTGGACCTTCCGCGACGGCCTGGACCTGTTCGGCATCCACTTCAGCGGCAACATCCTGCTGTACTGGACGGCCGTGCTCGCCGGCGGCGGCTTCACGGTGCTCGCCGTCACCCGGCTCGGCCGCGGCCGCCTCGGCCGGGCCTGGCGCGCGATCAAGGACGACGAGGACGCCGCCGAGGCGATGGGGATCAACACCTACCTCACCAAGCTCGCGGCCTACATCCTCGGCGCCATCTTCGGCGGGCTCGCCGGCATCCTCATGGCCGCCCACCAGACGGCGATCAGCCCGACCTCCTTCATCTTCCTCAACTCGGCGCTGCTGCTCATGGCGGTGGTCCTCGGCGGCATGGGGTCGACCCCGGGCGTCATCATCGGGGCGCTCGTGATCTGGCTGGCGCCGGAGCTGCTGCGCGACTTCGCCAACTGGCGCTACCTGATGTTCGGGCTGCTCCTGGTGCTCGTCATGATCTTCCGCCCGCAGGGGCTGTGGCCGTCGACGGCGGTGCTGCCGTTCCTGCACTTCCGGGAGAAGGGCCGTTCGCCGCGCGAGGGGTTCACCGACCACAGCGAGCCCGTCGAGAACGTCGACCGGTCGGAGGAGCTGGCATGAGCATCGAGAACCAGGGGGGTGCCGCCGCCGTCGACACGGCGGTGGCGTCGGCCGAGTACCGGGCGCGCAAGGGCGAGGAGCAGCCGCTGCTGTCCGTCCGCGACCTCAAGCTGCGGTTCGGCGGGGTCAAGGCGGTCGACGGGCTGACCTTCGACGCCTACGCCGGCGAGATCATCTCCGTGATCGGCCCGAACGGTGCCGGCAAGACCAGCGCGTTCAACTGCATCACGGGGTTCTACCGCCCGACCGAGGGCGACATCCTCTTCGACGGCGAGAGCATCATCCGCAAGCTGCCCTCCTCGATCGTCAAGCTCGGTCTGGGCCGCACCTTCCAGAACGTGCGGATGTTCAAGGAGATGACGGTCGTCGACAACGTCAAGACCGCGATGCACGCCCGGATCAGGCAGAACGTCTTCGACGCCATCCTCCACACCCCGCGCTACCGGCGGGTGGAGGCGCAGTGCCTGGAGGACGCGCGCGGCTGGCTGGACTTCGTCGGGTTCTCCCTGGACGAGGACCTGCTCGCCTCCCAGCTGCCGTACGGGGAGCAGCGCCGCGTCGAGATCGCCCGGGCGCTGGCGACGCAGCCCAAGATGCTGCTGCTGGACGAGCCGGCGGCGGGCCTGAACCACAGTGAGAAGCAGGACCTCATCGCCCTCATCCGCCGGATCCGGGACCTGGGCATCGGGGTGGTCCTCATCGAGCACGACATGGGCCTCGTCATGAACATCTCCGAGCGCGTCATCGTGCTGAACTTCGGCCGCGAGATCGCCGACGGCACCCCCGCCGAGGTCAAGAACAACCCCCTGGTCATCGAGGCCTATCTCGGGGCGGACGAGGAGGGCGAGTCATGACGACGACGGAGCTCGAGCTGCGCGACGTCGACCTGTTCTACGGACGCGTGCAGGCGCTGCGTCAGCTGACCCTCGACGTCGGCGAGGGCGAGATCGTGGCGCTGCTCGGCAACAACGGCGCCGGCAAGACCTCCACGCTGTCGATGCTCTCCGGGCTGTACCGCCCGCGCAGCGGCACCATCACCTGGCGCGGCAAGGACATCACGCGTGCCAAGCCCTGGGACCTCGTCCGCGACGGCCTGATCCAGGTGCCCGAGGGGCGCCGGATCTTCTCCACGATGACCGTGCACGAGAACCTCCAGCTCGGCGGGTACCAGACCGGTGACCCGAAGGCCCTCGCGGCGCGCATCGACGAGGTCTACGAGAGGCTGCCGCGCCTGGCGGAGCGGCGGGCGCAGCAGGGCGGCACCCTCTCGGGCGGGGAGCAGCAGATGCTCGCGATCGGCCGGGCCTACGTGGGCAAACCGCAGCTCCTGCTCCTCGACGAACCTTCGATGGGGCTGGCCCCGCTCGTGGTCAAGCAGGTCATGGAGATCATCAAGCGCATCAACGACGGCGGCACGACGATCCTCCTCGTCGAGCAGAACGCGCGGGCGGCGCTGCGGATCGCCGACCGGGCGTACGTCATCGAGAACGGCCGGGTGTCCCTCTCCGGGCCCGCGGCCGAGCTCGCCCAGGACCAGGCGATCATCGCGGCCTACATGGGCTGACCGGCGGCGGTGGGGCTCGCGACCGTCGCGCGACGCTCGCTGCCCCCGGCCGGACCGGCGCGTCAGGCTCAACCGACCACCTGGTCGGCGCCGACCCAGCAGAAAGAAGGGCGGAGACCTGGTGGCACAGCTGCATCACAGTGTACGGTGTGACATATTACTGTCGGGCAAGGTGGCCCGGCACGGACGAAAGGTGTTGGCATGGCACGAGAGCTGAACCTCGGCGGGGTGGTCGTGGCCACGGCGCTGCCGTACCGGGAGGACCCGTCGGCCCCGGCCGGGCTCGAGGTCGACTACGACCGGTTCGCCGAGCACTGCGAGTGGCTGGTCGACAACGGCTGCCGCGGCGTCGGGCCGAACGGCTCGCTGGGGGAGTACTCCTCCCTGACCGACGAGGAGCGCCGCCGCGTCGTCCAGACCGCCGTCCAGGCCGTGGGTGACCGGGGCGTCGTCGTCGCCGGCGTCCACGGCGCCGGGTGGCACCAGGCCAAGCACTGGGCCGAGGTCGCGGCCGAGGACGGCGCGAACGGGGTGCTGTGCCTGCCGCCGACGATGTACCGCTCGGACCGCCGCGGCGTCGTCGAGCACTTCGAGAAGGTCTCCGAGGCCGGCCTGCCGATGATGATCTACAACAACCCGATCGACACCAAGGTCGACCTCACCCCGGACCTGGTCGCCGAGCTGGCGGGCATCGAGAACGTCGTCGCCGTCAAGGAGTTCAGCACCGACGTGCGCCGCGCCTTCGCGATCGCGGACGCGTGCGAGGCGGCGGGGACGAGCATCGACGTCATCGCCGGCGCGGACGACGTCCTCTTCGAGTGCATGGTCGACGGCGCCGTCGGCTGGTTCGGCGGGTACCCGAACGTCTTCCCCGCCGAGACCGTCGCCGTGTACAACCACATGGCCGAGGGCCGGTACGCCGAGGCCCGCGAGATCTACCGCAGCCTCATCGCGGCCTTCCGCTGGGACTCCAGGACCGAGTTCGTCCAGGCGATCAAGCTCGGCATGGACATGGTCGGGCGCTACGGCGGCCCGTGCCGCCCGCCGCGCACCGCCCTGAGCCCGGAGATGGAGGCGCAGGTGCGCGCCGACACGCAGCGCGCCCTCGAGGCGCTCTCCCAGCTCACCGCCACCACCGTCTCCTAGGCACCAGGCCACCGTCGTCGCCTGCCCGACGGCGGAACGAGACACGCCCCGGCACGGACCATTGGGGATCCGTGCCGGGGCGTTCCCACGACATGCCCCGCCAGCTCGGCCGGCCGGCGGCCACCATCTGGCACTCCGGCAGCTCGGCCGGGCGTGACCGGTGCCAGGGTGCGGGTGCCGGCAGGGCCGGTCCCTGCTGCATCCCCACCGAGGCGCTCGCGCAAGGGTGCTGAGGGCACGGTGGCGCCGACGAGGTTGTCGTTCTGGTTCGAGATCAGCCGAATGCTCGCCATTTTGGCCATCTCGTCGGCGGTTGCCGTCCAGCGACTGGGCTCCCGGAAGCCGTGGGCCCGGCGAGCGCTCAACTACGTCGAGTCGTGCGAGGCGCTCCGGCACCCAGCGGCCGCCGCGGCAGCCCGGCCGCGGCCGCACCGGCGACGGCGATGATCACCAGCGCGGCGACGGCGGTGCCGCCCCACGCGCCGACCTCCCACGCCTGCCCGAGCAGGACGCCCCCGACCGACGAGCCGAGGTAGTACGCCAGCGTGTAGCGGCCGGCAGCCGCGGACGGACGCGGAGCCACCCCGGCGACGGTGGAGCTGGCCACCGCGTGCGCGACGAAGAACCCGCCGGCCAGCAGCAGCAGCCCGACCCAGATCGCCCACAGCGGGGTCGCCAGCGTGACCAGGACCCCGGCCGCGCAGGTGGCCAGACCGAGCAGGACCGTTCCCCGCACGCCGGCACGGGCGGTCAGCCGCCCGGCCTGCGCGGAGGTGAGCGTGCCGGCCGCGTAGGTCAGGAAGAACATCGACCCGAGACCCACGCCCAGCGAGTACGGCTCGGCGTGCGTGCGGTAGACGATCACGTTGTAGATGCCGACGAACATCGCCATCCCCAGGCCGCCCACCGCGTACAGGCGCAGGCGGGTCGCACGGTAGGGGTCGCCGTCGTCCGGCAGGGCCGTGGGAACGACGCGCCGGCCTCGGTGGCGCGACCGAGGCAGCAGGGCCAGGGCCGCGGCTGCGAGGGCGGTGGAGATGAGGGCGACCGTGAGCAGGGCGCCGCGCCAGCCCCACAGCTCCGCGGCACCGCCCGCAAGCAGGCGGCCGCCCATCCCGCCGATGCTCGTCCCCGCGATGTAGAGACCGCCGAGCTGCGTCACGGCCCGCGGGTGGACCTCCTCGGCCACCCAGGCGAGCGCGGCGGCGGGCACCGCGGCCAGCGCCGCCCCCTGCAGCGTGCGCAGCGCGAGGACCGCGGGCCAGCTGCCTGCGAGCACCAGACCGAGGCCTGCGACGACGGCGAGTGCCAGTCCCGCTCCGATCACCCGGGCCCGGCCGAACCGCTCCGAGAGCCGGGCCAGCGGCAGCACGGCGGCGGCGAGGGCCGCCGTCGCCGCGGACAGCAGAAGGCTCGCCTCGGTGGCGCTGACGGAGAACTCCTGGCCGATGAGGACGAGCAGCGGCTGCGCGGACCACAGCAGCGCGAAGGTCGCCATCCCCGTGCCGAGGAGGGCGACCTTCGCGCGCCGGTGGGCGGGTGTGCCGGGCCGGAGCAGCGTCCCGTCCGCGGACGAGGTCAGTTCACCAGGCGGATCGTGAGCGGGTAGCGGTAGCGCTCGCCGCGGTTTGCGGCGACAGCCGCCAGGATGATGAAGATCAGCGCGGCGACGTAGTAGAGGTACAGGATCGCCCCGAGCCCGAGCGTGATCACCGAGACGATCGTGATGACGACGCCGATGAGCGTCATGGTGATGTTGAAGTTCAGCGACTCCTTGGTCTGGTCCTCGACGAACGCGCCGCGCTCGCGGAGCACCAGCCAGGCGACCAGCGGGCCCAGCAGCGGGAAGATCAGCGCGCTGAGGTGGGTCAGCGTGGACCAGAGCCGCTGGTCGCTGTCGCTCATGACGGGGGCGTGGGGCTGGTAGCCGGGCTGGCCGTAGCCCGGCTGGCCCTGACCGTACCCAGGGGCCGCGCCTGGCTGGCCGTAGCCGCCGGGCTGTCCCTGGGCGTAGCCACCCGGCTGGCCGTAGCCCCCGGGCTGTCCCTGGGCGTAACCACCGGGCTGGCCGGAGTTGTAGCCCGCGCCGGGCTGACCGTAGCCACCGGGCTGCCCCTGGCCGTAGCCGGCGCCGTAGCCCGCGTCGTACCCACCCGACGCCGGAGCCTCGCCCGGTGCCCCGTACCCCGGGTGCCCGCCGTAGCCGGCCTGCGGGTCCTGCCAGCTCTGCCCGGTCGACGCGGGCGGCGGCGGAACGGCGCCCTGGCCGTACGGTGCCTCGCCGGAGGTGGCACCGGCCTCACCGGGACCAGGCTGGCCGAAGGCGGGCTCGCCGGGCTGGCCGTAGCCCGGGCTGTCGGGACCGTGAGGCGGCGGGGTCTGCTGTGCGCCGTCGTCGCCGGAGCGGTCCGGGGTGCCTGCCGTGCTCGACCCCTCGGGGTAGTTGGTCGTCATCTCGGTTCACCACTTCTGCCGTCGTGACCGGTGACAAGCACCGGTGTTCTCAAGGATTCCAGGCCCTTCGGGCAACGTACAGGCAAACCGGCTCGCGGAGGCCCCGGCGCAGCGGAAACCTTCGGATCCGCGTCCGGATCTGCACGGCCTGCCGACGCCCCCGAACCGGCCACGTGCTCCGGGCCTCCCTGCCACCATGGGACGCGACCTGAGGAAGGGCGGCCATGAGCGAGGAGCTTCAGGTGCCCGCGGGCGCCGTCGTCGTCGGTGTCGACGGGTCCCAGCGGTCCGTGCGCGCGGCGGAGTGGGCGGCCGACGAGGCGCAGCTCTGGGGAACGCCGCTGCACCTGCTCTACGTCCTCGAGTGGCCGGCCGTGGCGGAGGGGGACGACCCGGGCGTCACGGCCGACGTCCGGACCGGTGCCGAGCGGCTCCTGGCGGAACAGGTCGAGCGGCTCACCGGCGACCACCCGGGGCTCGAGGTCACCGGCCAGGTGACCGTCTCCCAGCCCGCGGTGGCGCTGGTGGAGGCGTCGAGGTCGGCGGCGGTCGTCGTCGTCGGGGCACGAGGTCTCGGCCGCTTCACCGGTCCGCTGCTGGGGTCGGTCTCGCAGAAGGTCGCCGCCCACGCCCACGGCCCCGTCGTTGTGGTGCGGGAGCAGGTCGGTGAGCTGCCCGGGCCCGTGGTGGTGGGCGCGGACCCGCTCGACCCGCCCACCGAGGCGCTGCACCTGGCGTTCGAGGAGGCACGACGGCGCGGCGTCGGCGTGAGGGTGGTCAAGGGGGCGGGGCGCCGGTTCGCCGGCGGGGCGCAGGCCCCGGACTCGGCGCGCATGAAGCTCGCCCGGCAGCTCGAGGAGGCGCACGAGCGTCTGCGCCAGGTGGTCGACGAGGTGGCGGCCGAGTTCCCCGGCGTGGACGTCGAGCTCACGGAGAGCACGTCCTACCCGGCCGACGCCATCGTGGAGGAGGCCGGGGCGGAGAGCCTCGTGGTTGTCGGGAGCCGCGGTCGCGGTGGGCTCGCCGGCGTGCTGCTCGGGTCGGTCAGCCGGGGGGTGCTGCACCGCGCCGTCGCGGTCCTGGTGGTGCGGGTGGAGCCGTCGCGGTCCGGGGCGACGTAGAGGTGGCTCCGGCTCCGGGCGCGAAACGCCAGGCGGCGTCAGGGACGTTCGCCCCTGGCGCGTGACGCGGACACGGCGCCAAGGTTGAGGTGCCGGCAGGGAAGGTTGAGGTGCCGGTAGGTCTGCAGCGATGCGGGCCGTGGCCGGCAGGGAGGACGGAGGAGGAGCGATGGAGAAGAAGCGGTGGAGCGACCTGAACAAGCATGAGAAGGCGGCCCTTCTGGGGCTGGCCTCGCTCCAGGCCTCCCTGGCCGTCTCCGCCTGGACCGACCTTGCGGTCCGGAAGTCGGAGCAGGTCCGGGGCAGCAAGGTGAAGTGGGCGGCGATCATCGCCGTCAACTTCGTCGGCCCGGTGCTCTACTACTCGCGGGGGCGGATCACTTCCTAGCCCGGCGCCGAGGCCCCGGGGCCGTTGCACCTGCCGTGCCGCTCATCGGCGCCCGGTGTCGCTCCGGCGCAGCAGCGACGCCCCCATGCCCATGAAGGCGGCGTCGCGGACGGCCGCCGCCACGAGCTGCGCCAGCGGCGACAGCCCGGAGGCGACGGCGACCATCACCATCCCGAGGGCCAGGGCGTAGCCGGTCCACCGCGGCAGGAGTCCCGCCCGGACCACGGCAAGCCCCAGGCACAGGCCGGAGACGACCATGACGACGCCGTGCACCAGGATCCAGGGGCTCAGCTGCGCCTGGAGGGCCTGCCAGCTGGGCACCTCCGCCGCCAGGGCGTACAGCACCGTGCCGGGGAAGAACACGAAGGAGTACGCGTACCCGAGCGCGCCGGCGAGGCCGAGCCGGCCGATCCGCGGGCGCTGCGCGGCGTAGAGGCCGAGCACGTACAACGGCACCGCGGCCTCGGCGACGTAGGTGAGGTACAGCTGGGCCTCCGACAGGCCGCCCTGTACGAACTCCACGACGTCCGAGACGAGGTAGAGGAAGGAGAAGACAACCGCCGCCCCACCGACCAGCGCAGGACTGACGACGGCGCCGGGTGCGTCCGCCGCAGTCTCGCCGAGCTCCTCGGGGAGCCCACTGCCCTCCGGCGCGGCGGTCATCAGCCGGGGGACCCCGCCGACCCGCCGCCCGCCCGGACCACCTCGTAGCGCAGCTGGACCACCCCGTTGCCGAAGGTGTGCGTCCCGGTGAGGCGCAGGGGGGTCCGCACGTCCGTCGTCGGGAAGAGGGGCCGCCCCCGGCCGATGAGGACGGGATGGACGTAGATTCGGTACTCGTCGATGAGGTCCAGCGCGGCGAAGGACGCGGCGAGGTCCGGCCCGCCCACCACGAGGTCGCCCTCCGTGCGCTCCTTGAGCGCCTCGATCTCCTCCCGGTCGACCTCGCGCCACACCACCGTGTTCCACTGCGCGCGCTCGTCGAGGGTGCGGGAGAACGCGATCTTCGGCATGTCCACCCAGATCTGCCCGAACTCCTTCTCCACGGGCGTGACCGAAGGGTCCTCCCCGGCGCGGGGCCAGTAGCCGGCCATGAGCTCGTAGGTGATGCGTCCCTCGAGGAAGGCGCCGGCCTGGCTCAGCCAGTCGTTGAAGTGCTGGTGCAGCTCCTCGTCGACCAGATGCCAGTCGATCTCGCGGTCGGGTCCCTCGTAGTACCCGTCCAGGGAGACGGAGATGGACAGGACGATCTTCCCCACGGTCGGCCTCGCCTCGTCGGAGGTCGCGGGAGGCGACCCTTTGGCCCCAGTGTGCCGGGTTCTCCCGCGCGCGTCCGTGCGGTCGGGCCGTGTCGCCGCCGGCTGCCGCACGGCCTTCCACCCTCCCCGGCCGACGGCGGGGGCGGGTGGGGCCAAGGTCGGTCGCACCGGCCGCTCCAGCCGGGGATCATCGAAGGACCGGGTCGGCCGCGACGCGGCCGGGCGCCTCCGGGGCCGGAGGTGCGCTCCCGGCGGAGGAGGTGGCGGTGTTGGAGGCACGGATGGACGTCCCCTCGGGGGCGGTCGTCGCGGGGTTCGACGGTTCGGCACGGTCGCGCCGGGCCGTGGACTGGGCGGCCGGCGAGGCGGAGCGGCACGGCGCCCCGCTCCTGGTGGTGGCCGCGGTGCGCCCGCCCCCGATGGTCGAGGGCGGTGTGTCGCCCGTGACCGAGGACGACGTGCTCGCCCCGGCCCGCCGGGAGGTCGAGGCAGAGGTCGCGCGGGTGCGGCGGGAGCACCCCGGCGCCACGGTCGACGGCACGGCCGTCACCGGCAGTCCCGCCGTCGTCCTGGTCCGGGCCTCGGAGCGGGCCGGCCTGGTCGTCGTGGGCGCTCGCGGCCACGGACCGTTCGCCGGGTCCCTCCTGGGCTCGGTCTCCCAGAAGGTCCTCGCGCACGCGCACGGACCGGTGGTCGTGGTCGACGAGGAGGCGCCGTCGCAGCTTCCGGGGCCCGTCGTCGTCGGTGCCGACCCGGCCGACCCGCCGCTCGAGGCCCTGCGGTACGCGTTCGACGAGGCCCGGCGCCGCGGCGTGGGCGTCGTCGTGGTCAGCGCCGCCGAGCGGACGCGGACGGCGCACCCCTACTCGCCCCGGGTGAGCGAGTTCTTCGCGAGCCAGGCGGCGGAGGACCAGGAGGCGCTGCGGCGTCTCGTGGAGGAGATGGCGCGCGAGCGGGGGGTCGAGGCCGAGATCCGCCTGCTGCCGGGGCACCCCGCCGACGCCATCCTGGGCGTCGCCGGGACGGAGAGCTTCGTCGTCGTCGGCAGCCGTGGGCACGGCGGGCTCGCCGGCCTGCTGCTCGGCTCGGTGAGCCGGGAGGTGCTTCTGCGGGCGCCCGTGGCCGCCGTCGTCCGGGTCCGGGACCGGGACCGCGCTGAGGAGTGATCCGGGCCCGGCGCTCCCGGGCGCCGAGGGGCGTTCGGGCGGGGGAGCGACGGCCCGCGTAGCGCGACGACGGCGGGACGAAAGGCATGCCCCGACGGTGCGGTTCCTGGCACGATGGAGGGGCACCGGTGGGCCGCGACGTGGCCGCCCTCCGGCCCGTGGAGGCGCCTGACGGCCGGTGCGGAGGTGCGAGATGGCTGCACAGCTGCAGGTGCCGTCCGGCGCCGTCGTCGTGGGGGTCGACGGGTCCGACAGATCCGTGCGTGCCGTGGACTGGGCCGCGGCGGAGGCGGAGCGCCGCGGTGCCCCCCTCCACCTCGTCTACGCCTTCGAGTGGCCGGCCCTGACGGAGGGCTACGAGCCGATGTCCTCCGACGAGATGCTGCAGCCCGGCAACCGCATGGTCGAGGAGCACGTCGCACGCGTCCGCGAGACGCATCCCGGGCTGGCCGTGTCCGGCCAGGCGGCGCTGGGACGCCCCTCCGTCGTCCTCGTCGAAGCCTCGCGGCGCGCCGCGGTGGTGGTGGTCGGGGCGCGGGGCCTCGGGCGGTTCACCGGGCCGCTGCTGGGCTCGGTGTCGCAGAAGGTCGCCGCGCACGCCCACGGGCCCGTCATCGTCGTGCGCCAGCAGGTGGCGGACCTGCCCGGGCCCGTGGTGGTCGGCGCGGACCCCGAGGACCCGCCGCGGGAGGCGCTCACGTACGCGTTCGAGGAGGCGCGCCGCCGCGGCACCGGGGTCCTGGTCGTGGCGGTCAGCCACGAGCTGCCCTTCCGGGCGGAGTACCCGGAGGCGGCGCTGCTGCGGATGTCCCAGCAGGTGGAGTGGGCCGAGCGGCACCTGCGCCAGATCGTCGACGAGCTCGCGGCCGAGCACGACGGCGTCCCGGTCGACCTCCGGATCTCCAACGCCTACCCCGTCGACGCGATCGTCGAGGCCGCCGGCACGCAGAGTCTCGTGGTCGTCGGGAGCCGTGGGCACGGCGGGCTGGCGAGCGTCCTGCTCGGTTCCATCAGCCGCGGCGTGCTGCACCGCGCGCCCGTGGTCGCCGTCGTCCGGGTCTTCCACGAACCGGTGGTGGAGACGGCGGAGACGGCCGGGACCTGAACGAGACTGCCGATATGGCCGCTCGTGGCGACCACATCGGCAGTCTCGGCAAGCTGGGGCCGGGTGTCAGGCCCGGCCCTCCTGCCCCGGCGGCGTGCCGCCGTGCCCGGGCGGCAGCACCGCGTGGGAGACCTCGACCGTGGTCTCGGTCCGTGCCAGCTCCGCCCCGCCGACGGCGTCGCGCACCACCACCGTGACCGGGTAGGTGCCGGCCCTGGTGAAGCGGTGCTCCGCCTCCACCTGGGTGCCGCTCAGCACCGCCGGCTCGGTGCCGTCGCCCCAGTGGACGCTCACCTCGACCAGCGTGCCGCTCGCGAGGGCGGGCAGCTCGACGGCTCCGGCGAGGGTGACCGTCTCGCCACGCCTTGCCTCGGTGAGGTCCGTCGACGCCGTGACGGCGACCTCGGGGAACGACGGCGCCTCGTTCTGGTCCGCCGGGACACCGCCGGTCATGCTGCCCACCTGGACGAGGGAGACGGCGTCGGGTCCGTGCCCGGCAACCTCCGCCGTGACGGCGACGGCGATCTCGTTCGTGCCGTCCAGGTCGAGGAACCCTGACGGGATGGTGAACCGCGTCTGCGGGCCGACGTTCCCGACCCAGGTGCCCACGTTCCAGCCGTTGACGAACATGACGGTGCGTGCCCTGTCGGACCGCCCGGCGTCGAACCGCTCGGAGCGGACGTCGAGCGCGAACGAGGTGTCCTGCCCGGCGGGCACGTCCAGGTCGAAGGACGTGCGGTACCAGTGCACCCCGGGCTCGGGCGCGTGCAGGTCGGTCGCCCCGGCCCAGGCGTCGTCCGGGTAGCCGGGCAGGTGCCAGCCGGCGCGCTCGCCGTACAGCCCGCCGTTGTTGTACAGCGTCCGGGCGGTGTCGAGCGGGGTGTCGGCGTCGCGGGCGCCCTGGAGCTTCCAGGTCACCTCGCCGGCCGCGCCGAGGTCGGCGTCGTACAGGCCGCGGTTCTGCTTCGACAGGCCGTCGTCGGACCAGTCCAGGTTCTGGCCCTGGTTGCGCACGAGCACCGAGACGACGACCTCCTCGCCCGGGACGGTGGCCCCGGCCGGGACCTGGAAAGTCTTCGCCCGGCCCTCCGCCGCCGCGGCGCCCGCGTAGTGCCCGTTGACCCAGACCAGCATGTTCGCGGAGTTGCGCCCGTGCCCGGGACCGCCGGTGCCGCCGTTGCCCGTCAGGGAGATGGTGGTGGCGTCGGTGGCGGTGTAGCGGGCCCGGTACCAGACGTCGCCCTCGAAGAAGCGGTAGTGGTTGGAGTCGAGCACCACGCCCTGGACCGGGCCCGGGCCCTGGCGGCGGTTCGCGGCCGACGTCGAGTCAGCAACCGTCCACGCGGCGTCGTCGAACGCGGGGTCCGCCTCAGGGTTCTCCGCCGCCGTCTGCCACTCCCGGAGCACCGGGGTCTCGACGGCGGCCGGTCCCGGCACGCTGCCGGTGACCTCGCCCGCCGGCCCGGTTCCGGCGTCGGACAGGGCCTCGCCGTTCCAGGTGACCTCGCTGACACCGGGCGGCAGGTGCACGGCGATGTCGCCGGCCTCGGTCATCGAACCGGTCAGGTGGGCGGTCGCGCCGTCGAAGGTCACGGTGCGCAGCAGGTGCGCGCCCGTGACGAGCACCTCGGCGTTCGGGCCGTCGGTGGCGCCGTCGTGCGCGCCGGCCACGGACCACAGCTGCGCCATGTCCTCCCGGGTGGTCACCTTGAGGAGCAGCGGCTCCTCCGTGCCGCCGCCGGAGATCCGGTAGGTGGCCGCGCCGTGGCTGTAGTTCAGGCGCAGCGTGCCGTTCTCGGCGTCCCAGACCGTGGTGGGCGCCTCGCCGTCGAGCGTCTCGACCCGCGGCTCCTCCGCGTAGTGCAGCACGGTCTCGCCGGCGTCCCCGGCCACGCCGGTGACGGTGAGCAGGCGGGCCCCCTCGACGGGCATGTCCTTCACCGGCTGGGACGTGGAGTAGTAGACGTCGTGCTCGCCGACCCTGAGGTCGGCGGCCAGCATGAGGGCGTCGCGGCCGTGCAGGGTCAGGTAGGTGCCCTCCTGCTGGGGGATGCGCTCGAAGGTCGGGCCGGTCGGCTCGGCCTCGGCGGCGTCGTCGGCCGGGGTGAGGACGTTGAAGGCGTCGACGGAGACGAAGGCGCCCGGCTCGGAGCTCGTCGCCGAGCCCACCTCGCCGGTGACCTCGACGCGGATGGTGTGCTCGCCGTCGGGCAGGCCGCGGGTCTCGAACGCCACGTGCTGCTTGGCCGCGTTCTGCGGCGGGCTGTACGTGGTGAAGGTCCCGGCCTCCTCGCCGTCGATCAGCACCCGCGCGACGCCGTGGTTGGCGGACTGCGGGGCGATGACCTGGATGCCGGTGCCGGTGAAGGTGTACTCGACGTAGTCGCCGGCGTTGTCCGAGAACGTCTCGGTGTCGAGGTAGTTGCCCTGTGTCCACGCCTGGCCGGACGCGGTCTCCCACGGGTCGGCCGGGTCCGTGGAGTGGTAGGTGAGGAGGCCGTCGCCGGGCTCCGCCGAGCGCTGGGAGTCGTCCACCGTGTACAGCGGCGGCGTGATCTCGAAGGCGTCGACGGCGACGAAGGAGCCGGGCTCGACGTTGCCGTCCGGGCAGCCCACCTCGCCGGTGACCTCGATGCGGATGGTGTGGGGGTTACGCGGGTCCAGGCCGTTCTTCTCGAACGCGACGGTCTGGTACTCGTTGGCGTAGCCGCCGGCCGCCAGGCAGGTGCTGGTCCGGCCGACCTCCTCGCCGTCGATCAGCACGCGGCCGACGCCGTGGTTGTTCGCCCTCGGCGCGATCACCTTGATGCCGGTGCCGGAGAAGGTCAGCTCGACGGCGTCGCCCGCGACGTTCGAGAAGGACTCGTCGCCGCCGTGGTCGCCGGCCGTCCAGCCCTGGCCGGAGGCGTGCTGCCAGCCCGTGCCGGTGTAGGTCACGGCGGGGTCGGCGTCGTTCACGCGCTCCACGGTCCGCGGCTCGGCCTCCTCGCCGAGCGTGAGCGACGTGGTGAACCGGGTCGCGGTGGTGCTGTTGGAGTCGTTGAGGCGGAAGCCCAGGTAGCGCGTTCCGTTCCCGGTGGCGGAGGACTCGAGATCCTCGGTGGCCACCCGCTCGTAGCCGTTGACCGGGGCGCCCTCGAGCTCGGCGATCTCCGGGGAGGGCAGCGGGCGCATCGACGCCAGCTGCGGGACGGCGGCCTGGAAGTAGCCGATCTCCTTCTGGGCCGCGAGCTTGTCGGTCAGCTGCCGGTTCTCGTCGATCGCGGCGCCGTAGTCATAGGAGGTGTAGCCGGACGACGGCGAGCCGGTCCAGCCCCAGTTCGTCCCGCCGAACGCCATGTAGTAGTTGAAGGCGGTGACGCCGTTGCCGATGTTGTTGGCACCCCACTGCCGGGTGAAGTCGGGGTCGACGAACTCCGCGCAGGTGTCGAACCCGAAGGACGCGCCCCACGGGCTGAACGCGCCGCCCTGCGCCTCGGAGATGAACTGCGGGAAGTCGGGCGAGATGGTGCGGTAGGTCGCCTCGGTGTCGGTGATGCGGTTGCGGCCGGCGGAGCAGTTGAAGCCCAGCGGGTAGGAGTCGTAGGCGTAGAAGTCCAGGCCGACGTCGCCCGCGGGGCCGTCCTCGCCGGGCACGAACCGGCCGCCGAGGTTGTAGTCGTTGTGGAACAGCGGGACGGAGATGCCGTCGTCGCGGACCTTCTGGCTCAGCGCCCGCATGAACGCCACCCGCTCCGCGCTCTCGCTGAGCATCTCGTTCTCGATCTGGTACATGATCACCGAGCCCTTGCCGGTGGTGACCTCGTGCTCGAGAACGATCCGGTCGAAGGCGTCGATCCAGTCGAGCGAGTCGGCGAGGTTCTCCGGGTCGGTGGTGCGGAGGCCGGGTCCACGGTTGGTCAGGTACGCCGGCAGGCCGCCCATCGAGATCTCGGCGTTCACGTACGGGCCGGGCCGGGCGATGACGTACAGCCCCTCCTCGGCGGCCATCGTGAGCAGGCGGTCGATGTCCTTGACGCCGGAGAAGTCGAACTCCCCGCCCGACGTGGTCTGGTGGAGGCCCCAGAAGAAGTAGAGCGAGACGGCGTTGAAACCGTTCGCCTTGATCTTCTGCAGCAGGTCGCGCCAGTGGTCCGGGCTCGGCAGGCGCCAGTAGTGGAACTCTCCGGACCAGACGTTGAGGCGCTCGCCGTCGACCATGAAGGACTTCTCGTCCCAGGTGACCCTGTGCGGACGGCCGTCGTTGCCGGGGAAGATCTCCGTGCTGTGGACGGCCTGTTCCGTAGCGGCGACCGCCGTGGGCTCGGCCGCGGCGGGCGGCGAACCGGGGACGACGGCGGCGCCGGTGAAGGCCAGCGCCAGGACGCCCGCCGTGGCCAGGAGGCGGCGTCGAGGCCGACGACGGTGCTCGGCTCTCCGATCGGGCTGGGGCATCGGTGGACTCCTTCGTCTGGCACCGGCCGCGCTGAGGCCGGTGGGCGGCGCCGCCGCTGGCAGGGACGGCGCCCCGAGGCGCCGGCGCCACAGCGGGCGCAAGTCCGGACCATAGCGACATCGCTGAGCGATTGGAACGGGGATTGTTCGGAAATGTCCGGCCATGGCAGCACGCTGCCAGCCTCGCGTGGCGGTTTGTGTGCGAACCCTGCCGGCGTGACCCGACGGCAACGACCCGGCGTGTCCGCCACCAGGGTGCCAGCCGGCAGCGTGCCAGCCGGCAAGGTGCCTCACCGGGCTCCGGGCGCGGACGAGCTGCCCCGGACCCCGGCCGCGTGGACCGGCCGGGCGATGTCGGCGGCTCCGCCTACGCTGGTCGACGTGGCCCGACGCCCCGCACTCGCGACGCTCCGCACCTGGCCAGACCTGCCGGGTGAGGACGAGATCATGCTGGCCGTCGGCGCCCAGACCTTCGCCCGCGGCGTCGGTTACGCGAAGTCGGGCAAGGTCAGCTGGCTGACGTCGGACCCCGAGCGCCGCGTCCTGTACGCCGAGGTGCAGGGCACGGACCCCCACCCGTACCAGACCCTCGTGCAGGTCGGCGACGCCGAGGGCAGGCGCCTGAGCACCGGCCGCTGCACCTGCCCCGTGGCCGTGGACTGCAAGCACGTCGCCGCCGTGCTGGTGGCCGCGCGCGACGAGCTCACGCCGCTGAGCCGCACCGCGCACCCGTGGGAGCGCCTGCTCGCCGACGTCGTCGAGGACGAGCGGGCCGACGGCGGTGAGGTCCCGATCGGGCTGCAGCTCGAACCCGTCGTCGAGCCCGGCTGGCGCGGGGAGCCGGAGACCCTGCGCATCCGCCTGAGACCCGTCGTCCCCGGGAAGAAGAGCCCCTGGGTGCGCACCGGGATCGGGTGGCGCGACCTGTCCTTCCGGTGGGGCGCGCACGGCCGCGTCGAGGCGCACCGCGAGGCCCTGCACGCGATCTGGATGGCCCACCAGCCCTCCGCGTACTCCTACAACGACACCGCGGTCTACCTCGACGAGTTCGGCCCGGCCGTCTGGCCGCTGCTGCGCGCCGCCGTGGACGCCGGCGTGCCGCTCGTCCCCGCGCGGCCGTCCGCCGGCGCCGTCGTCCTCGCGGACGCCCCGGCCACCGTCTTCCTCGAGCTCTCGCGCCAGGACGAGGGCGGAGTCGTGGCCGCCCCGGTCGTCGAGGTCCCCGGGCACGACGTCGCCCCGGCGGGCACCGGGCCCACCTCTCTCTCGTTCGTCGGCCGGCCCGCGCACGGGGTGGTCCTCGACCGGGAGCCTCACCCCCCGGCCGGCTCCGCCGTCGGCCTCGTCCTCGCACCGCTCACCCGGCCGCTGACCACCAAGGGGACCAACCTGCTGGCGGCGGGCGTGCTGGAGGTGCCGGAGGAGGACGTCGAGCGGTTCCTCGCCGAGTACTACCCCACGCTGCGCCGGCTGCTGCCGGTGCGGTCCTCGGACGGAACCGTCGAGCTGCCGACCGTGGCGGCCCCGCGGCTCGGGCTGACGCTGACGTACGAGCCGGACCATCACCTCAGCCTGGAGTGGGCGTTCCTGTACGACGTCGGCGGCTCGACGCGGCGGGTGCCGCTGGACGCCGGCCGCGGACCGGGGCGGGACCGCTCCGCCGAGCAGCGGCTGCTGCGCGAGGTGGACCTGCCGCCCGCCCTGCAGGCCGGTGCTGGGACGGTCGGTCCGGCGAGCACCGTGCGGCTCCGCGGCGTGGAGGCCGCGGTGTTCGTCGAGGAGACGCTGCCCCGGCTGCGGGAGCAGGGCGTCGAGGTCAGTGTGGTCGGGGAGCCGGTCGAGTACCGCCGCTCCGACGCGGCGCCCGTCATCCGGATCTCCGCCACCGACTCGGGGGAGGGGGACTGGTTCGACCTCGGCGTCGCCGTCGAGATCGACGGCGAGCACGTCCCCTTCGAGAGCCTCTTCATCGCCCTGGTGCGCGAGGACAGCCACCTGATCCTGCCGTCGGGCACGTACTTCCGCCTCGACCGCCCGGAGCTCGACGAGCTCCGGCGCCTCATCGAGGAGGCCAGCCAGCTGCAGGAGCGCCCGCCCGGCAGCCTGCGCCTGACCAGCTACCACGCCGGGCTCTGGGAGGAGCTCGCCGCGCTCGGTGTGGTCGAGGAGCAGAGCGAGCGGTGGGTCCGGTCCGTCGACAGGCTGCTCGCGGGCGAGGGTGCCGATCCGCCGGCAGTGCCCGCCGGGCTGCGGGCCACGCTGCGCCCGTACCAGCTCGAGGGCTTCCGGTGGCTGAGCTACCTGTGGGACGCCGGGCTCGGCGGGATCCTCGCCGACGACATGGGTCTGGGCAAGACCCTCCAGACGCTCGCGGCGCTGCTGCGCGCCAAGGAGGCCGGCACTCTCTCCGCGCCGGCGCTCGTGGTCGCGCCGACGTCGGTCGTGGCCGGGTGGGCCGAGGAGGCGCGGCGGTTCGCGCCCGACCTCAACGTCGTCGCCGTGACGGAGACGGAGAAGAAGTCGGGCCGGAAGCTGGCGGACGACGTCGCCGGGGCCGATCTCGTCGTGTCCTCCTACGCCCTCTTCCGCATCGACGAGGCCGCCTACCGCGGGCTGGAGTGGAGCGGTCTCGTCCTCGACGAGGCCCAGTTCGTCAAGAACCACCAGGCCAAGACGTACCAGTGCGCGCGGCGGCTGCGGGCGCCGTTCAAGCTGGCCATCACCGGCACGCCGCTGGAGAACAGCCTCATGGACCTGTGGTCCCTGCTGTCGATCGCGGCGCCCGGGATGTTCCCCGACCCCAAGGTCTTCGGCGAGCTCTACCGCAAGCCGATCGAGCGGGGCACCCGGCCCGAGCTGCTCGAGACGCTCCGACGGCGGATCCGGCCGTTCATCCGCCGTCGCACCAAGGAGCAGGTGGCCACCGACCTGCCGCCCAAGCAGGAGCAGGTGCTCCACGTCCAGCTCAACCCGCGCCACCGCAAGGTCTACGACACCCACCTCCAGCGGGAGCGGCGCAAGGTGCTCAGCCTGCTCGACGACGTCGAGAAGAACCGCTTCACCATCCTTCGGTCCCTCACCCTGCTGCGCCAGCTCAGCCTCGACGCGTCGCTGGTGGACGAGCAGTACGCCAAGGTGCCCTCCTCCAAGGCCGACGTGTTCATGGAGCAGCTCGAGGAGGTCATCGCCGGCGGGCACCGGGCGCTGGTGTTCAGCCAGTTCACCAGCTTCCTCGGCACGGTCCGCGACCGGCTCGACGCCCAGGGCATCGACTACTGCTACCTGGACGGGCGCACGCGCGACCGTGCCCGGCGGGTCCGGGAGTTCAAGACCGGTGACGCGCCGGTGTTCCTCATCAGCCTCAAGGCCGGCGGGTTCGGGCTCAACCTCACCGAGGCCGACTACTGCTTCGTGCTCGACCCGTGGTGGAACCCGGCCGCCGAGGCGCAGGCCGTGGACCGCACGCACCGCATCGGCCAGGACAAGCACGTCATGGTGTACCGGCTGGTCGCCGAGGACACGATCGAGGAGAAGGTGCTCGCCCTCCAGGCGCGCAAGCGGGACCTGTTCGACAAGGTCATCGACGAGGGTGGGACGCTGTCGGCCCCGCTGAGCGCCGCGGACATCCGCGAGCTGCTCACGGTGTAGCCCCCGCGGCCGACCCGGGCCGCGGGGAGGCGCGGCGCCCGCTTCTCGCTCACAATGAGAGCGCGAGGAGCGACGCGACGTGCTGACAGGTCCCCACGCGCGGGCTCGTCAGATCGGCAGAGACGATGACCCTTCACAAGGCGGTCGCGATCCCTTCCACGGTGCCCTCACCGGTGCCGCCCGCCGAGCCCAGATCGCCGCTGTCCCGGTGGCTGCTCGAGCACCGCGTGCAGCCCGTGGGGCCCCAGGCCACCGAGGAGCACGTCACCCCGCACCCGTGGTGGAAGGTCATGTGCCTGACCGGCGTCGACTACTTCTCCACCATCGCCTACCTGCCCGGCATCGCCGCGCTGGCGGCGGGTGCCCTCTCCCCGCTCGCCACCCTGCTCATCGTCGCGCTCACGCTCTTCGGCATGCTTCCCATGTACGGCCGCGTCGCCGCCGCCAGCCCGCACGGGCAGGGCTCGGTGGCCATGCTCGAGAACCTGCTGCCGTTCTGGCGCGGCAAGATCTTCGTCCTCGTCCTGCTCGGCTTCGTGGTCACGTCCTGGATCATCACCATCACGCTCTCCGCCGCCGACGCCTCCGTCCACGTCCTCGAGAGCCCCCTGTTCCCCGAGGCCCTCCACGGCCACGCGGTCGGCCTGACCCTGTTCCTGCTCGTCGTCCTGGGCGGAGTGTTCCTCCTGGGGTTCCGGGAGGCGATCGGCGTCGCGATCCCCGTGGTCGGCCTCTTCCTCGTGCTCAACGCGGTGGTCGTCGTCAACGGTCTGCTGGGGGTTTTCACCAGCGGGACGGCGTGGTCGACCTGGGTCACGGCCCTCACCGCGCAGGGGGGCGGCCTCGGCGGCGTCATCGGGCCCGCGGTCCTGGCCTTCCCGCTCCTCGTCCTCGGCCTGTCGGGCTTCGAGACGGGCGTCAGCATGATGCCGCTCATCGCCGCGGAGGGACGCGACCGCGAGGAGGTGCTGCGGGCGAAGGTCCGCAACACCCGCAGGCTGCTCACCACTGCGGCGGTGATCATGTCGGTGTACCTGATCAGCACCACGCTCGTGACCACGCTGCTGATCCCGCCGGAGGAGTTCGAGGCCGGCGGCGCCGCCAACGGGCGCGCCCTCGCATACCTCGCGCACCAACGCCTCGGGGAGACGTTCGGTACCGCCTACGACGTCAGCACCATCCTCATCCTGTGGTTTGCCGGAGCCTCCGCGATGGCCGGGCTCATCAACATCGTGCCGCGCTACCTGCCCTCCTACGGCATGGCGCCGGAGTGGGGGCGGGCCGTGCGGCCGGTCGTGCTCGTCTACACGACGATCGCCGTCGTCATCACGATCGCCTTCGGGGCCGACGTCAACGCCCAGGCGGGGGCCTACGCCACCGGCATCCTGGCGATGATGGTCTCCGGCGCCGTTGCCGTCACCATCGCCGCCGCCCGCCACCGCCAGCGGGCCGCCACCGCCAGCGGGGCGCCGCCGTCGGCTTCGGGATCCTCACCGTCATCCTGCTCTACGCGCTTGTCGACAACGTCCTGGAGAAGCCGGACGGCATCACGATCTCGTTCTTCTTCATCCTCGGGATCATCGCCGTCTCCCTCATCTCGCGGGCGTCGCGCACCACGGAGCTGCGGGTCGACGCCATCGAGCTCGACCCCGCCGCACGGCGGTTCATCGCCGACTCCCTCGCGCGCGACGGCGGCCTGAACATCATCGCCAACAAGCGCCAGGGCGGAGACGTGGCCGAGTACTCGATGAAGGAGCGCGAGCAGCGCGGGATGAACCCCGTGCCCGGCGTCGCCCACGTCCTCTTCCTCGAGATCGACGTCGACGACCCGTCCCGGTTCAGCGGCGTCCTGCACGTGCGGGGGACCGAGGTGGGCGGCTACCGCATCCTGCGGGTCGCCAGCCCGGCGGTCCCGAACGCCATCGCGGCCCTCCTCCTGGGGCTGCGCGACGCGACCGGTGTCCGGCCGCACTGCTACTTCGAGTGGTCCGAGGGATCGCCCGTGTTCCATCTGCTCCGCTATCTCTTCCTCGGCCAGGGCGACACCCCGCCGGTCGTCCGGGAGATCATCCGGAAGAGCGAGCCCGACCCGGCACGACGGCCCGGCCTCCACGTCGGCGGGTGAACCCGCGATTTCGCGCGCCGCGGGAAGGGGCCTCTCGGGCTCGGACAGGTTGACGCACCGGCCGGCGGCGCGCCGAGAGCGTGTTTGAATCGGGGCAGAAGCGTCCCCTACTGTGGGGACCCGGCACGCATGGGGGAGTGTCGGACCGAAGGTTGCGACTCAGCGCGGGTGATGACGCCCGCGCACGACCCCCGAGGAGGCTGGCGGCGATGGCCACCACCACCACAGAGCAGTCCACGCTGACGTACGCCGAGGCCGCGTACCTGATGTGGCTGGAGTGGGAAGAGGAACGCCACCGCGACGGCGCCCCCCAGATGATGCCGTGGGACGAGATGTCGGAGTCGTTCCGACGGCTGCTCGTGACCGGGAGGTACGGCCACCGCCTCGCAGTCTGAGCCGCTCACCGGCGCAGCCCGTGCTGACCACAAGCACCCCGAAAGGGGATCGGCTTCGGCAGCCCCCTTGCGAGCTCGGGCAGGCCAGCCTGGCCCACGGGCACGGGCACGGGCAGTCAGCCGTCGGCCGGCCCCGGCGGGCACCCGTCGCCAGTTTGCGCCGCGGGCATCGGCAGTTACCCGTCGGTACCTCGCGGGGACTGGTTGCACGGTGTCGTCCAGTGAGTGACGGCGACCCGCTCCCCGTCACGGAGCCCCGCACCCCGTGCGGGACGTTGCAGCCCGCGACAGCGCCCGGCGCCCCCGTCGGGGCCGTTGCCGACGGCGGAGCCCCAGCGCGCCGGTGAGGGCTGCGAAACGGCGGATCCTCAGGCCGCGTGAGCTGCTCCAGGCCGCCAGAACGTTGTGATCGGGGTCATGGGTTGGTGGTTTGACCGTGGGTTCTGGGGCTGCTTAATATTGGTGAGCCCTGCCAGGGAGGCACGGACACCGTGAGGGTGGCCGGTCCCGGGGGAGTCCTGGTTCTGATGCGTGGTTTTGTGCTGCGTGGGGTGCTGGGGGATGCCTGGCCGGTTTGTCGGTCTCGTCGGATGTGTTCCGGATTACTCCGGAGTGATTTGGTGGGGCGGGCGCGGATGGGTTAGGTTTGAGAGGTTGCCCCGGTGGGGGTTCGGGACTGAAGGGTTCCGGGTTTCTGCGGTGTGTGTCTGTTCTTTGAGAACTCAACAGTGTGCCAAGTTTTTGATGCCATTTGAATTCTGGGTGTCATGGCTGGTCCGGCCGTTCTGGTCGGGTCTGGTTGTGGTGTCTGGGGTTTTGTTTTGTTTTGGTTTGCGTGCCTGGTCCTGCTCCGTCGGGTCTGGGTGCGTTGGCCTGGATTGACTCCCTTGTCCTGCTTTTTGGGTGGGTGGGGGGTTCTCCGTATGGATTGTCGGGGCGCGCCTTCGGGTGTGGTTCGGCGTTTGTTTTTAACGGAGAGTTTGATCCTGGCTCAGGACGAACGCTGGCGGCGTGCTTAACACATGCAAGTCGAACGATGATGGCCCGGGCTTGCCCGGGTCTGATTAGTGGCGAACGGGTGAGTAACACGTGAGTAACCTGCCCCTGACTTCGGGATAACCGCGAGAAATCGTGGCTAATACCGGATATGACGTCCCGCCGCATGGTGGGGTGTGGAAAGACTGTGTCGGTTGGGGATGGGCTCGCGGCCTATCAGCTTGTTGGTGGGGTGATGGCCTACCAAGGCGACGACGGGTAGCCGGCCTGAGAGGGTGACCGGCCACACTGGGACTGAGACACGGCCCAGACTCCTACGGGAGGCAGCAGTGGGGAATATTGCACAATGGGCGCAAGCCTGATGCAGCGACGCCGCGTGAGGGATGACGGCCTTCGGGTTGTAAACCTCTTTCAGTAGGGAAGAAGCTCTTCGGGGTGACGGTACCTGCAGAAGAAGCGCCGGCTAACTACGTGCCAGCAGCCGCGGTAATACGTAGGGCGCAAGCGTTGTCCGGAATTATTGGGCGTAAAGAGCTCGTAGGCGGTCTGTCGCGTCTGCTGTGAAAACGCGGGGCTCAACCCCGCGCCTGCAGTGGGTACGGGCAGACTAGAGTGCGGTAGGGGAGACTGGAATTCCTGGTGTAGCGGTGGAATGCGCAGATATCAGGAGGAACACCGGTGGCGAAGGCGGGTCTCTGGGCCGTTACTGACGCTGAGGAGCGAAAGCATGGGGAGCGAACAGGATTAGATACCCTGGTAGTCCATGCCGTAAACGTTGGGCACTAGGTGTGGGACCCATTCCACGGGTTCCGTGCCGCAGCTAACGCATTAAGTGCCCCGCCTGGGGAGTACGGCCGCAAGGCTAAAACTCAAAGGAATTGACGGGGGCCCGCACAAGCGGCGGAGCATGCGGATTAATTCGATGCAACGCGAAGAACCTTACCAAGGCTTGACATACACCGGAAACGTCCAGAGATGGGCGCCCCGCAAGGTCGGTGTACAGGTGGTGCATGGTTGTCGTCAGCTCGTGTCGTGAGATGTTGGGTTAAGTCCCGCAACGAGCGCAACCCTTGTCCTGTGTTGCCAGCGGGTTATGCCGGGGACTCATGGGAGACTGCCGGGGTCAACTCGGAGGAAGGTGGGGATGACGTCAAATCATCATGCCCCTTATGTCTTGGGCTTCACGCATGCTACAATGGCCGGTACAAAGGGCTGCGATGCCGTAAGGTGGAGCGAATCCCAAAAAGCCGGTCTCAGTTCGGATTGGGGTCTGCAACTCGACCCCATGAAGTCGGAGTCGCTAGTAATCGCAGATCAGCAACGCTGCGGTGAATACGTTCTCGGGCCTTGTACACACCGCCCGTCACGTCACGAAAGTCGGTAACACCCGAAGCCGGTGGCCCAACCCTTGTGGGGGGAGCCGTCGAAGGTGGGACTGGCGATTGGGACGAAGTCGTAACAAGGTAGCCGTACCGGAAGGTGCGGCTGGATCACCTCCTTTCTAAGGAGCTCACTCACACCGCCCCCTCCTTCGTGGGGATCAGCTGGTGGTGTGCAGGTGGCCGCGCCCGGGCCGAACGTGTCCGGGGTGGTTCGCTCACGGGTGGAACGTCAGAGACTTGTGCATGCTGTTGGGTCCTGAGGGAACAGGCCCCCGCCGCCGGTCTTCGTGCCGGCGGGTCGGGGAACCGAGTTTCGCTCTGGTGGCCGCTTCCTGGCCCTCCCGCCGAGTTGTTCGGTGGGGTGGGCGGGAGAGTCGGTGCGTAGCTTGAGAACTGTACAGTGGACGCGAGCATCTTTGATCTTTTGTGGTCAAGTTTTTAAGAGCATTCGGTGGATGCCTTGGCACCAGGAGCCGAAGAAGGACGTTGTAGCCTGCGATAAGCCTCGGGGAGCTGGCAAACGAGCTGTGATCCGAGGGTGTCCGAATGGGGAAACCCGGCCAGAGTCATGTCTGGTTACCCGCGCCTGAATATATAGGGCGTGTGGGGGGAACGCGGGGAAGTGAAACATCTCAGTACCCGCAGGAAGAGATATTCCGTGAGTAGTGGCGAGCGAAAGCGGATGAGGCTAAACCGGGGGTGTGTGATAGCCGGCGGGCGTTGCACCTTCGGGGTCGTGGGACCTGCTGACCAGTTCTGCCGGGCTGGTGAGGAGTGAGAAAGTCGCGGTGTAGTCGAACGGTCTGGGAAGGCCGGGCAGAGTGGGTGAGACCCCCGTAGACGAAACGTCGTGGCCTCCTTGCAGGTATCCCGAGTAGCACGGGGCCCGTGAAATCCCGTGTGAATCTGCCAAGACCACTTGGTAAGCCTAAATACTACCTGGTGACCGATAGCGGACAAGTACCGTGAGGGAAAGGTGAAAAGTACCCCGGGAGGGGAGTGAAATAGTACCTGAAACCGGATGCTTACAATCCGTCGGAGCCTCCATGGCTGGGGTGACGGCGTGCCTTTTGAAGAATGAGCCTGCGAGTTAGTGGCATGTGGCGAGGTTAACCCGGGTGGGGAAGCCGTAGCGAAAGCGAGTCCGAACAGGGCGATTCAGTCGCGTGCTCTAGACCCGAAGCGGAGTGATCTACCCATGGGCAGGTTGAAGCACGTGTAAGAGCGTGTGGAGGACCGAACCCACTTAGGTTGAAAACTGAGGGGATGACCTGTGGGTAGGGGTGAAAGGCCAATCAAACTCCGTGATAGCTGGTTCTCCCCGAAATGCATTTAGGTGCAGCGTCATGTGTTTCTTGCCGGAGGTAGAGCTACTGGATGGCCGATGGGCCCTACAAGGTTACTGACGTCAACCAAACTCCGAATGCCGGTAAGTGAGAGCATGGCAGTGAGACTGCGGGCGATAAGGTTCGTAGTCGAGAGGGAAACAGCCCAGACCACCGGCTAAGGCCCCTAAGCGTGTGCTAAGTGGGAAAGGATGTGGAGTTGCACAGACAACCAGGAGGTTGGCTTAGAAGCAGCCACCCTTGAAAGAGTGCGTAATAGCTCACTGGTCAAGTGATTCTGCGCCGACAATTCAGCGGGGCTCAAGCACACCGCCGAAGCCGTGGCATCCGCGCATACCCCAGCGTCCCCTCGAGGGACGTTCAGGGGCGCGGGTGGGTAGGGGAGCGTCGTGTGGGAGGTGAAGCTGCGGGGTGACCCAGTGGTGGATCCCACACGAGTGAGAATGCAGGCATGAGTAGCGAATGACGGGTGAGAAACCCGTCCGCCGAATGACCAAGGGTTCCAGGGCCAGGTTAATCCGCCCTGGGTAAGTCGGGACCTAAGGCGAGGCCGACAGGCGTAGTCGATGGACAACGGGTTGATATTCCCGTACCGGCGAAGGACCGACCATGCCGAGGCCGGTGATGCTAACCACCCAAACCCGTCCTCCCTCCTTCGGGAGGGATCTCGGGGGCGCGTGGGACCCGATCCGGTAGTAGGTAAGCGTGTTAACAGGGGTGACGCAGACAGGTAGCCACCGCGTGCTTAATGGCAATGCACGTCTAAGGATGCAGGGCGGGGTGCAGGCAAATCCGCACCCCACACAGCCTCAGGTCCGACAGTGACCCCGTATGGGGGAAGCAGGGTGATCCTATGCTGCCGAGAAAAGCCTCGACGCGAGGGACTAGCCGCCCGTACCCGAAACCGACTCAGGTGGTCAGGTAGAGAATACCAAGGCGATCGAGAGAATCGTGGTTAAGGAACTCGGCAAAATGCCCCCGTAACTTCGGGAGAAGGGGGGCCTGAGAGGTGAGGCCACTTGCTGGCTAGCCTTTTCGGGCCGCAGAGACCAGGGAGAAGCGACTGTTTACTAAAAACACAGGTCCGTGCGAAGTCGCAAGACGATGTATACGGACTGACGCCTGCCCGGTGCTGGAAGGTTAAGAGGACGGGTCAGCCGCAAGGCGAAGCTCAGAATTTAAGCCCCAGTAAACGGCGGTGGTAACTATAACCATCCTAAGGTAGCGAAATTCCTTGTCGGGTAAGTTCCGACCTGCACGAATGGCGTAACGACTTCTCCGCTGTCTCGACCGCGAACTCGGCGAAATTGCACTACGAGTAAAGATGCTCGTTTCGCGCAGCAGGACGGAAAGACCCCGGGACCTTTACTATAGCTTGGTATTGGTGTTCGGTACGGCTTGTGTAGGATAGGTGGGAGACTGTGAAGCATTCACGCCAGTGAGTGTGGAGTCATCGTTGAAATACCACTCTGGTCGTACTGCACATCTAACCTCGGTCCGTGATCCGGACCAGGGACAGTGCCTGGTGGGTAGTTTAACTGGGGCGGTTGCCTCCTAAAATGTAACGGAGGCGCTCAAAGGTTCCCTCAGCCTGGTTGGCAATCAGGTGTCGAGTGCAAGTGCACAAGGGAGCTTGACTGTGAGACTGACAGGTCGAGCAGGGACGAAAGTCGGAACTAGTGATCCGGCGGTGGCTTGTGGAAGCGCCGTCGCTCAACGGATAAAAGGTACCCCGGGGATAACAGGCTGATCTTGCCCAAGAGTCCATATCGACGGCATGGTTTGGCACCTCGATGTCGGCTCGTCGCATCCTGGGGCTGGAGTAGGTCCCAAGGGTTGGGCTGTTCGCCCATTAAAGCGGTACGCGAGCTGGGTTTAGAACGTCGTGAGACAGTTCGGTCCCTATCCGCTGCGCGCGCAGGAAACTTGAGAAGGGCTGTCCCTAGTACGAGAGGACCGGGACGGACGAACCTCTGGTGTGCCAGTTGTTCCGCCAGGAGCATGGCTGGTTGGCTACGTTCGGAAGGGATAACCGCTGAAAGCATCTAAGCGGGAAGCCTGCTTCAAGATGAGGTTTCCACCACCCACGGGTGGGAAGGCCCCCAGCAGACCACTGGGTTGATAGGCCGGACGTGGAAGCGCGGTAACGCGTGGAGCTGACCGGTACTAATTGGCCGACAACTTGCCACAACACCAACACGTGTTGGAAGAAACGAAGTATTGCTACGCGTCCACTGTGCGGTTCCCGAGATACGCACCACCCGTCGTCCTCGGCGGGGGCTGATATCTCCATAGAGTTACGGCGGTCATAGCGAGGGGGAAACGCCCGGTCCCATTCCGAACCCGGAAGCTAAGCCCCTCAGCGCCGATGGTACTGCACGGGAGACTGTGTGGGAGAGTAGGACACCGCCGAACACCCATTCCAGAAATGGCCCTCACCACCAGGTGAGGGCCATTTCTGCATTCCTGGGGACTTTTCCCAGAGAGATGTGCTCTGACGACGCTCAAGTCATGGCTTTCCGCGCGGTCTTGAGGCGTCGGCGGCATCGAGCAGGTGTCCATCGTCAGTGCCGCGGCAACTGGCCCCGGCGGTGCCCGTGGTGGACTACCGCCGAGGCGGGGCGGCGCTCAGGCGACGGGGTGTGGGCGCTCCTCAGAGAAGCTCGGCGCGCAGCTCGTCGGGCGACTTGGGGGAGAGCAGCCCGGGCGGGACGTCGAAGACCGTCTTCGCCCCCACCTGGCCCTCAGCGTTGAGCCGGTGCACCGCGCGCGCGTAGGCGACCAGCACGCTGGCGGTGAACTCGGGGTTGCTCTCCAGCTGCAGCCGGTACTCCACCACCTGCGCGTGGCTGCCGCCGGTGGTGCCGGAGCGGATGACGAAGCCGCCGTGCGGCATCGCCCCGTGGTCGCGCCGGAGTTCCTCGGAGCTGATGAAGTGCACCTCGGTGTCGTAGTCGGCGAAGTAGTGGGGCATCGTCACGATGGCCTCCTTCACCGCGTCGGCGTCGGCACCCTCCTCGAGGACGACGTAGCACTCGCGACGGTGCTTCTCCCGGGTGCTGAGCTCCGGGTGTCGCCCGCTGCGCACGGCGTCGATCGCCTCCTCCGAAGGGACGGTGTACTGCACGCCGGCGGCCACGCCGGGCACCCGCCGCACGGCGTCGGAGTGACCCTGACTCAGCCCCTTGCCCCAGAAGGTGTAGGTCTCTCCCTCCGGCAGCAGCGCCTCCCCGTACACGCGGTTGAGGGAGAACATGCCCGGGTCCCAACCGGTGGAGATGAGCGCCGTGCGCCCCGCCGCCCGAGCCGGTGCGTCGACCGCGGCGAAGTACTCCGGGATGCGGGCGTGGGTGTCGAAGCTGTCGACCGTGTTGAAGCGCGCCGCCAGCGTAGGGCCCTGCTCGGGCAGGTCGTCCTTGGACCCGCCGCACAGGATCAGCACGTCGACGTCGTCGCGGCCGTCGTCCAGGCTGTCGAACGACAGGACCGGTGTGCTCGGGTCCGGGGCCTCGATGTCGCCCGGCTGACGGCGGGTGAAGATGCCGACGAGCTCCATGTCGGGGTTCTGCGGCACCGCCAGCGCGACGCCGCGCCCCAGATTGCCGTACCCCACGATGCCGATGCGGATCTTCTCGCCCATGCCCCTGCCTTCCCGTCTGTGTGCAAACTTCGACGATGACGCTAGCCCGGACCGCGGCCCCCGTGCGGCTCCGGCCACGGACCGATCTGTTCCAGGACCCACCCCTTGACACGTGACCGTTCGGTCACACAATGGAGATGTGGACGAGGTCTTCAAGGCCCTGGCCGACCCCACGCGCCGGCAGCTCCTCGACGAGCTCTTCCGCCAGGACGGGCAGTCCCTGAGCGCGCTCGAGCAGCACTTCGAGATGTCCCGCTTCGGTGTGGCGAAGCACCTGAAGCTGTTGGAGGAGGCCGGCCTCGTCGTCACCCGGCGGCGCGGCCGCGAGAAGCTCCACTTCCTCAACCCGGTTCCGATCCGCCTCATCCACGACCGGTGGGTGAGCAAGTACGCCGAGCCCTGGGCGGCGACGCTGAGCGGGCTCAAGAGCAGGCTGGAGACTCCGATGGAGAAGGTCTTCGAGATCTACATCCGCACCACTCCCGAGCGCCTCTGGGAGGCGATCACCGACGGCGAGACCCGCGCGAAGTATCAGTTCGGGGCTCACGTGTTCTCCGACTGGTCGGTCGGTTCCACCGTGACGCTGAGGCACCCCGCCGGCGGCGGGCTGGTCCTGACGGAGGGGGAGCTGCTCGAGGTGGACCCGGGGCGCCGCCTCGTCCACACAATGCGCGCGCTGTGGAGCGATGACGTCGCAGCCGAGGGAGTCTCACGCGTCACCTGGGAGATCGAGCAGGTGCAGGACTCTTGCCGCCTCACCGTCACCCACGACCAGCTGCGCGACGGCGCGAGCGAGGAGCTCTACGGGGGCTGGCCGATGATTCTCTCCGGCCTGAAGACGTGGCTGGAGACCGGGAAGACGCTCACGACCCCGGGGTCGCTCATGTACGCCTGACTTCCGCCGGTGCGGCTTACCAGGCGGGTGCTGCCTCGTGGCCGCTGGCCGTCTGGCCGTCTGGGCGGTTCGGGCACGGGAGAGTCCTATATCGGGTCTGGTGTCGGTGGGCCGTCATAGAGTGGCGGCAGACCACACCGGGGAGGGACGCCCGTGCTCCACCTGCACCGCTCCGAGCGCGCCGATGCGCTCGTCCCGCCGCTCGCTGCCGTGCTCGCCGACCCGCCGGACGACCCGTTCACGCCCGACGTCGTCGCCGTGCCGACGCGCGGCGTCGAGCGCTGGCTGGCCCAGCGCCTCTCGCACCACCTCGGGGCGGGTCCTGCCGGCGAGGCCGGCATCTGCGCCAACGTGACCTTCGGCTCCCCGCTCCGCCTCGTCGGCGAGGTGCTCACCGCAGCCCTGGGGCTGGACGCCGACGACGACCCGTGGCAGCCCGAGCGCCTCGCGTGGCCGCTGCTCGAGGTCGTCGACGCCACCCTCCACGAGCCGTGGGCCGCCCCGATCGCCCGGTACGTCGGCGACGACGGCGACGAGGTCCGCCGCGGCCGGCGGCTTGGTCTGGCCCGCCATGTGGCCCGCCTGTTCGCTGCCTACGCCTCCCAGCGCCCCGACCTCGTCGAGGCCTGGGCGCGCGGGCTGGACGAGGACGGCGGCGGCGGGCCGGTGGACTCGGACCTGCTCTGGCAGCCGCACCTGTGGCGCCGGCTCCGCGACCACGTCGGCACCGCGAGCCCGGCCGAACGCCTGGGCGAGGCCCTGCGCACGATCGTCGAGCGGCCCGACGCCGTCGACCTCCCCGACCGCCTCTCCGTGTTCGGTCCCACCCGCCTGCCCGAGGACCAGCTCCGGCTCCTCACAGCCCTGGCCGAGCACCGCGACGTCCACCTGTGGCTGCCGCATCCGTCGCCGGTCCTGTGGGACCGGGTCGCCGCCGTCAGGACCACGTCCCGACGGCGCAGCGACCAGCCCGCGGTCGCCGAGCACCCCATGCTCGCCTCGATGGCGCGCGACTCCGTCGAGCTGCAGCGTCGCCTCGGCACATCCGCCGTGGGGTCCTCCTCCACGTCGGACCCGGCGGTCCACCACCACCCCGCCCCGGCGCCCGCGGGCACCCTGCTCGGCGCGCTGCAGGAGCGCCTGCGCGACGACGCGCCGGACGCCCCGCCCCATGCCCTCGCGCCCGGCGACCGCACCGTCCAGGTGCACGCCTGCCACGGCCGCACCCGGCAGGTCGAGGTGCTCCGCGAGGTCCTCGCCGGCCTGTTCGCCGACGACCCCACCCTCGAGCCGCGCGACGTCATCGTCATGTGCCCCGACATCGAGGCGGTCGCCCCGCTGGTCGCCGCCACCTTCGGTCTCGTCGCCGACGACGCCGACCACCGGCACCTCGTCCACCCCGGCCAGTCCCTGCGTGTCCGCCTGGCAGACCGCTCACCCGGGCGCACCAACCCCGCGCTCGGCCTGCTCAGCTCCCTCCTCACCCTCGCCGACGGCCGGGTCACCGCCTCGGAGGTGCTCGACCTCGCCGCCAGCGAGCCGGTCCGCCGCCGCTTCCGCCTCTCCGACGACGACCTCGACCGCATCCGCGACTGGTCGGTCGCCGCCGGAGTCCACTGGGGCGAGAACCTCGACCGCCGCGCGCGCTTCGACCTGCCCACGCTGCGCCAGGGCACCTGGGACCTGGCCCTCGACCGCATCCTCCTGGGCGCCGCCATGGCCGAGGAGGGCTACCGCTACGTGGGCCCCGCGCTGCCGATGGACGACGTCGACTCCACCGACATCGACCTGGCCGGCCGCCTCGCCGAGCTGCTCTCCCGCCTCACCGACGTCCTCGCCACCCTCGACGGCACCCACCCGCTCGGACACTGGCTCGACGCCCTCGACCGCGCGCTCACCCTGCTCGCCGACACCACACCGACCGACTCCTGGCAGCTCGTCCAGGCCCGCTGGATCCTCGCCGACGTCCGCGACTCCGGCGAGCACCACGACGCCGTCCCCCTGCGCCTCCCCGACGTCCGCGCCCTGCTCGCGGACCGCGTCGAGGGCCGCCCCACCCGCGCCGGCTTCCGCACCGGCGCCCTGACCATGTGCTCGATGGAGCCGATGCGCGCCGTCCCGCACCGCGTGGTCTGCCTCCTCGGCGTCGACGACGGGGTCTTCCCCCGGGGCACCTCCGCCGACGGCGACAACCTCCTCCTGCGCGACCCCTGCCTGGGCGAGCGCGACCGGCGCAGCGAGGACCGTCAGCTCTTCCTCGACGCCGTCACCGCCGCCTCGGACCACCTCGTCGTCCTCTACTCCGGCGCCGACGAGCGCACCGGCGCCGCCCGCCCGCCCGCCGTGCCCGTCGGCGAGCTGCTCGACGCCCTCGACGCCGCCGCGACGACCGGCGACGACCGCCCTGTCCGCGAGCACGTCGTCGTCCACCACCCCCTCCAGGTGGTCGACGAGCGTAACTTCACCCCGGGCACCCTCGGCCGCCCAGGCCCGTTCAGCTTCGACACCGTCGCGCACCGCGCCGCCCTGGCCGGCCGCGGCGACCGGACCGGAGCGACGCCGTTCCTCCCCGAGCCCCTCCCGGCCCTGGAGGCGCCGCTCGGCATCGACCTCGACGACCTCGTCGCCATGCTCGAGCACCCGGTGAAGTGGTTCCTGCGCCGCCGCCTCCAGCTCTCCCTCGCCGGGGAGGTCGAGGACGTCGAGGACCGCCTGCCGCTGAGCCTGGACGGGCTCGGCACCTGGCAGATCGGCGACCGGCTGCTCGCCGCCCGGCTCGCCGGGGTCGACCAGCGCCAGGCGGTCAACGCCGAGTGGCGCCGCGGCGAGGTGCCGCCCAAGGAGCTTGGCCGGGCCACGCTCCTCGACGTCGACACCAGGGTGGCCCCCATCGCCGGTGCCGCCTCGGGCTACGCGCTCGGTCCGGCCACCGCCGTCGACCTCACCGTCCGGCTGGCCTCCGGCACCGTCCTGACCGGCACCGTCCCCGGCGTCCACGGCACCACGGTGGTGCGCACCGTGTTCTCCCGGCTCGGGCCGAAGCACCGCCTGCGCGCCTGGGTCCAGGCCCTCGCCCTCGCGGCCGGCCACCCGGGCCGCGACTGGTCCGCTGTCACGATCGGGCGGCCGAGGCACAACCGCCCCGGCGCCGTCGTCTCCAAGCTCGCGGCACCGTCCCAGCAGGAGGCGCTCGAGCTCCTCGAACAGCTCGTGCACCTGCGCTCCCTCGCGGCCCGCGAGCCGCTGCCGATGCCCGTCCCGGTCTCCTGCTCCTACGCCAACAGTCGGTACGGCGGGGACTCCGAGGCGATGGCCCTGGAGAACGCCACGCGCGAGTGGAACGGCGGCTTCGACCGGGACGACGAGCACCACGTCGTCTGCTGGGGCGAGGGAGCCGCCCTCGCGGACATCCTCGGCACCCCCACCCCGGCCGAGCAGGCGTGGTGGCCCGAGGACCGCACCCGGCTGGGCGTCCTGGCCCGCCGCGTGTGGGAGCCCCTGCTCGCCCACGAGGAGACGGAGATCCCGTGAGCCCCAGTGCCACCCCCGACGCGCGCGAGCTGTCCCGAGAACAGCGAGATGTCATGAGGTCACCCTCCGTCTTCGACGTCTGCGGCCCGCTGCCCACCGGCACGACCGTCCTCGAGGCCAGCGCCGGCACGGGCAAGACGTTCACCATCGCGGCGCTCGCCACCCGGTACGTCGGCGAGGGGGTCGCCGAGCTGTCCGAGCTCATGCTCGTCACCTTCGGCCGCGCCGCGACCTCCGAGCTGCGCGACCGCGTGCGCGAGCGCCTCGTCTCCGCCGAGCGCGCCCTGCGCAGCCCGGACGCGCGCACGAGCGACGACGCCGTCGTCGCCCACCTGGCCGCCGTCGACGCCGCCGAGCTCGAGGTCCGTCGTCGGCGCCTGACCCGGGCCCTGTCCCAGTTCGACGCCGCCACCATCACCACCACGCACGGTTTCTGCCAGCAGATGCTCAGGACCCTGGGCGTGGCCGGGGACGTGGACGCCGACGCGACCTTCGTCCCCGACATCGCCGACCTCGTGGAGGAGGTCGTCGACGACCTCTACCTCCAGCGCTACGCCGACAGCCAGCAGCCGATGCTGACCCCGGCCGACGCCCGCGGCGTCGCCAAGGCCGCCGTCAGCGACTACCAGGCGAAGCTCGAACCGGCCGGCGCCGACCCCGACACCCTCGCCGGGCACCGCTACGCCTTCGCCCGCGACGCCCTCGCCGAGGTGCTGCGCCGGAAGCGCGAGCGCCACCTCATGGACTACGACGACCTGCTCGTCCTCCTGCGCGATGCCCTCACCCATCCCGAGCACGGCCCTGCCGCGGCCGAGCGGGTGCGTTCGCGCTACGCCGTCGTCCTGGTCGACGAGTTCCAGGACACGGACCCCGTGCAGTGGGAGATCCTGCGGACCGCCTTCCACGGCCGGCGCACCCTCGTCCTCATCGGCGACCCCAAGCAGGCGATCTACGCCTTCCGCGGCGGCGACGTCGTCACCTACCTCACCGCCCGACGGGACGCGACCACCACCGCCACCCTCGGTCGCAACTGGCGCAGCGACGAACCCCTCCTGCGCGGCCTCGAGCAGGTCCTCGGCGGCGCGGCGCTGGGCGATGAGGCGATCGTCGTGCGGCCCGTCGACGCCCAGCACACCGGCCGCCGGCTCGACGGCGGCGCGCCGCTGCGGCTGAGGCAGGTCACCCGCGAGCCGTTCCGCGTCAAGGGCACCAAGACCCCCACGGTCGGGAAGGTCCGTGAGCTCGTCGCGGCCGACGTCGCCGCGGACGTGGTGCGCCAGCTCGGCCGCACCAGGCTTCTCGACGGCGGAGCCTGGCGTCCCCTCGAGCCCGGCGACGTCGCGGTGCTCACGCGCCGCAACGCCGACGCGGCCGCCGTCCGGGACGCGCTCGCGGCCGCGGGCGTGCCCGCCGTCGTCTCGGCGCTGGTCAGCGTGTTCGCCCAGCCCGCCGCCAAGCAGTGGCTCACCCTCCTCAGCGCCCTGGAGCAGCCCGGTCACGCCGGACGCACCGCGGCCCTCGCGCTGACGCCGTTCGTCGGGTGGGACGCCGCCCGGCTCGCCGGCGCGGGTGACGCCGAGCTCGACGAGCTCTCCGACCAGGTCCGCACATGGGCGCGGCTGCTCTCCGAGCGTGGCGTCGCGGCCCTGCTCGAGGCGGTCAGCGTCGGCGGCGTCGCCGAGCGCCTGATGAGCACCGACAGCGGCGAGCGGGTGCTCACCGACCTCCGCCACATCGGCCAGTCGCTGCACCTGGCCGCCACGGCCGACCGTCTCGGGGTGGCCGCCCTCACGGACTGGCTGCGCCGCCGCATCACCGAGGCCGAGCAGGACTACGCCGAGGAGCGCAGCCGCCGCCTCGAGACCGACGCCGCCGCGGTCCAGGTGGTCACCACCCACGCCAGCAAGGGCCTGGAGTTCCCGGTGGTCTACGTGCCCTTCGGCTGGGACCGCTACGAGTCGCGCACCCCGCCGATCCTGCGCTTCCACGACGACGCCGGCACCCGCCTGCTCCACGTGGGCGGCAAGGAGGACGACGGCTACGACGCCGCGCGCGAGCGCCACCTCGCGGAGGAGCGGGGGGAGGACCTGCGCCTGCTCTACGTGGCGCTGACCCGGGCCGCCACCCAGGTGGTGGTGCACTGGGCGCCGTCGTCCAACTCCGCCGGCGGGCCGCTCTCACGCCTGCTCCTGGGTGCCTTCGCGCCCGGCGAGCTGCCGCCCGACCGGGTCTCGGTGGCTGCCGACGACGTCGTCGCCACCGCCCTTGCCGACCTCGCCCGGCGCTCCGGCGGGGCCATCGCCGTCGAGCAGGTCACCGAGCACCCGGTGCCCGCGCACTGGTCGCCGCCCGACCGCGGCCGCCCCGGCCTCGCCGTCGCGCGGTTCGGCCGGACCCTCGACCACTCCTGGCGGCGCACCTCCTACACCGGGCTCACCGCCGCCGCGCACGCCGAGGGCGTCGCGAGCGAGCCGGAGACCACCGGCGTCCAGGACGAGGCCGAGGTCACCGTCGCCGGCAGGCTCGCCGACGACGGAGCCGACCTCGCCCGTCGCCTGCCGTCCCCGATGGCGGACCTGCCCGCCGGAGCCGCCTTCGGCACGCTCGTGCACGAGATCCTCGAGCGGGTCGACACCAGCGCCGCCGACCTCGGCGCCGAGCTGCTCGCCCGCACCCACGAGGCCGGGACCGCCCGCGTGCCCGGCGTCGCCCCTGAGCTCCTCGCGGCGGCGCTCGGGCAGGTGATGGCGACACCGCTCGGCCCGCTCGCCGCCGGTGCCACGCTCGCCGACCTCGCCCCCGGTGACCGGCTGCCCGAGCTCGAGTTCGAGCTCCCGCTCGCCGGCGGGGACGACCCGAACGGGCCCGCGTCGACCCTCGCCGATCTGGCCGACCTGCTGCGCCGCCACCTGCCGGCCGACGACGTCTTCGCCCACTACGCTGACCACCTCGCCGCCCTCGGCGAGGCGCAGCTGCTCGGCTACCTCACCGGAAGCATCGACGCCGTGCTGCGGCTGCGGGCCGCGCCCGATGCCGCCGGGAGCGACGCGGGTCCGCGCTACCTGGTCGTGGACTACAAGACCAACCGGCTCGGCAGCTTCGACGAGCCGCTCACCGTCTGGGACTACCGCCCCGCCGCCCTGGCGGAGGCGATGATGCAGGCCCACTACCCGCTGCAGCTGCTCCTCTACCTCGCGGCCCTGCACCGCTACCTGCGCTGGCGCCAGCGCAGGTACGACCCCGAGCGCCACCTCGGCGGCGGGCTGTACCTCTTCGTCCGCGGCATGTGCGGGGCGGAGACCCCCGTGGCCGACGGCGTCCCGTACGGCGTGATGTCGTGGCGCCCGCCCGCCGCGCTCGTCGTCGAGCTGTCCGCACTGCTCGAGGGGAGGTCCCGGTGACCGGCCTGACGCTTTCGCTCGACACTCCCGACCGTTCCGCCGACGCCCGCCTCGCCCTGCACGCCGGCCCGCTGCTCGCGGAGTTCAACGCCGCGGGCGTCCTCGCCGCGGCAGACGTCCACGTGGCCGAGCGTCTCGGCCGGCTCACGGGCGAGGGCGACGAGCGGGTGCTGCTCGCCGTCGCCCTAGCCGTCCGTGCGGTGCGCTCGGGCTCGGTGTGCGTGCGGCTCGACGACCTCGACGCCCTCGCCGTCCCGGAGGGCGAGGACACCGTGCCCGTCGGTCCGCTGCCGTGGCCAGAGGCGGACGCCTGGGCAGCGGCGGTGCAGGCGAGCCCGGTCGTCGCCGTCGGCGTGGACGGACCCGCCGACCGGCCCGCCCGGTGGGTCGACGGACGCCTGTACCTCGACCGCTACTGGCGCGACGAGCTGCTCGTGCGCCGCGAGGTGGACGCCCGGCTCCGCACGCCCGTCGCCGGCGTGGACGACCAGCGCCTCGCCGGGGCCGTCCGACGGCTCTTCCCCGACGCCGGTGACGACCGCCAGCGACTCGCCGCGGCCACGGCGGTGCTCAGCCGGCTCACGGTCCTCACCGGTGGCCCGGGCACCGGCAAGACGACGACCGTCGCGCGCGTCCTCGCGGTCCTCCAGGACGTCGCGGGCCCCGACCTGCGGATCGCGCTCGCCGCCCCGACCGGCAAGGCCGCCGCACGCCTGCAGGAGGCGGTGCGCGAGGTGGTGGCCCAGTTCGCCGACGAGCCCGACCGGGTGCGGGTGGGTGCGCCCGAGGCGACCACCGTGCACCGGCTGCTCGGCTGGAAGGCCGGCAGCTCGACCCGGTTCCGGCACGACGCCGAGCACCACCTCCCGCACGACGTGGTCGTCGTCGACGAGACGTCGATGGTCTCCCTGCCGCTCATGGCCCGGCTGCTCGAGGCCCTGCGCCCGGAGGCCCGGCTCGTGCTCGTCGGCGACCCCGACCAGCTCGCCTCCGTCGAGGCCGGCGCCGTGCTCGGCGACCTCGTCGCCCGCCCGCCCGTGGCCGAGGTCGTCGAGCGGGCCGTCGCGCCCTACGAGCCCGCCGGTCTCACGGAGCCGGAGCGGAGGCAGCTGCGGGGCAGCGTCGTCCGGCTCACCACCGTGCACCGCCAGGAACGGGACAGCCAGATCCTGCCGCTGGCGGCCGCCATCCGCGACGGCGACGCGGACGCGGCGCTCGCGGTGCTGCGGACCGGCGGACCGTCGGTGCAGTTCGTCGAGGTCGCCGGCGACCGCCTCACCGAGGACGAGATGCGGTCGGTCCGCGAGGACGCAGAGGAGGCCGGCGCCGATCTCGTCATGGCCGCCCGCGCGGGCGACGCGGCACGCGCCCTCCGGGCGCTCGAGGCGCACCGTCTCATGCTCGCCCACCGGCGCGGACCGTTCGGCGTCGCGCACTGGGCCGGGCTCGTCGAGCAGTGGGTGACCGAGGCCGCCGGGCCCGACCGCGGCACCGGCACCGGCACCGGCACCGGCACGGACGGTCGCACCCCGGGCCGGGGCGCGACGGCGCACCCGCGCGGACCTGCCACGTCGCCCTGGTACCCCGGCCGGCCGCTGCTGGTCACCGCCAACGACCGCGAGACCGGGC
This sequence comes from Georgenia soli, assembly GCF_002563695.1. Classification (NCBI taxonomy): domain Bacteria; kingdom Bacillati; phylum Actinomycetota; class Actinomycetes; order Allobogoriellales; family Allobogoriellaceae; genus Georgenia; species Georgenia soli. The sequence continues at coordinate 1,929,354 of NZ_PDJI01000004.1, read as the reverse complement.
TGTACAACGGCGACACTGGCGTGGTCGTCGCGGACGGCGACGGTGGCGTCGTCACCGTCTTCGGCGACCCCCGCGAGCCGATGCGCGTGCGCCCGCACCGCCTGCCGCCCGTGGAGACCGTCCACGCGATGACCGTCCACCGCGGGCAGGGCAGCCAGTTCGGCAGGGTCTCGCTGATCCTGCCGGCGGCGACGTCGCCGCTGCTCACCCGTGAGCTGCTCTACACCGCCGTCACCCGTGCGCGGAATTTCGTTCGCGTGGTCGGCACGGAGGAGTCGGTTCGCAAGGCCGTCAGGACGCCGGTGCGCCGGGCGAGCGGGCTGCGCGAGCCGCTGTCGTAGCCACCGCCTCCGGGTACGAACCGTCGGGGCCGGTCCTGGTCGAGGAGGTCAGGTCTCGGAAGGCCGACGTCGGCGCTCGGCGTTCTCCAGCTTCCGACGCTCCCGCTCGAGCACGGCCGGCGAGCGCACCGGCCAGACGTAGGGCAGGTCGTCGGGGATGTCGGGGAAGAGCGGTCGGTAGTGCTCCGGGTCCTTGCGGAGCAGGTTGGACCGGTGACTGCGGAGCAGGGCGGCGTCGAAGAGCCAGCCCGGCAGCGCGCCGTCGTCGAGCAGCACCTGATAGCCCCGGATGGTCGGCACGCCGGCGGTGGCGAGGTCGGTGGCGATCGTCTCCGCGCAGGTGTCACCGTAGCCCCGCGCCGTCCAGGTCTCGCACATCGTCAGCCCGTAGCGCCCCAGCGCCTCCTCGTACCCCTTCCACATGAGCACGGCCGGGTGGGACTTCCAGGCGTAGTCCGGCCACGTCAGGGCGCGGACGATCTGGAAGACCTCCACCCGCTGCTTGCCCAGCCGCTTGTCGTCGAGCACCTGCGCGGTGGCCGCGAAGTCGCTGTACGGCACGAAGGTCTGCATCAGCGCGCCTGGCAGCGGGGGCAGGAGTACGAGGTGCGGCCGCCGATCTCGGTCACCTCGATGGGGGTGCCGCAGTCGTAGCAGGCCTCCTGCTTGTACACGCGGCGGGCGCGGTCCTCCGGCACGGCCAGGTGGTCCTCGGCGTCCACGGTGACGATCCGGCCGTCCTCCACGGCGGTCGCCATCATCCGGGTCAGGGTCGACCACAGACCGTCGAGCTCGTCGCCGGTCAGGTCGCCGGCACGACGGTCCGGCGCGATGCGGCAGGCGTGCAGCGCCTCGGCGCGAAAGACGTTCCCGACCCCTGCGATCACGCCCTGGTCTAGCAGCGCCGCACCGATCGGACCTCGGAAGGCCGCGATGCGCCGTCGCGCCTCCGCGGGGTCGGCGTCCGGGCGCAACGGGTCAGGGCCGAGCCGGCCCACCAGGTTGTCCCGCCCGGCGGGGTCGAGGACCTCGCAGACGCTGGGGGCGATGAGGTCCCAGGCGACGCCGTCCGTCGCCAGCCGCAGCCGGACCTGCCGCATCGGCTCCCCGGTGACCGGGGAGAACCGCAGCCACTTGCCGCGCATCCCGAGATGGACGTGGACGGTGCGGTCGCTCGAGGTGTCGATGAGGAGATGCTTGCCGGCGGCATCGACGTCCACGACCGTGTCCTGGTCCACCGCCTCCGCGGAGAAGCGGCGCTGCGGCGACGTCGCGGTCACCCGCCTGCCGGCGAGCTCGGCCATGTCCCGGGCGAGCCGGTGGATGGTGTGTCCCTCGGGCATGGGCACTCCTTACCGCGGCTGCGCCTGCACCGCTCGCATCGCCTCGCCCGACCGCGCCGGCTCGGCAGAGTTCGACGCCTCACGGAGGACTTGACGTCTCATGGAGGACTTGACCTCTCGACGGTAAGCGGGGCGGGGTCATCCGGCACGCGCTGGCGCGGCCCGACGCCGGCACCTCACCGTCACCGCGCGCGACGGCGCCACGGCCCCTAGCGTGGGCGGCCAACCGTTCCCCACCGCCCGGAGCGTGATGTGGTCATGAACGCCCCTCGTCACCACGACGTCGTCATCGTCGGCGGCGGCAACGCCGGCATCTCGCTGGCCGCGAAGCTGCAGCGGATGGGCTGCCGCGACGTCGCCGTCGTCGAGCCCAAGAAGACCCACCACTACCGGCCCCTGCTGAGCTTCGTCGGCGGCGGGATGGCCACGCTCGACGACCTCACCCGCCCCCAGGAGAGGTGCATCCCCGACGGCGCCCACTGGTACGCCGAGGAGGCGACGGCGATCGACCCCGGCCGGTCCGTGGTGACGCTCGCGGGCGGCCGGGAGCTGCACTACAACGACGTCGCCGTGTGCCCCGGCTCCCGCATCGACTGGGACGCCGTGACCGGCGCCGAGGAGGCCGTCAACACGCCCACGGCGGCCACCAACTACCTGCCGGACATGGCCGAGAAGACCTGGGCCATGCTGTCGTCCCTGACGTCGGGCCGCGCCGTCTTCGTCATCTCCGACCGGCACGTGCCCTGTGCCCCGGTCGGCCTCAAGCCCCTCTTCATGGCGGCGGACCACTGGCGCCGCACGGGCGTGCTCGGCGACGTCGACATCGAGCTCCTCGTCGAGGCGGACAGGCTCGTCAACCACGACGAGGCCGACCGTGAGCTCCGTGCGGCCGCCGACCGGTACGGCGTCCGCGTCCGGACCCGCGCCACCGTGGAGGCCATCTTCGCCGTCTCCCGGACGATGCGCGTGCGCACCCCCGAGGGGACCGACGACCTGACCTACGACGCGCTGTACCTCGCGCCCCCGCACCGGGCCCCGGACTGGATCGCCGACAGCGACCTCAGCACCGAGGACAGTGGCGCGTTCGTCGCGGTCGACCCGCGCACCCTGCGGCACGAACGGTTCCCGCGGGTGTGGAGCCTCGGCGACGTCGCCACCGTCGACACGCTCCCGTCCGGCGGGGCGCTGCGCAAGCAGGTCCCCGTGGTCGCGCACAACATCGCCGCCCAGCGCGCGGGACGGAACCTGCGCCACTACGACGGCTACTCGGTCGCCCCGGTCACCACCAGCCGCCGCGAGCTGCTGCTCGCCGAGTTCGACCGCGACGGGCGGCCGGAGCCGTCCGTCAGCACCCCGGATCTGGCGAGGCCGCGGCGCAGCACCTTCCTCTTCGACCGCTATCTCGAGCCGCAGATCTACTGGCACCGCCTGCTCAAGGGCAACGTGAGCTGACCGGGCGGACGGCTGAACTCCGCGCCCGAGAGCCGACCGCGCCGCGCGACGCGGCGGCGGTTCGGCAGCGCGGATTGCGCGGCTCAGCGGCAGGTCGCGGTTCGGTGCAGCCAATCTCTTGACGGCGGCTAATGACGTTAGCCATACTGGCTAACACCATTAGCCGACCGTCCTGGAGCCCGCCATGAGAACGCTCAGCGTCATCACCGAGATCGGCGCCCCGCCGCACGTCGTGTGGGCCGCGCTCACCGACCTCGCCGCCTTTTCCGAGTGGAACCCGTTCATCACCAGCGCCGACGGCGAGCTCAAGCTCGGCTCACGCCTGGCGATCCGCATCCAGCCCCCCGGCGGGCGCCCCATGACCTTCCGCCCCTCCGTCCGCGTGCTGGAGGACGGGCGCCGGCTGGAGTGGCTGGGTCGCCTCGGCGTCCCCGGCATCTTCGACGGCCGGCACTCCTTCGAGCTGACCGCGCTTCCCGACGGCGGTACCCGCCTCGTCCAGGCCGAGACCTTCTCCGGGGTGCTCGTGCCCCTCCTGGGCCGGACGCTCGAACGCACCCGGGAGGGGTTTGCGCTGATGAACGAGGCCCTGCGCGAGCGGGCGGAAGCTGCCGCGGCCGACGTCGGGACGGCGCCGACCGAGCCCGCGGGCATGGCCGGCACGGGTGGCGTCACCGCGACGGCACCGGAGCGCCTCGGGGCATGAGCCGTCGGGACGAGATCGTCGAGGCCGCGGTAGCCGTCCTCGAGGCGGAGGGCCTGGACGCGGTCAGCATGCGCCGCATCGCCACCGAGCTCGGCATCCAGGCACCCTCCCTGTACAAGCACGTCGGCGGCAAGGAGGACATCGAGGCCGCGCTCCAGGAGCGGGCGCTGGAGGGCATGACCACCGCGCTCGTCGCCGCCGGTGACGACCTGGAGCGGCTCGGCCTCGCCTACCGGCGCTGGGCGCTGGACAATCCCGGCCTCTACGAGGTCGCGACCCGACGCCCGCTGCTCCGCGACCGGATCCGGCCGGGGGTCGAGGAGGCCGCGGCCGCTCCGATCGTCCGCGTGGCCGGCGGGGACGAGCACCTGGCCCGCGCGCTGTGGGCGCTGGCCCACGGCCTCGTCGACCTCGAGCTGCGGCACCGGTTCCCACCGGGGGCGGACCTGGACGCCACGTGGCGCACCGCGCTCGGGCAGCTGGGCGGGCCCGCGGTCAGGTGAGCCGTGTGATCTCCACGCAGCGTGGCCCGCAGGTGGTCCTGGATGATGGAACGGCGGCCCAGAGGTGCGGCGAGATGGACGTTCTGGTTCGCCCGAGCCGAATCTCGAACCAGAACGACGACCTCGATCGACGGCGACTTCGCTGAGACAATTGTGGGCAGACGCCCACCCCGATCGAAAGGAGAACGGGGACAGCCGACCACGGCGACGCACCCCTGACTTCCGATGAACCTCACCTCACCCACGCTCACCCGCGAGCGGGTCCGTCACGAGTTCGCCGTCCGCCCGATGACGGTCACCGGCTGGCGCGACATCACCCCGCGCATGCGCCGCGTGACGCTCGCCGGCCCCATGGAAGGCTTCGTCAGCACCGGCCCCGGCGACCACGTCAAGGTCTTCTTCCCCCACCCCGTCACGGGCGAGCTCCACGCGCCGCGGGTGGCGCCCGACGGCGGCATCGAGCGCCCCCAGGGCGTCGAGCTGATCAGCCGCGACTACACGCCGCTCGTCAACGACCGTGGCGAGCTCGAGCTGGACTTCTTCCTGCACGGCGACGGCGGACCCGCCGGCGACTGGGCCGCTCGCGTGAGCGAGGGCGACCAGATCGACGTCGCAGGCCCGCGCGGTTCCAAGCTCGCCCCGACCGGTGCCGACTGGTTCGTGCTCGGTGGTGACGAGTCCGCCCTGCCTGCTCTCTCCCGCTGGCTGCGAATCCTGCCCGAGACGGCCGACGTCACCGTGCTCGCCGAGGTCCATGACGCCGACGACGAGGCCTACCTCGCCCACCTCGCCGGTCAGAACAGGCGGATCACCTGGCTCCACCGGGGCGACGCCCTGCCCGGCACGACGGCGCTCCTCGAGGACGCCGCGCGCGCCGTCGCGCGCCCCGGAGGGGTCGGGTTCTTCTGGTTCGGTGGCGAGGCCGGCACGCTGAAGCCGGTGCGGCGCTACCTGCGCCGCGAGCTGGAGCTGGACGCCTCGACCGTCGAGTGCAGCGGCTACTGGAAGCGCGGCGAGGCGAACCACGACCACCACGCCCCCGTCGACCCCGAGGACCCCGAGGCCTGAGTCGGTCGGCGGCCGGGCATCGGCGGCCAAGGTCCGCCGGGGCTCTGCGCGGCTGCCGACGGGTCTCTGCCTGACCGCCGACGGGGCTCCGCCCAGTCACCCGGCCCCACGAAAGTCGGCACCGGCCCACCCGAATGTCGGCCCCCGACCCCGGGAAATCGGTGCAGATCGGGCAACAGGTGGCAACCATTGGGCAGGACGTGTCGTATGGCACAGGCTGAGCGGAGACACTGACCCGACGCGCCCGCAGAGGCTTCACGATGACGACCCGAACCACCCGGCCACGCCTGGCCGTCAGCACCCTGGGCTACCTGTGGGGCACGGTCGACGCCACGCCCCTGGAGCAGATGGCCCAGGCCTACGCCGACCTCCACGACATCGGCTACACCGCCGTGCGGGTGGACGTGCCGGACGACCTGCCGCTCGACGACTACGCGCACTGGCTCGGCGTGTACCAGCTGACGCCCGCCACCGGCATCTTCGCCGCGACGTTCGACGGCGAGGAGTCGCTGGCCTGCATCCTCGAGCGGGCCCGCCGCACCGCCGCGCAGCACACTGCCCTCGGTCTCGACCGGGTCATGCTCATCCCGGACCCCGTCCCGGCGCGCGTGGCCCGCCCGGCCGTCGGCGCCGGGCACGACCGCGGCACGCTCGACCGCGCCGTCGACGAGATCGGCGAGGCGGCCCGCGTCCTCGGGGCGGAGGGGCTGCGCCCGCTGCTGCACCCGAGGGTCGGCGGGCTCGTCGAGACCGAGGCCGAGATCGTCGCCGCGCTGGACACCCTGGGCCCCGACGTCGTCGGCTTCGGCCCGGACACCGGGCACCTGCGCTGGGCCGGCACGGACCCGGCCGACATCATCGCCCGCTACGCCGACCGCGTGGGGGCCGTCCACCTCTCCGACGTCTTCGAGGACTACGCCCAGCCCACCCGCCGCGGCCGCGGCCAGGACTACCACACGCTCGTCGCCACCCAGCGGGTCTGGGCCGAGCCGGGCCTCGGCGTCGTCCCGTTCGACCGCGTCCTCGCCGCGCTGCCCGAGTGCTTCGACGGCGACCTCATCGTGGAGATCGAGCGGCCCAGCATCCTCTCGGTCTACCAGTCGTACCTGGAGGCGTACGAGTGGGCCGGGCACGTGCTCGAGCCCTTCCTCACCGAGCCGCAGCCCCTGCGGTAAGCCGCTGCGTCGGCGCACCAGGCGGTGGGGTGGCGCACCGCCCGGCCGGCGCCGCCGCCGGTTCCCCTGCTCCTCACGACGGCGCACAATGGCCGCGCGACGTCGTCGTCGGAGGTGGTCGGCATGGCCGTATACACGCTCGGCATCTGGACCGTGAGGCCAGGGCACGAGGAGGAGTTCGTCGAGGCGTGGCGGTCGTTCGCCGCCGCCACGGCGGTGGACCATCCCGGCGCGTCGGCCACGCTCCTGCGTGACCGGGACGCGCCCAACCGCTTCATCAGCTCCGGGCCGTGGGAGTCCCTCGAGCAGATCGCCGCCTGGCGCGCGTCGGCGACGTTCGCGGACGGGCTGGCCCGCATCCGCGGCACGCTCGAGGGCTTCGAGGCCCACACGCTCGACGAGGCGGCGTCCGTAGGCTAGGAGCTCCGCGCGCCGGCGGCCTGCAGGGCGTTGTCGACGAGCGACGCGGCGTAGCGTGCGAGGTCGGCGCCGAGCTCCTCGCGGCTCGCGCCGCGCGGCGAGATCAGCAGGTGGAAGACCAGGGCGCCCTCGATCATGTCGAGCAGCTGGCCGCCGTCGACGTCCTCCGGCAGCTCGCCCTCGGCGACCGCCCGCTCGATCCGCCCCACCACGGGCAGGATGCCCTGGCTGATGCTCTCCTCGCGGATCTCCTGGAAGTCGTCGGGGTTGGCCATGGCGGCGGAGACGATGTTGAGCATCGTCGGGCCGTGCACGCCGAGCAGCAGGCGGCCGCGGGCGACGGCGTACTCGACGAGGTACTCGCGCAGCGGCTGGCCCTCGTCGGCGGGGCTGACGTGCCGGTTCTCGAAGTCGCGGACCGCGTCGAGCAGCAGCTCGCGCTTGGTCTTCCAGCGCAGGTAGATCGAGGACTTCCCGATGCCGGCGTGCGTGGCGACGGCGTCGAGGGTGAGACCGGACCAACCGTGCTGCCCGAACAGCTCGAGGACCGCCTCGTAGCTGCGGGGCTCGACGTCGGTGTGCCGCGGCCTGCCCGGGCCGCGCCGGGCCGGCTGCTCGGGGGTGGTGTGCTCGGCGGCGGTCTCCGTCAGCTGCTGTGTCATGTCGGGCCCCTCGTTCAGGGATGAAGTGGCTGTGCGCCGGGCTGAACATTACGGTCGATCGGGGCGGATCGCGCTGCAAATGCGTCGGCCTGTGGACCGCGCGTCCCAGACGCCGCTACCGCCGGGCGGGGTGGAAGTCGGGGCTGAAGCGCGCGTCCGGCCGACCGTCAGGAGCAGCCGGGTAGGGCGTCCAGGAACTCTCCGCCACCTGCCTGACCCGCTGGACCAGCACGTCGATGAGCTCCTGGTGGTGCCGTTCGAGCGCAGCGCGGGCCACGCCCGGCGGGACGGTGAACCGCTCGCGCTGCTCGAACCGGCAGCCGCCGGGGATGTCGCTGAGCGCGTACGTCGAGCGAGAGGCGTCGTCGAGGGAGCCGAGCACGCGCGTCACCGCCAGCTGCCCCGGGACCTCGGCCACCAGCTCGATGCCCACGAGGTGCTCGCGGCCGTCGTGCACGGTGATGAACCCCTGAATCTCGCCGACGCCGTCGGGGGTTCCGGGCACGTGGAAGCCGCGCACGATGTGGGGACTGAGCAGCGGCCCGTTCTCCGCCGGCTTGATGAGCGACCAGACGTCTTTCCGGCTCGCGCGGATCTCGACCGACGCCGACACCTCGACGATCTCGGGCCCACCGTCCAGCAGCGGGTGGTAGTCGCGCTGGAACCATTTCCTCATGCGGGCAAGTATTTGGGACGGCCGCTCCCGGCGGGGTGGTTTTGGCGTCGGTTGTTGACGAGCGACGTCGGGCGCGAACCTCGGAGCGGTACGGGAAGGGCCGCCGCCGGTCCGGCGGTTCAGGCGCGGATCTCGAGGTGGCGCCGGCACCGGGCCTGGTACGTCTCGATGCCGCCGACGTGCTCGGCGGTCGCCGCGCGGGCGTCCGCGACGCCGTCGTCCGGAAGTTCGCCCTCCCGGACCCGCTGGTGGAATGCGGCGTCCTCGCCGCAGACCGTGCACACCGCCGTCAGCTTCGTGACGTCCTCGGCGATCGCCATGAGGGAGGGGAGCGGCTCGAAGGGCCGGCCGTCGAACGTCACGCACAGCCCCGCGACCACCACGGTCACCCCGCGGAGCACCAGGTCCTCGACGACGGCGACGAGGTCGTTGCCGAAGAACTGGGCCTCGTCGATGGCGAGCAGGTCGAGCCGCTGTTCGGCCACGAGCTGCACCAGCCCGGCCACGTCGGGCACCGCGTGGGAGGGGACGCTGAGCCCGGAGTGCGAGGCCACGTGGCCGACGCCGTGGCGCTCGTCGAGCGCGTGGTTGACGATCTCGACGGCCAGCCCGGCGAGCTGGGCCCGGCGCACCCGCCGCAGCAGCTCCTCCGACTTCCCGGCGAACATCGGCCCGCAGACCACCTGCAGCCGCCCCAGCCCGTCCTTGCGCATGGCCGCAGCGTAGTGGGAGCGCCTGTCCCGCTTGCCGACGGCGGCACGCCATCATGGACCGGTGACCGAAGCCGAGAAGTCGACGATGACCTTTGAGACTCACCCCGTGACACCGGACCGCTTCGACGACTTCGCCGACGTCATCAACCCCAAGCGCCGAGAGACACACTGCTGGTGCCTCTCGCACCGGCTGCGGGCCAAGGACATCGAGGAGCTCGGCGGGGGAGACCGCGAGCAGGCCATGCGCGCGCTGTGCGAGCGGGAGAACCCGCCGGGCGTGGTGACCTACCTCGACGGCGTCCCGGTCGGCTGGTGCAACGTCGGACCGCGGGCGGAGATCCCGCGGCTCGCGGGTTCCAAGCTCATCCGCCCGATCGACGACGTGCCGGTGTGGAGCATCATCTGCGTCGTCGTCCGCAGCGGGCACCGGAAGAAGGGCGTCACCCGGCCGCTCATCGAGGGCGCCGTGGAGTACGCCGCCTCGCGGGGTGCGCCTGCCGTCGAGGCCTACCCTGTTGACCCACCCGGTCGCATGGACCTGACGATGGCGTTCGTCGGCACGCGCCCGATGTTCGAGAAGGTGGGCTTCCGGGTCGTCGGCACCACCGACGCTGTCGCGAGCAAGATGCCGCGCATCATCATGCGGCGCGACCTCTCGTAAGCCGGTCGTCAGTCCGGGGGACGTCGTCACAGTGACGACGTCCCGCAGGGGAGTCTCCAAGTCAGGCGAGCCCCGCCAGGAGATCCCTGACGTTGCCGACGAGACGAGGCAGGTTCGCCGCGCCGTTGGCCTGGGTGCCCACGAGGTGGATCCCCGGACCGCCGGTGCTGCTGACCGTCAGGTTCGACAGGGTGCAGCCGGAGAGAAGCCACGGTGTCCCGACGAGGTCCTTGGCGCCGATGTCGGTGTACCAGAGGGTGTTGCCGGTGAAGGTCGGCGGCAGCAGTCCTTGGACCACCACCCCGGGGCCCGGGTCATGGACCGACCCGCCGACGGGGAACTCGAGATGGGTCGTCCAGCGCTCGGCGGTGCCGCCGTTGGAGTGGTTGAACGTGTTGCCGACGACCGTGCCATGACCCCAGTTGTCGGAGGTGAGCTGCCCGTACGGGCTGCTGGCCGCGATCGAGTAGTAGGCGCCGTGGCACCCGACGACGTCGTTGCCGGTGAGGTTCCAGTTGCCCGACGAGTTCCAGATCGCCAACCGGCAGTAGGCGAAGCTGTTGTCGTGGGCGATGGAGTACTCGCTCCTGTCGGCCAGTGACACTCCGAGGTAGCAGCGGACGAACGCGTTGCCGAGCAGCTTGACCCGGTAGCCGAAGTAGTCATCGGTCCGCGAACCTGTCACCGCAACGCCCGCCCCGCGCCAGCCGCTGAAGTCGCAGTCGAGGATCCGTACGTTGGTGCTGCGGTCGAGGCGGACACCCACATGGGCGAAGACGGGCGCCAGGTCGACCGCGCCCCCGGGGCGCCCGACGAAGCGCACGTCGCGGATCGTCACGTCCTGTCGTGCCGTGACCGCGAGGGCGCCGTACGAGTCCTCCGCCACGGTAACGGTCGCGCCGTTGCCGAGGATGACGCACCCGTCCGGGAGCTCGACCGTCCCCGGGAGCACGTAGGTCCCGCCGGGCACGAGCTGGACCTGGGGAGTGCGCGTGAGAGTGGCAGCCCAGTCCTCACCGGGCTTCTGCCGGCCCGCGGCGGCCCTCCATCGGCAGGGGACGGTGCGGGGCGCGATGGCTGCGCCCCGTGAGACGGGTCTGCGCGCATACGGCGCCAAGCGCTCCGATAGTGCTTGACCCCGTGCTCCGCCTGGGCCTAAGGTCCTGTCCTTAATAGCGCGTTATCAGATGGTGAGAACACTTGCCGAGGCGGAATGGGCCGCCAGACACGCGCCGGACTGGTCGGTCTCAGCGAGGAGGCTTCATGCGAACGGGCGGAATCAGCGCACGTGGCGTCGAGATGCGCTACGGCTACGACGACGGGCCTGCGGTGCTCGAGGACCTCGACATCGACATCCCGTCCGGCAGCTTCACCACGCTGCTCGGTCCCTCCGGCTGCGGAAAGAGCACGCTGCTGAAGATCCTCGGCGGGATCCTCGAACCCACCGCGGGAGACATCGTCATCGACGGAGCACCGGCAGCGGCCGCTGTGAAGAACCGGCAGATCGGGCTGTGCCCGCAGCGACCGGCGCTGCTGCCCTGGAAGTCCGCGCTCGAGAACGCCCGGATGCTGCGGGAGATCGCCACCGGCAGTCGCAACTCCGAGAGCCGTGAGGCCGCCGAGCACGCCCTGGAGCTGGTCGGGCTCGGGGCGGCCCGGCACAAGCTGCCGCACGAGCTGTCGGGCGGAATGGCGCAGCGGGTCTCCATCGCCCGGGCGCTCGCCATGGACCCCGCGATCCTGCTGATGGACGAGCCCTTCGGGGCGCTGGACGCGATCACCCGAGACGAGATGAACGAGAAGCTCGCCGAGATCTGGGCGGCCACCGGAAAGACGATCGTCTTCGTCACCCACTCGATCTCCGAGGCGGTCTTCCTCTCCGACGTCGTGCACATGATGGGCACCAGTCCCGGCCGGATCGTCGAGACCGTCGAGATCGACCTCGACCGCCCTCGGACGTCAGAAGTCTTCGAGAACCCGCACTTCGGCGAGTACGTCGCGCACCTGCGAGACCAGCTCGAGCCGACGGCGGTGGCCTGACATGTCGATCAAGACGGAGGCAAACATGCCCGCACCCGAAACTGTTCGGAGCCGTCCAGCCGCTCGGAGGCCACGGCAGGCGCCGGCGAGGCCAGCCAGGAAGCCGAACGGTCTGTCGAGATCCTTCCGGCGCACGTGGCCCAGTGTCGTGCTCTTCCTCGGGCTGTTCCTGCTCTGGGAGGTTGCCGTCGAGCTCCTCGAGGTCTCGAGCTTCGTCATCGCCAAGCCCAGTGAGTTCATGGCGGAGATGTGGACCTCGCGAGAGCTCCTGCTGAGCGGGACGTGGGTGACGTTGCAGGAAGTGATCTACGGCTTCCTCATCAGCATCGTCGTCGGCGTCCTCCTCGCGGTCTTCATCGTCCGGTTCCACTGGGTGGACCGCGCGGTCTACCCCCTGGTGGTGCTCTTCCAGGTCGTGCCGAAGGTCGCCCTCGCGCCGATCTTCATCCTCTGGTTCGGCTACGGCATGGCACCCAAGCTCGTGCTCATCGTGGTCATCGCGTTCTTCCCCATCACGCTGAACATGATCGTCGGGCTCAAGAGCGTGGACAGCGACCTGCTGCTCCTCATGCGGTCCGTGGGCTCGAGCCGCAACCAGATCCTCACCCGGATCCAGATGCCCACGTCGTTGCCGTACCTCTTCGCCGGCCTCCGCATCGCGATCACCTTCGCCGTCATCGGCGCCGTCGTGGCCGAGTTCGCCGGCGCCTCCGCAGGGCTCGGCTACCTCATCCAGTTCGCCTCCACGCAGCTGGACACGCCCCTGATGTTCGCCGCCCTGACCCTCATCTCCGTCCTGGGACTCGCCCTCTACTACGGCATGTCCCTCGTCGAGTACCTCCTTCGAGGCAAGTTCCCGCACATCCACTCCGAGACCGCCAAAGCCTGACCCCCCGAACGAACGACAGGAGACAAAGATGTCGACATCGCGCAGTTCCGTCCTCGCGGCCACGTCCGCCGCAGCTCTTCTCACCCTCGCCGCCTGCAGCTCCGGCGCCACGGCCGGCGCCGGCGGCGCCACCGCCGACGGCGCCGCGAACGGCAGCGGCCAGTCCGGCGAGCTCGACACCGTGACCGTCCAGCTCGACTACCAGGTCCGTGGCAACCACGGCATGTTCTACGTCGCCCAGGAGAAGGGCTTCTTCGAGGACGAGGGCATCGAGGTCGACGCGATCAACACCGGCAGCGGCTCGCCCGACACGCTGCGCCTCGTCGGGTCCGGCGGCGCGGAGTTCGGCTTCGCCGACCTTCCCTCGCTGGTCACGGCGCGCTCGCAGAACGTGCCGGTCAAGGCGCTCGCCGCCGTGAACCAGGTGACCCCGCTCGGCCTGTGCACGCTGCGTGACAACGTCGAGCTCGCCGACGTCAAGGAGCTCGAGGGCCTGACGATGGGCGTCCACCCCGCCGGGTCGACCTTCATCTTCTACGAGGCGCTGCTCGCCGCCAACGACGTCGACCGCAGCGCCATCAAAGAGGTGACGGTGACGCCGCCGTACGAGAACTACCTCATCCAGAAGCAGGTCGACGCCGTCGTCTGCTACATCGACGCGGAGGTCCCGCTGCTCGAGGACGCCGCGGGTGGCGAGGGGTCGCTGAGTATCCTCCTCGGCTCCGAGTACGGCTACGACGCCTACGGCTCGGGTCTGTTCACCACCGACGAGATGATCGAGCGGAACCCCGACCTCGTGCAGCGGTTCACCAACGCCTACCTCCGGGCCTTCGAGTTCGTCCAGGAGAACCCCGAGGAGACCGCGAAGATCCTCACCGAGGCCTCGGCGGAGCTCGCCGGCAAGGAGCAGCTGTTCACGCGTCAGCTCCAGGCGGACATCGACCACACCTTCACCAGCCCCGCGACCGAGGCCGGCGGCCTGGGAGCCATGGAGGAGGAGATGTGGCAATCGACCATCGACATCCTCGCCGAGCAGGGCGTGCTCGAGGGCGAGCCGCCCGCCGCCAGCCACGTCTTCGACAGCACCTTCGTCGACACCTTCAACTCCGGCAGCTGACCGGACCAGCTCGGGGAAAGGAAAGCAGTTGAGAAGCATCGTCGAGCCGAACGGCCGTCATGCAGAGGTCTCCGGCGCGGGGTTCGCCGGCCTGACCGCCGCGACAGCGCTCGCGCAGCGCGGCTGGAGCGTCACGGTCCACGAGAAGGGGCGGGAGCTCCGCGAGCAGGGCGCCGGGATCGTGCTCTGGCACAACGGCCTGCGGGTCCTGGACGCGCTGGGCGCCACCGAGGCGATCATGGCGAACTCGATGACGCCGCCCTACTACGAGACGCGGAAGCAGGGGCAGAGCGTCTCCCGGGAGGACTTCGGCGGGCTGCCCTGGCGGACCCTGACACGCCCCTACCTGCACAAGGTGCTGCTCGACGCCGCGCTCGCCGCCGGTGTGGAGATCAGGACCGGGTCCGAGGTCGTGGCCGCGGACCCGTCCGGGGCCATCACCCTGGCATCCGGCGAGGTCCGGCGCGCCGACCTCGTCGTAGGTGCCGACGGCGTGAAGTCGCAGGTGCGGGACTCGATCGGCTTCGAGCAGGAACGCCTGAAGTCTCGCGACGGCATCACCCGGTTCCTCGTGCCCCGGCACAAGGCTGAGCTCGGGCCCGGCGAGTGGGACAACGTCATCGACTTCTGGAACCTCGAGCCGCGGTACCTCCGGGTGCTCTACGTGCCGTGCAACGACGACGAGCTGTACATCGCCCTCGGCGCGCCCCGGGCCGACGAGGAGGGGAGCCGGACCCCCATCAACCTCGAGCTGTGGACCTCGGCCTACCCGGAGCTGGCGCCAGTGCTGCGCTCGGCGGCCGTGGCCGAGGACCCGAAGTACTACGGCTACGAGACGACGATGCTGGAGAGCTGGACGGCCGGCCGGGTCGCCCTCGTCGGGGACGCGGCGCACGCCATGTGCCCTGCGCTCGCGCAGGGGGCAGGGTGCGCGATGGCGAACGCCTACACGCTGGCCGCCGCGGCCACCGAGGCGGACGCCGGCGGCATGGAGGACTCGCTCCTGGAGTGGGAGCGCCTCGAGCGCCCCTACACCGACCGGTGCCAGCGTCGCTCCGCCGACTACGCCGCCAACCGCCAGATGTCCGAGGGCAACCAGTTCACCGACGTCCCGGAGAACCTCGAGACGGCGAAGTACGACCCCACCGACCCCCACCGTCACGCACGAACGCAGGAGCTTGTCCCATGAGCCTTTCCGACTTCCAGGTACGCCGCTTCGTCGGGGTGGTGGAGGAGACGCTGCACGACGGCGGCACGCCGCTGGACGAGCCGCTGCTCAAGGCGGCCGCCGGCGTCGTCATCAAGAACCCGTTCAGCGGCACCTACAGCGAGGACCTCTCCTCCCTCACGGTGAGCAGCCCGGCCCTCGGCACGGAGCTCGGCCGACGCGCGATCCGGCTCCTCGGCGGGCGCCAGGTGCAGAGCTACGGCAAGGGCGGGATCGCCGGCCTCGCCGGCGAGCAGGAGCACGTCGTCGCCTGCGTCACCACGGTCTTCGGGGACGCGTTCCGCGAGGCCGTGGGCGGTGGGAGGGCGTGGATCTCCTCGGTGACGAAGACGGCCGCCGCCGGCACGCCGCTCGACATCCCCCTCGCCTTCAAGGACGAGGTGTACGTGCGGTCGCACTACGACGCGATCACCCTGCGGCTCGAGGACGCCCCCCGCGCCGACGAGCTGCTCATCTGCGTCGCCGTGGCGACCGGGCCCCGCGTTCACCACCGGGTCGGCGGGATGACCGCCGCCGAGGCGAGCAGAGAGCTCGCCGGGAGCAAGAACTAGGACTTGGCAGAGCGCCAGAGATGAAAGGAGCGTCGTGACTCACAGCGACGTCATGTACAACCAGGACGACTCGATCGAGAACGTGCTCGAGAACGTCGCCCGGGCCCACCGGATCCTGGAGATGGAAGGCCACGGCGACATGTCCATGGGCCACCTGTCGTTCCGCGACCCCTTCGGGCGGGGCCTGTGGCTCAAGCGCGGGAACCTCGGGATGGAGGAGGTCCAGGGCAAGGACTTCATCCTCATCGACTTCGACGGCAACGTGCTGGAGGGGCAGGGCCTGCGTCACCTCGAGTGGCCGCTGCACACCGAGATCATGCGGGCCCGTCCGGACGTCAACTTCGTCGGGCACTCCCACCCGTTCTACGCGACCGTCTTCGCCTCCACCGAGGCCGAGCTCGGCGCCTACAGCAACGAGGGGGTCTGGTTCGCCGAGCACGGCGTCCCGCGCTTCACGCTGACGAGCAACATCATCACGACGCCGGAGCTCGGCCGGGAGCACGCCGACGCTCTCGGCCAGGCCGAGGCTCTACTCCTGCGCAACCACGGCGCCTCGTACGTCGGGAAGACGGTCAAGGACGTGACGCTGGCCGGGATCTTCCTCGAGAAGGCCGCGAAGTTCCAGCTCACCCTCGCCACGTCGGGGCTGCCGTACCAGCTGCCGCCGGACGAGGAGACCCAGGAGAAGATCGAGACCATCTACCCGGAGCGAGCCCGGAACAACTTCTGGATGTACTTCAACCGGAAGCTCGACCGGCTCGAGGCCACCTCCTGAGCGCGGCGCTCGCCGCCCCCACTCCGCACCGAAGCAACGAAGCAACGAAAGCGAGTTCCTTTCCATGAGCATGCCCAAGATCTCCGCAGTGATCGGTTCCGGAAGCATGGGGCCGGGCATCGCGGCCCTCCTCGCCCGGTACGGGTCCCAGGTCCGCCTCAACGACATCAGCGAGGAGGCTCTCGCCCGCGCCGAGCAGGTCTGCGCCGGCGCCACGAAGGCCCTGGACCAGCTCGACGTCCCGGTCACCCCCGGCGGGTCCGTCACCTTCGAGCTCGACCAGACCAAGGCCCTCGAGGGCGCCACCCTGATCATCGAGGCGATCCCCGAGCGGATCGACCTCAAGAAGCAGGTCCTGAAGCAGATCGAGGCGGTCGTGGCACCCGACGCCATCATCGCCACGAACACCTCCGGCATCCCGATCTCCGACATGGCGGTCGAGATGGAGCACCCCGAGCGGTTCATCGGCATGCACTGGTCGAACCCGCCGCACCTCATCCCGATGATCGAGCTCATCAAGGGCGAGAAGACCAGCGACGCCGTCCAGGACGACCTCATCGAGATCGTCAGGGCCTTCGGGTACGAGGCGGTCGTCGAGAAGGAGATCGCCGGCTTCGTGGAGAACCGCGTACTCTACGCGGTGCTGCGCGAGTGCATGGCGATGCTGGAGGAGGGCATTGCCACCCAGCAGGATCTCGACACCTGCGTGAAGTGGGGCGTCGGGTACAAGCTGGCGGTCATCGGCCCCATGCGACTGGTCGACATGGCCGGTCTCGACATCTACGAGGCCGTCGGCAGCTACCTCAACGCCCAGCTGTCGAACGACGCCGAGGTGTCGCCGCTGGTCACTCGCCTGACCCAGGCCAACAAGCTCGGGATGAAGACCGGCGACGGCCTGTACTCCTACGACAACGGCGAGGTGGCCGAGAAGCGGGCCGACATCATCCAGGGTCTCATCGAGGTGCGGAAGACCCTCTCCTCGATCAAGCCCATCTGATCAGGCATGACGGACGGACTCGAGCTGCAGCAATGCGGAGACCTCCGCCTCTGCATCCGTGACCGCGGCGCGGGGAACGCCGTGGTGCTGCTGCACGGCACCACGGCGAACCTGGGGGTGTGGGACGACGTCGTCGAGCTGCTCGGCGACGGCGTCCGCACCGTCGCCGTCGACCAGCGCGGCCACGGCCGCAGCGGCAAGCCGCTCACCGGGTACGGGGCCGGCGAGTACAGCGACGACGTCGCGGCCCTCATTCGCACGCTCGGACTTGCCCCGGCTGTCGTCGTCGGGCACTCGCTCGGCGCGCGGAACGCCGTCGTCCTCGCGGCCCGTCACCCGGAGCTCGTCGCCGGGGTGGTCGCCGTCGACTACACGCCGTTCGTCGAGGGGGAGGTGCTCGACGACCTCAAGGCCCGGGTGGCGGCGGGAGACCGAATCTTTGAGACCCGCGCCGAGGTGGAGCGGTACCTGCGCAAGCGGTACCCGCTCATCACCGAGCAGGCCGTCGCCCGCCGGGCCGCTTACGGGTACACCGCGACGGCGGCCGGCTACCGGCCGCTCGCCGACCCGGCCGCCATGGCGCAGACGGTCGACGGACTGCGGACCGACTTCGTCGACGAGGCGTCGTCGGTAGAGGCGCCCGTGACCCTCGTCCGCGGTCGTCTCAGCCGCATCGTCTCCGACGACGCCTTCCGACGGACTCGCGAGCTCAGGCCGGACTTCCGGGCCGTCGAGCTGCCGGAGGTCGACCACTACGTCCCTGAGGAACGGCCCGACATCGTCGCCGACGAGATCCGACACCTGCTTGCCCGCACCCTCGGCAGAGACCTCGCAGCAAGCACCACAGAAGAACCAGCCACCACCTGAAGGAGCAGACCCTTGGGCCTGAACATCCGTGACCTGTCCATCCACTCGCCCGACATCGGGGCCGGGGAGCGCATCCCCGACGTCCACGCCGCCGACCACGGCAACGAGCCTCCCCGGCTCGCCGTCGCCGGCGTCCCGGACGGCACCGAAGAGCTCGCCGTGATCGTCCACGACCCCGATGCCCCGCTGCCGCACGGCTTCACGCACTGGGTCCGCTACGGTCTGTCCCCGGAGGACGGCGAGCTGGACGGCGGACGGGTGGGGCCGCACACCATGGGCGAGCACGCCTACACCGGTCCGCAGCCGCCGCCCGGCCACGGGGTGCACCACTACTACTTCTGGGTGTACGCACTGAACAGGGCTGTCGACGGTGAGCCGTCCCGCGAGGAGTTCCTCGCGACGTACGCCGACAGCATCATCGAGCAGAACCGCTTCGTCGCCACCTACTCCGCCTGACGGAGCAGCGACGTAAACGGCAGGGGGAGGAACTGGTGGCCAAGGAAAAGGGACGGACGCCCGGCGTCGACAGCGCCCGACGCGTACTTAACGTCCTCATGCTCTTCGGCGGCGAGAAGCCGTCGCTGAGCGTCGAGGAGATCGCGGAGCAGGTCGACGTGTCCGTGCCGTCCGCCTACCGGTTCCTCTCCCTGCTGCGGGAGCTGGAGCTCGTGGAGGAGAACGGGAACGGGACGTACTCGCTGACACCGCGGGTGTTCGCGCTCGCCAGCAGCGCGGAGCGGGCGTTCGAGATCGGGGCGGCGCTGCGGCCCGTGCTGCACGACCTCTCGCGGAGGACGGGGGAGGCGGCGCTGGTCATGCGGAGGGTCGGGGACCATGCGACCTGCGCGGAGATGGTGGAGACCGAGCACGCCGTCCGGCTCTCCTTCGCCCCGGGGTTGATCATGAGCCTCCATCGGGGAGCCGGCCCCAAGACGTTGCTCGCGAGCATGAGCGACGTCTGGGCCGACCGGTACCTGCAGCGCTCCGGCGTGGACGACGCCGAGCGTGCCCGCCTTCTCACCGAGCTCGGGAAGATCAAGGAGCAGGGCTGGGCCGTCAGCTCCGCGGAGGTCGACGAGGGGGTCTGGGCGGCGTCCGCACCGATCGTCGTCGGCGGCCGGACGGTTGCGGCGCTGTCCGTGGCCGGGCCGAGATACCGGATCGGCCCGGACCGCGAGGCGGAGATCCTGGAGCACGTGGTCGCCAGTGCGCGGGGTGTCTCAGAGAGCCTCACCCGGTCCGGCCTCGTCACCGTGGGAAGCGAAGGAGGGGCATCGTGAACGACGACGCTCAGGAGTACGTGGACAACATGGCGCGGGAGCGCGGGTACGTCCTCGACTATCACAAGGTGATGGCGAAGCAGGATTTCCCCGTGCTGCAGGCGGCCAACAACCTCGTCTCGGCCGCCTACCTCGAGCAGCGGACGCTGGACCGGCGGACGAAGGAGCTCATCTTCATCGTAAGCCTCACCGTGATGCGAGCGTCGAAGGGCCACATCCAGAGCCACATCCGCGTGGCGCTGGACCTCGGCGTCACCCCGCGGGAGATTCTCGAGGCCATCGAGATCGCCCTGCCCGAGGCGGGGGTGGTGGCGTTCCAGGTCGGGTTCGAGGCCTGGCGCGAGGTCGTGGGCGCCGACGGGCTGGAGCCGCGGGTCGCGGTCCACGACGGCGGCTCGGGAGCCGGCGACTAACTGACTGTCGCCCGACCACTAGGTTCCCACCATGACCGGGTGGCAGTTCTGGATCGACCGCGGTGGCACGTTCACGGACGTGGTCGCCCGCCGCCCCGACGGCACGCTGGTCACCCACAAGCTCCTCTCCGAGGATCCGGCCCGCTACCGCGACGCCGCCGTCGCCGGCATCCGCCACCTCCTCGGCGTCGAGCCGGACGCACCGATCCCCACGGACCAGATCGACGTCGTCCGCATGGGCACCACCGTCGCCACCAACGCCCTCCTCGAGCGCCAGGGCGAGCCCACGCTCCTGGTCATCACCAAGGGGTTCGCCGACGCCCTGCGCATCGCCTACCAGGAGCGCCCGCGCATCTTCGACCGGCACATCGTCCTGCCCGAGATGCTCTACGACCGCGTCGTCGAGGTCGACGAGCGCGTCACCGCCCAGGGCGAAATCCTCAAAGCCCCGGACCTCGACGCCCTCGAGCACGAGCTCCGCAGAGCCAGGGTCGACGGGATCGACGCCGTCGCCGTCGTCTGCCTGCACAGCCACCTCTACCCGGCGCACGAGAACGCCGTCGGCGACCTCGCCCGCCGGCTCGGCTTCGGCCAGGTCTCGCTCTCCTCCGAGGTCAGCCCGCTGATGAAGGTGGTCCCGCGCGGCGACACCACCGTGGTGGACGCCTACCTCAGCCCGATCCTGCGCCGCTACGTCGACCAGGTGGCCGCCGAGCTGCCCGGCGTGCGGCTGCTGTTCATGCAGTCCAACGGCGGCCTGACCGAGGCTCGCCACTTCCGCGGCAAGGACGCGATCCTCTCCGGCCCCGCGGGCGGCATCGTCGGCATGGCGGCGATGTCCGCCGCCGCCGGCCTCCGTGAGGTCATCGGCTTCGACATGGGTGGCACCTCCACGGACGTCTCCCACCACGCCGGCGAGCTCGAGCGCGTCTTCCACACCGAGATCGCCGGCGTCCGCCTGCGCGCCCCGATGCTCGCCATCCACACCGTCGCCGCGGGCGGTGGGTCGATCCTCCACGTCGACGGCGACCGCTACGTCGTCGGCCCGGACTCCGCCGGCGCCGACCCCGGCCCCGCCTGCTACCGCCGCGGCGGCCCGCTGACCGTCACCGACGCCAACGTCATGCTCGGCCGCATCCAGCCCGCGCACTTCCCGGCCGTCTTCGGGCCCGACGGCGACCAGCAGCTCGACGCCGACGTCGTCCGGGAGCGCTTCGGCGAGCTCGCCGCCCGGCTGCGCGAGGAGACCGGCGACGACCGCACTCCCGAGGAGGTCGCCGAGGGCTTCCTCGCGGTCGCCGTCGCCAACATGGCCAACGCCGTCAAGAAGATCTCCGTGGCCAAGGGGCACGACGTCACCACCTACGCCCTGACCACCTTCGGCGGCGCCGGCGGCCAGCACGCCTGCGCCGTCGCCGACGCCCTCGGCATCCGCACCGTCCTCGTCCCGCCGCTGGCCGGCGTGCTCTCCGCCCTGGGCATGGGCCTGGCCGACGTCACCGCCATGCGCGAGCAGTCCGTCGAGGCCGAGCTCGACGGCGCCGTCGTTCCCCGACTCGAGGCCGTCGCCGCCGGGCTCGAGGCCGTCGCCCGCACCGAGCTGGACGACGGCGCCGCCTCCCGCGGCGTGGACGTCGACGTGGTGCGTCGCGCCCACCTGCGCTACGAGCGAACCGACACCGCCGTCCAGGTCCTCCTCGCCGACCCGGCCGCGATGCGGGCGGAGTTCGAGGCCGCGTACCTGCGCACCTACTCCTTCCTCATGGACCGCCCGCTCGTCGTCGAGGCGGTCTCCGTGGAGGTGGTCGCCCGCGCGCCACGGCCGGCGGTCGCCGTGGCCGCGGAGGCCGGGGACGACGGCGGGGCGGAGGTGACCGTCCACCTCGGCGGGCGGGCGCGGAAGGTCCCGCTGCGCCGTCGGGAGCACCTGCCCGCCGGGACGCAAGTGACCGGGCCGGCGATCGTGGCCGAGGCCAACGCGACGACGGTGGTGGAGGGGGGCTGGTCCGCCGTCGTCCTGTCCGACGGTGCCCTGCGGCTGGACCGCACCGGGGAGCGTGAGCGGCCCTCGGCGACGACCGAGGCGGACCCGGTGCTGCTGGAGATCTTCAACAACCTCTTCATGTCGGTCGCCGAGCAGATGGGTGCGCGGCTGGAGGCGACCGCGCAGTCGGTCAACATCAAGGAGCGGCTGGACTTCTCCTGCGCCCTGTTCGACGCCGGCGGGCACCTCATCGCCAACGCCCCGCACATGCCGGTGCACCTGGGCTCGATGGGCGCGACGGTGCAGGAGGTCATCCGCCGCCGCGGGCAGGAGATCCGGCCCGGCCAGGTGTACGCGGTGAACGACCCGTACCACGGCGGCACCCACCTGCCCGACGTCACCGTGGTCACGCCGGTCTTCGACGACGACGGCGCCCGGGTGCTCTTCTTCGTCGCCTCCCGCGGGCACCACGCCGAGATCGGCGGGCTCACGCCCGGCTCCATGCCGGCGTTCTCCACGACGCTGCCGGAGGAGGGCGTGCTGTTCGACAACTGGCTCCTGGTCGACGGCGGACGGTTCCGCGAGACGGAGACCGAGGAACTGCTCACCACCGGGCCGTACCCCTCGCGCGACCTGGCCACCAACCTCGCCGACCTCCGCGCCCAGGTGGCCGCGAACGCCAAGGGCGTGGATGAGGTGCGGGCGATGATCGACCACTTCGGCCTCGACGTGGTGCAGGCGTACATGCGGCACGTGCAGGACAACGCCGAGGAGGCGGTCCGGCGGGTGATCGACCGGCTTGACGACGGGGCGTACGACTACGAGACCGACGCCGGCGCGCACATCCGGGTGCGGGTGTCGGTGGACCGAGAGGCGCGGTCGGCGACGATCGACTTCACCGGGACCTCGGGGCAGCTGGGCACGAACCTCAACGCGCCGTCGGCGGTGACGACGGCGGCGGTGCTGTACGTGTTCCGCACCCTGGTGGACGCGGACATCCCGCTCAACGACGGCTGCCTGCGGCCGCTGCGGATCGTGCTGCCCGAGCCGTCGATGCTGGCGCCGGAGTACCCGGCGGCGGTGGTCGGCGGGAACGTCGAGACCTCGCAGGGCGTCACCGGGGCGCTGTACGCGGCGCTCGCGGTGATGGCCGAGGGGTCGGGAACGATGAACAACGTGACGTTCGGCAACGAGCGGCACCAGTACTACGAGACGGTGGCGTCGGGGTCGGGCGCCGGGCCGGGGTTCGACGGGGCCGACGTGGTGCAGACGCACATGACGAACTCGCGACTGACCGATCCCGAGGTGCTCGAGTGGCGCCTGCCGGTGCTGCTGGAGTCCTATGCCATCCGCCGCGGCAGCGGGGGAGCGGGCCGCTGGCGCGGCGGCGACGGTGGTGTGCGGCGGATCCGGTTCCGTGAGCCGATGACCGTCAGCCTGCTGACGAACCATCGGCGAGTGCCGCCGTACGGGATGGCGGGTGGGGAGCCGGGGGCACTGGGGCGGAACTCGATCGAGCGGGTCGGGGGTGACATCGTCGATCTTCTGGGTAGCGACGTGGCGGAGGTCCAGGTCGGTGATGTGCTGGTGGTCGAAACGCCGGGCGGTGGCGGGTTTGGTGAGGCTCAGCGGAATGAGCAGACAGCCCCGGCCGTTATTGCCAGCGAGATAAGACCCGACCAATAATACGGTCGGTCACTGTGATCTCACCTCGCTCGAGAAGGCCTTTTCTCCTTTCACGTTCTTCCAACCAATTGTCCAGGGGTGCGACCTCGCCCGACCACTGACCGTGCAGCTCCGACCGGCCGAGCCACCGAAGGACGTACTGCAGGTAATCGACTGAGGTGTCTTGCCAGTCCTGAGTCGGATTAATGAAACGTCGAAAATTCGCCAACTGAGGCACCCGGTGCGCTCTACCGACCGGGCCCAATTGCGTGGCGAGCACATCCGCGACGCTTCGGTCAATGTGTCGTGCGGATCCCGGAAGCCATTCCACCCAGCGTTCGAGCGCTAAGCGCCAGGCGTTCAAGGCGTCGACAACCTCCCGAGGCGAGGCAGCACCCGCGGGCGGCGCTAACTCAGCGGCGTCCCGCACAGCGGCTAAAGCACGGTGCAACTCGCTGGCGGCAACTCGTACCTGGTCACGCCGGTCAACACGACGCTGCTGCCGTCGCCCCCAGAGCGCTGCAACGACGGCGCCGAAACTGGCGCTCAAGACACCGATCGCGAGTTCCCCGAGATAGTCCATGACTAACCACTAGTTCGCGACGGACGCCACCTGGAAGAGGTCGGTCGGCAAAGCGCGTCCGAGCCGCCAGGTGATCGCCATTGGTCGCTCACCTTCGTGAGTGACGTAGTGAGCGTCGGCAAGAAGCATGTACGGCGCTGTCCCGAGTGCGTCCTTCTTGGCTTCGCGCGCGAAGAGGAGGACGTTCGTTCCGCGCTCCCGGTGAGTGATGTAGCGCTGACCCGTCGGTGAGGAGACTGTTGTTCGCGACTGGGACTCCCAGTGGAAGAGTTCAGGGCTGATCGCGTAGTCGTTGTACATCGTCGTCGGCGAGTAGTCCTGCTCGGATTTTCTGAGCGTCACGAGGAACGCATCGGACTGCCACGGCTCCGAGAAGAACACTCCCTCACGGAAACTGTTGGGCAACCGATCGAAGCCGGCATAGTCGAGCGCGACGACGATCTCTTCACGGGTGTAGTGCGCGTGCGACCTCAGACGAGTCGCGGCGAGCGAGCCCTCGAGCCCGCGCGGGACGTGGCGGATGTTGCTGAGTCCAAGCTCGATCAGCTGGCTGAACTCGCGACGGGCGGCGGCCTCGAGCCGAAGAGCTCCTAGAGCGTTCTCGAAGTCGCCGTGGCCACCACCGTCGGGCCAGAGGCTGAACACGAGCATGCGTGCATAGCGCTGCTCGCGCTCATCCAGCTCTCGGTAGTGAGGGGCGTCGTCGCTCAGGAGTCGGAGGTAGGCGTTCCCGCGCTCCATGTCATCTACGTGTGCGAGTGCGCGTCCGCGACGGATCAGCGAGGCGTGCAATGGGCCCTTCACTGCGACCGGGAGACCGGCGTCCTCGCGAAGGCGGGTCCAGTTCTTGTTGTTCTTCAGCACATCGGCGAGCTCGAGATCCGTCTCTTTGAGGAACGTGCCAAGCGAGACATCGCCCTGGCGCTTCGCGAGCAATTTCAGCTCGCCAACGAGGGTCTTCCACGTCGGGTTCAGCTGGCTCTTGATGTTCTCGAGCACGGCGTTCTGGCTCTCCCGGTCGAGGACGATCTGTGAGCCCGACGGGAGGAACGGAAAACCGTACTCCACCTGTTGTCTAAGCCCCGCACGAGAGGCGCCGGTCATTGCGCGGAAGCGGCGGTCAAACCGGAACTCTTTGCGCTGGTGTCCGACGAAGTCGAGCGCAGTCAGCACCGCCTTGTCGCGTGTTTGACGGAGGCCCCTACCGAGCTGCTGCAGGAATATCGTCGCGCTCTCAGTGGGGCGGAGGAACAGGACCGTGTCGACGTCGGGCAGGTCCAGGCCCTCGTTGTAGAGATCGGCCGAGAACAAGATGTTGACCTTGCGGTCGCGAAGGTCGAGGAGTGCTTGTCGTCGAGCCTCCGGGTGGGTGTCGCCCCACACGGCTCGGGCGGGAATCCCGGCTGCGTTGAACACGTCAGCCATGTACTGCGCGTGGCGCACTCCGACGCAGAAGCCGAGGGCGCGCATCTGCCGTACGTCGGCGACCTTGTCCCGCAATTGCCTGAGGATGATCCGCGTTCGTGCGTCGTTTCCGGTATAGACGTTCTCCAGTTCCGCCCGGTCGTACTGGCCGCGACTCCACCGGACTGAGCTGAGGTTGACCGTGTCAGCGATGCCGAAGTAGTGGAAGGGGCTGAGCAGCTCTGCCTCAAGCGCGTCCCAGAGCCGGATCTCGGCGGCCGTGCGACCGTCGAAGAATTCCTCGGCGACGTCGATGCCGTCTGCGCGTTCAGGTGTTGCGGTGAGTCCGAGAAGTTCCCTCGGCTTGATGTGGGCTAGTAGTCGGCGGTAGCTGGCCGCCTCAGCGTGGTGGAACTCGTCGACGACGAGGATCTCGTACGCGTCGGGACTGAGGGCGTCGGCGCCAACGCTGTCGAGCGACTGGATCGTCGCGAAGACGTGGTCGGCAGAGGTCGGGCGGAATCCTTGACCCCAGAGCTCACCGAAGGACCCGTCGGCGAGCACGTCGCGATAGGTGCGAAGCGCTTGCTGGAGGATCTCGATCCGGTGCGCCACGAAGAGGAGGCGTGGGTAGCGGCCTGCAGCACGTGCGAGGTCCCGGTAGTCCAGGGCGGCGATCACCGTCTTGCCGGTCCCGGTGGCGGCAACCACGAGGTTGCGGTGTCTGTCGTAGACGGTCCGTTCGACGTCGAGCTGTTCGAGGATCTCCTTCTGGTGCGGGTACGGCGTCACCTCCAGCCCGGAAAGCACCAGGGTGGCCTCCGTCCCCCTGCCGCGGCCGGCGGCGCTGGCCAGGGATCTGTTGAGCAGGTCAGCGTCGCGGTCAGGGTCGTACGGCAGGTACGAGGGGTCATTCCAGTACGTCTCGAATGTCGCCTCGAACTTGTGCAGCAAGGATGGCGTGGCGACCGCGGACAGCCGAACGTTCCATTCCACCCCGTCGAGAAGCGCTACGTGGGAGAGGTTGGAGGAGCCGACATAGGCGGTGTTGAAGCCGGTATGCCTGTGAAAGAACCACGACTTTGCGTGAAGGCGAGTCCTCGCGATCTCGTACTGGATCTTCACCTCGGCGCCGAAGTCACGCACAAGCCGGTCGAGCGCGCTTCTCTCGGTCGCGCCGATATACGTCGTCGTGATGACCCGAAGGCGTCCTCCACGCTCGGTGAAGCGCCGGAGTTCTCGCTCGAGGACACGCAGGCCGGTCCACTTCACAAAGGCACAGAGCAGGTCCACCTGCTCAGCCGACTCGAGCTCAGCCCTCAGTTCGGCGCCGAGGCTCGGGTCCCCCTTGGCGTTGGTCAGGAGCGCGGCATCGGCGAGCGGCGTTCGCGGTCGGTGGGCGTACCGAGAATCGGTCGCGACGCCGTCCGGCTTCTCAAGGGACAACAGCTGACGAGTCGGTGGGCTGACAGCCTGGTCGACTTGTTGGATGAGCCCAAGGATCTCGTTGACGAGTTCGACCCTCTTGCTTTCGTTCCTCGTGTCTCGAAGGACGCGCGCCACCTCGCCTGCGACATGTCGTGCCAACACGTCCGGTTCGTCGGCGGCGTCGACCGCTTCGAGGCGAGACCGGTGACCGGGTAGTCCGGCCAGCTTCCGCTCGAGCGACGGCGTCACCAACGATTCGTACAGGCCGTCATGGAGCGCGTCGTGCTGCATGAGTGACAGCTTGGCGTATTACGGATGAAGGCGGACCTGAATCGGAACTTCTTTTGGCTCGTCCCAGCTGGCCGGAATCAGGCTGGGAGGAATCTGGCCGCCACGACGTTGGCCACTGCCGCGACATCGACTCCGCCGTCAGGCTGCCCTGCGAGCATCCTGGCAAGTCGTCTGAACCACAGAACCTCAACGCCTCGGGTGGTGAAGGAGCCGCCTATGAGGGGCCAGTCGGCTTCGACGAAGCAGAGCGCTCCTCTGACGGGCACTTGCCCGACGTGCTCCTGCACGAGTTCGACCTGGTTGAGGACACCGTCGACAAGTCTTGTGCAGTCGCGCCGACCGACGAGGAGCTTCTCGGTGCGAGGACGAAGGATCCCACCTTCAACCCTTAGTTCGGGGCGGCGGCCCCTGTAGCGCTTGGCATCGATGACCCAGATCCCGGCACGCGTGACGACGATGTGGTCGATGTTCGCGCGTGAGCCTGGGATACGCCGGTCGTGCAGAACGACAACCTCGTCTGAGGCAAGTGCGTCGAGTCGAGCTCCGAGGCGTTCCTCGCCGACCGCTCCTCCGTCCCAGGCCTGCGTGGTCTGCCGCTCATCCGACAGCGCGACCGCGATTCCTCCGAACCGGCCCCATTTTGCGCGAAGCCGCTCCTCGTCCTTCGCCTTCCGACGTTCGTGCTCGCGACGAGCTGATGCGCCTGCCACGCCATGCTCGAGAGTCGCTGGAGGCGGCGGGGTAAAGAACTGTTCAGCGGGTTCATTGGCCGGAGCTGAGGTGGTCTGGCAATCGACGCACCGGACAGTCTTCGTTGATCGTTCGTAGATCGCCTCGGACTTTGCAGCTAGTTCTGCTCCGCATAGGCGGCATCGGCCGGCATAGCGGAGCCGCATGCGCTTGTCCGGCATGTCCACGTCCTTGGCGTCTGGCTCCAACCTGTACTCCCTGCCGACGTCTGTGGTGCGCTATCGCGGACTCGGCGAGTATCCCGCGCAAGCGAGTCCGAATCCGGGGATCGGTGGTCCTCTCTTCTGAACGTTTGCCCGTGCCGGTTACCGCTGGCGGTTCGTCGACCACGGGGCACGCGGCGAGATATTGGAAGGCGGGGATCAGCAAGACTCCGTTGTGCTTTACCAGACGGGTCCAGGTTGCCTCCGACTTCGGGGCGAGGACCATGGCGCTCATGGAGACGTTCATCGTTCCGGTGATCTTCCCGGACCTCGACACGGCGAAGACGGACTTCCGCATCGTGCTCGAGGCCCTGCGCACGGCCGGTCTTCACGCAGAAGCGGCCAACGAAAGTGACCTGGTGGACCGCGGCGATGACGCGGACCGGCCCGACCCGGGGCCGACCACCCGGGAACTCCACGTCCACGGCCAAGGGCCGGACGACGTCCGCCGTCGGGTGCTGGAAGTCGTTGACGGCCAGTACCCGGAAGGAATGGTGCTGCTCGGAGACGTCACGCTGCTCTGACCCCGGGCGGACGTAGACGCACGATCCTCCCGAGCGCACACTGCCGGTGACGGGCATGGCCGACGTTGGCTGCGCCGTCGGGAGGTCCCGCCATGAGCAAATCGCAGGCAGGTGATGTGGGCCCACGTCCCACGCAGGTGCAGACGGAGGTCGGGGAGGACCGTTCGCTGCTCCGGCTCGGCGCGGTGTCGATCGTTGTCGGACTCGTGCTGCAGTTCGTGATGGGGCTGCTGCACCCCTCGCGGGCGGACCCGAATGACTCCGCCGCCGCGTTCGCGGAGTACGCCCGGTCGGACGCCTGGACCGCCGTTCACATGGGCCAGTTCGTCGGCACCCTGCTCATCGTGATCGGCCTCGTCGCGGCCAGCCGCCACCTGGCGCGGCAGGTAGATGGTGCCGGCGCGGCCGCGGTCGTCGCGGGACTCGCCGCCGTGCTCGTCGCGGCGGTCTTCGCGGTGCAGATGGCGGTCGACGGCGTCGCGCTCAAGGGCGCCGTGGACACGTGGGTCGGTGCCGCGGAGGCGGACCGACAGGCGGCCCTCCTCGCGGCCGAAGCGGTCCGGTGGACCGAGAAGGGGCTGAGCGCGTTCTTCCAGCTCCTCAACGGCGTCACCCTGCTCATGGTCGGTCTGGCCATGGTGCTCGGACGGCTGTTCCCGCGATGGCTCGGCTGGGTCGGGGTGATCGCGGGGCTCGGTGAGCTACCGGGCAGCGTCGTCGTCGCGTACACGGGCTTCTCGCCGACGGCGGCCCTCGTTCTGCAGCCGGCGGCCGTGCTCGGCGCGGTCTACCTGATCGGCACGCGGTGGTCATGTGGCGCAAAGGACGAGCGTTGACGACCGGCCGTGTCTAGCGTGATCCGGTGACCGCGATCGCCTCAGGCACGCAGACCCGTCGGCGGGAGCTCTCGGGGCAGCTGTCCGTCCAGCTGCGTCGGTACCTCGACACCGAGTCGGCCAGTGCGCTGCTGCTCGTCGGCGCGACCGTCCTCGCCCTCCTCTGGGCGAACTCCTCGTGGTCGGACACGTACGAGAACATCTGGAGCGCCACCGCCTCAGTGCGCATCGGCGACGCCGCGCTCTCGATGGACCTCGACCACTGGGTCAACGACGGCCTCATGGCCATCTTCTTCTTCGTCGTCGGGCTCGAGGTGCGGCGCGACCTCGCGGTCGGTGAGCTGACCGACCGAAGACGCGTGGTGCTCCCAGTCCTCGCCGGCATCGGCGGCATGCTTGTGCCCACGCTGCTCTACCTGCTCATCGCGCCGTCCGACGCCGCGCACGGCTGGGGCGTCGTGATCGGCACCGATACGGCGTTCCTGCTCGGCACGCTCGCACTCGTCGGGCCCAACTGCTCCACGCAGCTGCGGATCTTCCTGCTCTCCCTCACCGTCGTCGACGACTTCGTGGCCGTCAGCGTCATCGGCATCGTGTACTCGGACGAGATCCACCTGCCCGCGGTGCTCGTGGCGGCCGCGGGGATCCTGGCGCTGGTGGTGATCGGGCGCCTGGGGGTCTGGCGGACCTGGGCGTACGTGTGGATCGCCGTCGTCGTCTGGATCGCGACCCTCGCCTCGGGGCTGCACGCCTCCATCGCCGGCATGCTGGCCGGGCTGCTGATCCCGGCGTACCGGCCGAGCCGGCACGTCGTCGAGGGCGCGGCCAGGCGGGTCCGCGCCTTCCGCCAGTCGCCGATGCCCGAGGTGGGGCGCTCCGCGCAGGAGGCGCTCACCCGGGCGGTGTCCGTGAACGAGCGGCTCCAGCTCGTGCTGCACCCCTGGACCAGCTACGTCATCGTGCCGGTCTTCGCGCTCGCCAACGCCGGGGTCGACCTGCGCGGGGGAGTGCTGGCCGACGCCCTCGCGTCGCCGGTGACGTGGGCGGTGGTGGTCGGCCTCGTGGTGGGCAAGTTCCTCGGTATCGGCACCTTCGCACTCGGCGGTGCGCGGCTCGGGGCGGGGCGGCTCCCGCAGGGCGTCGGCCCGGGGCAGATCCTCGGCGGCGCCGCGCTGTCCGGCATCGGGTTCACGGTGGCGCTGCTGATCATCCACCTCGCGTTCGACGACCAGCGGCTCCAGCAGGAGGCGACGGTCGGGGTGCTGCTCGCCGTCGTCATCGCGACGGCGCTCGGCTGGGTGGTCTTCCAGCTGGCCGCTCGGTTGCACGGCGAGACGACGGCGTCCCTGCCGATCCGGCTCGCGCGCCCCGTCGACCCGGACCGCGACCACGTCCGGGGCCCGGTGTCGGCGCCGCTGACCCTGGTGGAGTACGGGGACTACGAGTGCCCGTTCTGCGGCCGCGTGACCGGTGCGCTGCGAGAGGTGTTCCAGCACTTCGGGGACGACCTGCGGTACGTCTTCCGCCACCTGCCGCTGCCGGACGTCCATCCGCAGGCCGAGCTCGCCGCGGCGGCCGCCGAGGCCGCCGGTGCCCAGGGGCGGTTCTGGGAGATGCACGCCGTGCTCTTCGCCCACCAGGACGAGCTCGAGCTCGAGGACCTCGCGGGCTACGCCGGCAAGCTCGAGCTCGACGTCGAGGACTTCCTCCGCGACATCGACGAGCAGCGCCATGCCGTCCGGATCCGCGAGGACGTGGCCGACGCCGAGGCGAGCGGCGCCCGCGGGACGCCGACCTTCTTCGTCGGCGAGCTCCGGCACACCGGGCCGCACGACGCGCGCAGCCTCATCGCTGCGCTGGAGGCGTCACGCGGCCAGGTGTGGCCCGCTCCGCCGTCGTCGCGGTGGGGCGGCTGAGGACCTGGGCTGAACGGGCGGCGGAAGGCTGGGTTCAGCGTCTCTGGAACGTCCCGGTGAGCGTCGCTGAGGCGAGCGCCCGCCGCCCGGCGGCCTCGGCGACGCGGCCCGCGCCGTCGCCACGGTGGACGGGCAACCTCTCTTCGGGGAGCGCGAAGAGCGTGAAGACGTACCGGTGCGGGCGGCCGGGCGGCGGGCACGGCCCGCCCCAGCCGGACGACCCGAAGGAGTTGTCGCTCTCGACCGCCCCGTGCGGCAGCGGCCCACCCTCGGGCAGGCCGTCGACGTCGGCAGGGATGTCGTGGACCGCCCAGTGCCACCAGCCGCGCGCGGCGTCCGGGTCGAAGCACGTCAGGACGAAGCTCCTGGTGCCCTCGGGCGAGCCCGACCACGAGAGGGCCGGACTGAGATTCTGACCGCCGCAGTCAGGCCAGGCGTGCCGCCGGTCGATCGAGGCGCCGTCGCCGAACGCGCCGCTGCGCAGCTCCATGAGGAGAGGGTAGGCCGGGGGACGGGGCTAGTGGTCCTTGCCGCCGGCCTGAGGGAAGTCGTCCTGCCGCCCCGGCTCGGCCGGCGCGAGATAGGTGCGGCCGTTGCTGTTCCGTCGCAGGACCCAACCGGTTTCGGCGCGCACGGGCGCGTGCTTGACGGGGGAGCGTTCCGACTCGAGTCGCGTGACCTGGGCAGGGCCGAAGACCTTGAGAAGCCCGTTGTAGATGCGGTCGTTGAGCGGAGGCTTCGCCTTCTTGGCCATGTGGGTCACTTTCGGTGTCCGCCCGGCCACCGAAAGTGTCGGCCGCCGAACGGGTGTGGACGCGTTGCACGCAATTCTGTTGTGCGCAACTGAATCGTACGGTCGGGCTTTGCGGCAGCGGGCGGAGCAGGTGCCGCACGAGATCGTCCGCCGGCTCGGTCTCGTGGTGGAGGAGCTCGCCGCCCTGCGTCACGCCTTGACCCGCGTCATCGCAGCCGCCACGTCCGTGGGGGTGAGCCCCAATGCATACCCGGTCCTCAACCTGTCCGGCCTGAAGGGTGCCGCGCCCTCGGGACACCGGGCGGTCATGTCCAGGTCACTCGCGCTGCCTACGTTGCCGATGCAGTCCTTCACATCGGCACCACAGGCAGGAAATCATGCGTCAGCAGCACCGCAGACTCGTCGTCACCCTCTCCGCCCTGGCCCTGGTGGGCCTCAGCTCTTTCACGGCCGCCAGTGCGGAACCCGGCAGGGGCGCTGAGCGGTTGGGGAAGGACGCCGTCCCCCTCACGCGCACGACCCTGTGGAGCGAGAACTTCGAGTCCGTCCAGACGCCGACAGGCTTCACCCACAACGCGCCGCGCGGCTGGTCCATCCATAACTCCGACTTCACCACCGGCGAGGCACGCTGGGCGGGCTGGGCGTTCACCAACGTCCGCGACTGGACGTGGGCCGTCGGGACCGACCAGCGGCACTACTTCACCCGCGGCCACAGGACCTTCGCCGTCGTCGAGAGCCAGCATCAGCGCCTGGCCGAGCGTGACCGGATGACGACCGCACTGCGCTCGCCCGAGATCAGCGTGCACAAGCACGATGTCGTCGAGCTGCGCTTCGACTCCCACTACCGCCAGGGTGAGGCGCCGCAGCACGCCGCCGTCAGCGTCTCCTTCGACGGCGGGTCCGCGCAGGAGCTCTCCCGCTACACCGCGGACAAGTTCAGCTCGCACGAGGTGCTCGCGGTCGAGGTGCCGGACGGGGCCCGCAAGGCCACCTTCAGCTGGTCCTACAACGACTCCCAGAACGACTGGTGGTGGGCCGTCGACAACATCGAGGTGGCCGAGCCGATGGGCGAGGTCCAGGGTGAGCCCTACGCCGCCGTCGACGTCATCAGCGACGTGCAGGGCGCGATCGAGGAGTACAAGTCCGCGGTCGGACAGCTCAACGCCATGCCGGACCCGGCGGGCGCCATGGTCGTCAACGGCGACTACGTCGACCTCGGCACCGAGGAGCTCTACGACGAGTTCGCGGACGCCGCGCAGGAGGTGCCGCACGCCTCCGGCCGCACGTACTACACGATCGGCAACCACGAGATGTACGGCCCCGAGGGTTCGGAGACCTACATCGACCGGTACCTGGAGTTCACGGGGCAGGAGAACGTCTGGCGCGAGGAGGTCGTGGACGGCGTCCCGATCATCCTCGTCAACACCGAGTACTACAGCGACGTCGACCGCGGCGGCGTCGAGCCCTACGTCAAGATCTCCGACGAGCAGCTCGGCTGGCTGGACTCGCGCCTGGAGCACTGGGCCAAGCAGGGCACCCCCGCCCTGGTGTTCAACCACCAGATCCTTCCGGACACCGTCTCCGGCAGCTACAGCTCCTGGAACCAGAACGACTACTACGACCTCGAGGCCTTCGCCGAGGTGGTCGGCAAGTACTCCAACGTCGTCTTCTTCACCAGCCACACCCACATGTCCCTCGAGCTCGAGGACTGGTGGGGCCGATACCGCGCGGACGGCACCGACAACCGGCTCGGCTTCCCGGTGGTCAACTCCGGCGCCATCACGTACAACGCCGTGCCCAACGGCGGTGACCACCAGGGCAAGCGCCTCGAGGGGGAGCACTCCACCGGCCTTCGGGTGAAGGTCTTCGAGGACCGGGTGCGCGTGGAGGCCTGGGACTTCGTCGGCGGCGAGATGATCAAGTACGTCGACTTGCCGACGCCCGCGAGGAACCGCGCCTGATCAGCCGCACCGCCTACATCGCGAACATCCACACCATCAGTGCCACGATGCCGACGGCAGCCGCGACGACGAGCCCGAGAGCGATGGCCGGCAGCTTCCGGGTCGTGGGGTACTCGCCCGGCCGATGACCCGGACCGGTGGTGCCGACGTCGAACGTCGGGACGGTCCGGCCACTCACCGGGGCAGCGCCGGCGGTTCCGGCCGGCGCCTCGGCGGTGCGGCCGGCAAGCGCGAGGAAGCCCTGCTCGAGCTGGGCGAGGAAGTCGTCGACCTGATGCTGGTCGTACCCCTCGCGGAACTTCGTCGGCTGGAAGCGGGCGTTGCGGCACAGGTTCACGGCCGCGGACGCGTCGATGCGCTCGCCGCTCTCGTGGGACCGGAGGATCGACGTGATGGTGTCGAGGAAGTCGTCCACCTCCTCCTGGTCATAGCCCTCACGGAACCGGGTGGGCTGGAAGCGCGCGTTCAGCACGCCGTCGGCGGTCAGGCTCGTCATCGGGCATCCCAGGTCGTCGGGGGTGGTGGTCGGGACCGTCCCGGCCGCTGGCTGTCCCGATCGTGGCACCGAGAGCCACGCGCGACCCGGGTTTTGGACGGCGATCGCACAGTTGTCCCATCAGGACGGGCGCCCCGGGCCGAGACTCTCGGGCACTCGAGATCGGGCATGGTGGCAGCCACCCCTGGTGCGTACGCGGGAATCACGCCATCCTGGTCCGCATCGTTCACCGAGCGTTCCCCGGCCGGCAGACAGCGATGTACGCCGAGGTCATCTCGGTCGGCTGGGGTGGCGGGAGCACCGACGCTCCCGCGGGGGCACACGATCAGGAGACGTCATGAGAAGACTCGTCCGCATCGCCGTCGTCGCCGGGATGGCGACCCTTCCGCTGGGGGCGGGCGCCGTCGCCGCCCCGGCCGTCCCGTCCGCCGTCGACGCCGCGCCCGCGCCGCAGCCGGGCTTCCGGGTGCTGCCGTACCTGCAGCAGCCCGGCGAGGACACCATGACGCTGAGCTGGGTCTCCGAGACCGACGAGCCCGGCACGGTCACGGTCAGCGGCCCGGGGCTACGCGGGAAGACGACGCTGACGTCCGAGCCGCGCTACCTCGACCTCATGGAGTACACCGAGGCCGAACTGGCGCAGGAGATCCGCGGCCTCGAGCAGGGGTCGTGGCTGCTGGCGAACAGCAGCTACAAGCACACCGTCACCCTCGACGGCCTCAAGGCCGACCACACCTACCGCTACACCGTCGAGCAGGGCGACGAGCAGCACACCGCCTCCTTCACCACGGCGCCGACGGCGGAGCGGTGGAAGGACCTGCGCCTCATCGCCTTCTCCGACACCGAGACCGAGCCCTACGGCGCCGTCGAGCACCGCGAGTGGGAGCTGCACCCGCAGACCGGCTACGCCGAGGGCTCCGCCGAGCGCCCCGGCCCCGGCTCGCTGTGGGCGGAGAAGTACGGCTCGACCACCCGCTACGGCGAGTTCACGCTGCGCTACCCGATGGACCAGCAGCGGGCGCTGATCGAGAACACGCAGTGGATCGAGAAGGCAGACCCCGATCTCATGCTCATCGCCGGCGACCTCGCCCAGGGATCGGGCTACCAGCCCGCGTGGGACGAGTTCTGGCGCCACTTCGCCGGCGAGTACGGCAACCTGGCGACCCACACCCCGCTGATCACGGCGCTCGGCAACTGGGAGACCTACGCCGCGCTCAACGGCGGCTACGGCACCGACGAGGACCGCACCCCGGCCGTCATCGCCCGCAACCGGTACCACGAGTACTTCGACACCGCGGGCGACGCCGCGAACCCGCAGTTCGAGGACTCCTACCACCGCGTCGACTACGGCCCGCTGACCGTCCTGACGCTCGACTCCACCAACGGCCTGCCGGACGAGGACGCCGACACCGGGATGCTCTCCGGCGAGGTCTACTCCGGCGACGACACGAACCTCACCGAGGCCCGAAAGACGACCGACACCCAGGGCGAGTTCACCGCCGAGAACTACGACTCCGCCTTCACCCAGCTCTTCCCCGGCACCACCGCCGAGGACTCGGACCTGCCCAACTTCAACCCCGGCACCGAGCAGTGGGCCTGGGCCGAGAAGCAGCTCGCCGACGCGCGCGAGCAGGGGCAGATCGTCGTCGTGCAGTTCCACCACGCTGCGTACTCCAACGGCGTGCACGGCACCCCGCCCAACCACGAGCACGCGGACAACCAGTCCGGCGTCGCCATGCGCGTCTACACGCCGCTTTTCGAGAAGTACGGGGTCGCGGCCGTCATCTCCGGGCACGACGAGATGTTCGAGCGCTCCTGGGTGGACGAGGACGGCGACGGCGTCGGCTTCCACTCCTACGACGTCGGCGTCGCGGCGGACGGGCTGCGCGGTGAGCAGCTGGCGAAGAACGCGGACGGTGAGTACGTGCCGATCCGGTACAACAGCCACTCCGAGTGGACCGCGGCGGCCGACGAGCCGGAGCTGTGGGAGGTCGACGCCAACGGCAACCCGCAGCTCCTCGACGGCGGCCTGCACTACGGCCACCTGCAGATGGACCTGACGAACACGAGGTGCGGCGCCGAGATGACCCTCAGCCCCGTGTACCTCTTCCCGGTCCTCGACGAGAACTACGACCTCGTCCGCACCGAGCGCCGCGTCTACGACGACGTCGTCACCGTGACGCTTGCCGACGACGGCACCCCGGTCGCCG
The DNA here is from genome assembly GCF_002563695.1 of Georgenia soli. Classification (NCBI taxonomy): domain Bacteria; kingdom Bacillati; phylum Actinomycetota; class Actinomycetes; order Allobogoriellales; family Allobogoriellaceae; genus Georgenia; species Georgenia soli. Next base: position 1,892,472 of record NZ_PDJI01000004.1, on the reverse strand, counting down.
GTGCGCCCGAGTGCCAGCCGGGCCGGGGCACCGCGCCGGGGCAGCAGGGCAGGTAGTCCGGTCCGTCGACATCTTGCGGGAGCTCGGGGCGCGGCGTGTGATGGAGGGATGAGCGACAGCGCCTCGATCTCCGCGCGGCGGACCCGGATCGCCGTCGACGCGTCGGCGTGCGAGATCGACGACCTCGCGCCGTGCGGAGGCGTCGACGTGAGAGTCGGCGGCGACCTGGACTGGGGCGAGTTCGTCGAGCGTGCGGTGGCCTCCGGCTGGCCCGGGGTCGAGCGGCTCGGGGGCGTGCCGGGCACCGTCGCAGACGTCGTCCGCGTCAACGCCGAGGCCGACGGGCAGGCGGTGGCCGACGTCGTCGCATCCGTGGGTACGTGGGACCGGGCCACCGACCGGGCGCGGACCTTCTCGTACGTCGAGTGCGAGTTCGGGCCGTCAACCTCGCGGTTCGGGGAGCGGCTGCCCGACGGGCAGCACCGCTACGACATCGTCGACGTCTCGTTGCTCTTCAAGCAGGGGGACCTGACGGCCCCCATCCGGGACGCGGAGCTCGCGATGCTTCTGGGGATAGCGCCCGGTGGCAGGCTGCCGCTCACCGAGTACGCCCTGCGCCGGGGACGGGCCGGCGACTGAGCACAGCGCCCGCTCACGACTGGCGCGGCGCGCTGCTGCCCCGGCTCACCATCGAGCTGCCCGGCTACCCTGACCGGTCGGAGCGGGCGATGGCCGAGACACTCGCCCGGCTTGCGCGGCTGGTCGAGCAGGAGTGACCGGCCGACAGCTGGGGCGCGTCCGTCGTCGTTCAGTGGTGATGGTCGTGCGAGCCGGCCAGGAGCTCGGTCAGAGAGACTGACGGGTCGTCCACCAGCAGCGGCAGGATGTGGTCGTTCTCCTTGCGCTGGTGGCTCGCGAACGTCTCGAACAGCGCCCGCGCGTAGGCGCCGGCCGCTGCGGGGTTCTCGGACCCGGCGACCATCCCCGCGAAGTGCCGGATCAGCTCGTGCTCGGCGAGCATCGCCGCGATGAGCAGGCGCCCCTCCGCCAGCCGGGCGGCCGCCGGGTACGTCGTCTCCTCCTCGTGCGCGGCGTGCGGGACGAGCACCGTGCCGATCCACTCCTGCAGCGCCGCCCTCTCGGGGCCGGTGTCGGTCCCGGCGTCCGCCGCCCCGGCGAGCGCGGCGCTGAGCCGGTCGAGGTCGGCCACCATCACCGCATGGTGGCGACGGATCTCCTCGGCGGTCTCGACGTCGGCGTCGTGCCGTTCCATCGTCTCGCTCACGGCGCACCTCCAGGGTCCGCGGTCACCTCCACCGTGATCCCGCGGGGGCCGGTCCCACATGGGTCGAAGGTCCCGGGCGCCCGCCGCAGGGGGGGCGGGAGGGTGCGCCGTCGCCCGGGACGTGCGCCCTCAAGGTCGCGGGACCGCCGTGCTCGGCAGGGGATAGCGTGCAGCCATGCGTCCCGGTCAGGTCGCCGCCGAGGGCAGTCGGTTCGCCCGTGCCGTCACGGGAGCCCGGCCGTGAACGCTCCGGGCCGCCCGGCAGAGAGGCGGGAGCACGACCTGCTCTTCCGCTACATGCTGCTCTCCGTCGCGGCCGCGGTCGTGACGATCGGGCTCAAGACGGGAGCGGCGATCGTCACCGGGTCGGTGGGGTTCCTCTCCGACGCCATGGAGTCGGGCGTCAACCTCGTCGCCGCCGTCGTGGCCCTCATCTCGCTGCGCGTGGCCGCCCGCCCGGCCGACGCCAGCCACCACTTCGGGCACGGCAAGGCCGAGTACCTCTCCGCCCTCGTCGAGGGCGCCATGATCTTCGTCGCCGCCGCGGCGATCGTCTGGACGTCGGTGCAGCGGCTCCTCGAACCCGCCCCGCTGACCCAGCCCGGCATCGGGCTCGCACTGTCGACGGCGGCCTCGGTCCTCAACCTGGCGGTGAGCCTGGTACTCACGCGGGTCGGGCGCGCGCACCGCTCACCCACCCTGATCGCCGACGGCAAGCACCTCATGACCGACGTGTGGACGTCCGCCGGGGTGCTCCTGGGCATCTTCCTGGTCGCGGTGACCGGGTGGCACCAGCTGGACCCGATCGTCGCGCTCGCCGTCGGGCTCAACATTCTGGTGACCGGCTACCGCCTGCTCCGCGGGTCGGTGAGCGGGCTGCTCTCGGCCGCGCTGCCGGCCGAGGACATGCGCACGCTCGACGAGGCGCTCTCGCGCTACAGGCAGCTCGGCGTCACCATCGCCCCGCTCCGGACCGTCGAGTCCGGGCGGCAGCGCTACGTCTTCGTCGTGGCCACCCTCCCGGGGACGTGGACCGTCGCCGCCGCGCACGAGGTGGCGGACCAGATCGAGTCCGACGTCGACACGGCCCTGCCGGGCACGGAGACGTTCGTGCACATCGAACCGGACGGCCCACGAACGCTTCGCTAGCCCGTCAGGAAGCTGCGGCCCGTACTCGGCCGCCGACGACAGCCTGTCCAGGTCTCACGCGGGTGGTTGCCCGTCGCTGCGGCGCAGCCGCCAGCGCCATGCCTCGTCGGCGCCCCAGACGAGCAGGGGCAGCGGGAGCAGCGCGGCCAGGAGCACTGTGGGCGGCGGGGCCGTGCCGAAGACGAGCTGCAGCGGCTCGACCCACACGAGCGCCGCCGCGAAGACGATCTCGAAGAGGATGCCCCAGAGAAGCAACGGGTTCGAGAGAAGGCCGATCTGGCGAAGCGACGCACGCTGGCTGCGTGCCGCCATCGCCGTGCCGATCTGGCACGCGACGATCCCGAGGAAGGTCATCGTCGTGGCCTCTCGCCACACGTGGTCCGCTGCTGCGTCGTCGGGGGACGGCGTCCAACCACCGACGGCGAGCGTCGCGAGGAACAGCCCGGTGACGAGCACCGCCGAGACGCCCCCGAGGAGGGCCCAGGCCCGTGCCAGCATCGCGCCGTCGATGACGTTCTGGGCCCGGCGCCGCGGCGGCCTGGCCATGATGCCGGGCTCGGCCGGCTCGCGTCCGAGGGCGAGGGCGGGGAGGGTCTCGGTGCCCAGGTCGATGGCGAGGATCTGCATCACGGTCAGCGGCAGGGGGATCCGGCCTCCGGAGAGGGCGTAGAGGAGGAACGGGATCACCTCCGGGGTGGCGTGGGCGAAGATGTAGACGATGAACTTCCGGACGTTGTCGTAGACGCGGCGCCCAGCCGCCACGGCCGCCACGATGGTCGCGAAGTTGTCGTCCGTGAGCACCATCGTCGCTGCTTCCCGGGCGACGTCCGTGCCGGACCTCCCCATCGCCACGCCGATGTCCGAGCGTCGCAGCGCCGGTGCGTCGTTCACGCCGTCCCCGGTCATGGCCACGACGTGGCCGAGGTCCTGCAGGGCGTCGGTGATGCGGAGCTTGGCCTCGGGGGAGGTGCGCGCGAAGACGATCTCGTTCTCGCCCGCGAGGAGGTCGTCCAGCTCACGCTCGGTCATGGCGTCGAGCTCCCTGCCGCTGACCACGGGCATGGCCGGCCCGCCGATCCCCACGCGGCCGGCGATGCTGCGGGCGGTCATGCCGTGGTCGCCGGTGACGACGACGAGGCGGATCCCCGCGCTGTGACAGCGGGCCACGGCGTCGGCGACCTCGGGCCGCGGCGGGTCCTCCATGGCCACGATGCCGAGGAGGGTCAGGTCATGCTCGACCGCGTCCCGGTCGAGCGTCTCGACGGCGGGGCCCGGGGCCTCGCTGATCGTCCTGTCCGCCACCGCGAGGAGTCGGAGGCCCTCGCCGGCCCACCGGCTCACGAGCTCGGTCAGCTGGCTGCGCGTGGCCGGGTCCAGCTCCCGCTCGTCGGACGCCCCGGTGGCGATCCGTGCACAGCGCGGGACCACCTCCTCGGGTGCGCCCTTGGTGGCGACGTAGAGACCCGCCGGCGCCCGGTCGACCGTGGACATCCGCCGGAGGGCCGGGTCGAAGTGGAGCTGGAGGAGCCTGCTGTCGTGCCCGCCGCCGACAGGTACGCCGACCCGGGCGGCGGCGCGCAGCAGGGCGATCTCGGTGGGGTCGCCCGCCTCCTCGCGGCCGTCCCCGCCGAGGGTCGCGTTGCTGCACGTCGCAGCGGCGCGCGCGAGCCGGCGGACGACCTGCCCGGCGTCGGTCCTGTCGCCCTCCGTGCCGGCCCCGTCGGTCCACTCCCCGGGACCGGTCCAGCACCGCACCACCCGCATCCGGTTGAGGGTGAGCGTGCCCGTCTTGTCGGTGCAGATGACGCTCGTGGAACCGAGGGTCTCCACAGCCGAGAGCCGTTTGACGACCGCGCCGCCGCGGGCGAGCGCGCGTACGCCCACCGCGAGGGCGAGCGTGATGGTCGGCAGGAGTCCCTCCGGGACGTTCGCCACCAGCAGCCCGATGGCGAAGTTGAGGGTGTCCGGCACGGGCAGGCCCGCGAGGAGCGTGCCGAGGGGGATGAAGGCGGCGCCCATGACCACGGCGACGACCGCGATGACCCGTGCCACGCGCTTGACCTGCAGCTCCAGGGGGCTCGGGTCGTGCCGCACCCGCTGGGACAGCGCGGCGATCCGTCCCAGCTCGGTGCTCATCCCGGTGGCGAAGACGACGGCGGTCGCCTCCCCTCCGGTGCAGGTCGTGCCGCTGAACAGCAGGTCCTGCGCCTCGAGCAGCGGCCCGTGCTCACCCCCGACGGGGGACCGCAGCACCTGCCGCGACTCCCCGGTGAGGGCGGAGAGGTCCATCTCGACCGATCCCGACATGATGCGCACGTCGGCGGACACGGCGTCGCCCTCCGCGACGACGATGACGTCACCAGGAACGAGGGCACGGGCCTCGACGTGCCGGCGCTCTCCCTCCCGGACGGCCGTGGCCTGAGCGGGGAGGTAGCCGGAGAGCGCCTCGACGGCCCTCTCCGCGTGGCGCTCCTGCGCGAACGCGAACAAGGCGTTGACAGCGACGACGGCGACGATGGCCGCGGCCAGCGCGCCCGTCCCACTCACCCACGCCAGCACCGCGGCGCCCCACAGCACCACGGCCAGAGGGTGGACCAGCTGGTCGAGCAGCTGCCGGGGCCACAGCCGCCCGCCGCGCCGCTGCAGGGTGTTGGGCCCGACGACGGCGAGCCGGCGGGCGGCCTCACGGTCCGACAGCCCCTGGCGGCTGCTCCGCAGGTCCCGCAGTAGGCGGTGGAGAGCCGCCTCAGGGTCGACGTGCGCCCGGGTGATTCCCGCGGTCTCGTCGATGAGGCCCTCAGCGAGCCCGGCCGACGGCGCGGTACGTGTGCTGTCTGGTCCGTCCATCTGCACGACAGGTCCACCTCACCGTGGAACGCCCGCCCGGGGCGGGTCGGTCGCGCCGGGCCGCCGAACCTCTCCAGCATCCCTCCGCCGGGGCGGCCGCGCCAGGGACCTTCGGTCACAGCCCGGTCGGACCTCCGTTCGTGACGGCGCCGCCGGCCGGCCGGCGTACCTTGACCGTATGCTCCGGCGGGACATGGCCGTGCTTCCCGAGCACATCTACCCACGCGACCCGTGGCGACTGGTCGAGCGGGCCTACGACGAACGCTTCGCCGACCGTGCCGAGACGATCTTCTCCCTCGGGAACGGCTACCTCGGGGTCAGGGGCATCCAGGACGAGGGGCGCCCCAGCCTGGGTCCGGGCACCTTCATCAACGGCTTCTACGAGACGTGGCCGATGGTCCAGCCCGAGCCCGTCTACGGACTTCCGAGCGTCGGGCAGACCATGGTGAACGTTCCTGATGCCGCGCCGCTCGCTCTCTACGTCGACGACGAGCCCTTCCTGCTCTCGGCGGCGCGGATCCGCGACTACAGCAGGGTGCTCGACATGCGCACCGGCACGTTGGTCAGGGAGTTGGTGTGGTCCACGCCGAGCGGGAAGCATGTCCACCTGCGGTCCCAGCGCCTGATCTCCTGGGAGCACCGCCACCTGCTCGCGCTCCGCTACGAGATCACGCTGCTGAATCACCCGGCGCCCGTGGTCGTGAGCTCCCTGCTGCTCAACCACCAGGACCGGCCCCAGCCCGCACCCGCTCACGGTCGCGGCCTGCTGGACCCGCGCCTGGGCAAGGTGTTCACCCACCGGGTGCTGAACCTGGAGCGGCACCGGGAGGAGGGAGCACGGCTGCTGCTGAGCTACCGCACCTCCCGGAGCAGGTTGTCGCTGGGTGTGGGCGTCGACCACGTCATCGACCTCCCGTACGAGTACCGGCTCAGCTCCGCCGTCGAGGCCGACCGCAGCGAGGTGGTGGTCGAGGCCGACGCCCGCCCCGGGGTACCCCTCCGGATCACGAAGTTCGCTGCCTATCACACCGCCGCCGAGTCACCTTCGGAGGAGCTGATCGAAAGGTGTGCACGGACGCTGGACCACGCGAAGCGCGACGGTTTCGAGGCCCTGCTCGCCACCCAGCAGGCGCAGGTGGACCGGTTCTGGGAGCGAGCAGATGTCCAGGTCGAGGCACGGCGGGACAGCGGGCAGCTGCAGCAGGCCCTGCGGTGGAACCTGTTCCAGGTCGGTCAGGCCACGTGGCGGGCGGAGGGCACCGGCGTGCCGGCGAAAGGGCTCACCGGCCAGGCGTACGACGGTCACTACTTCTGGGACACGGAGATCTACCTGCTCCCGTTCCTGTGCTACACCCAGCCCCGCATCGTGCGGAACCTGCTCCGGTTCCGGTACGCGCAGCTGCCGCAGGCCCGGGCACGGGCGCGCGTGCTGGACCTGGAGGGAGCCACGTACCCGTGGCGGACCATCAACGGCGAGGAAGCCTCGTCCTACTACCAGGCGGCGACGGCACAGTTCCACATCAACGGAGACATCGCCTACGCGATCCGTCGCTACGTCGACGTGCGCGGCGACGTCGGCTTCCTGGCCGAGGCGGGGGCGGAGATGCTCGTCGAGACGGCGCGGTCGTGGGCGGACCTGGGCTTCCTCGGCGAGGACGGCCGGTTCCACATCCACGGCGTGACGGGACCTGACGAGTACACCACGGTCGTCAACGACAACACCTACACGAACCTGGTCGCCCAGCTGAACATGCAGTACGCCGCCTCGGTCGTCGAGTCGCTCCGGAAGGACCGGCCCCAGGACTACGTCACCCTCGTGGACAGGACGCACCTGCGCGAGAGCGAGGTCGAGACCTGGAGGAGCGCGGCGGACGCGATGGCGGTCCCCTACGACGTCGAGCGCGGCGTCCACCCGCAGGACGACGTGTTCCTGAGCCGGCAGCGTTGGGACCTGGCGAGCACGCCCGCGGAGAACTTCCCGCTGCTGCTGCACTACCACCCGTTGGTGATCTACCGGTACCAGATCATCAAGCAGGCCGACGTCGTCCTGGCCATGTTCCTGCTCGGGGACCAGTTCACCGCGGAGCAGCGGAAGCGCAACTACGACTACTACGAACCTCTCACCACCGGGGACTCGTCGCTGTCCGCCAGCGTGCACGCGATCATGGCCGCGGAGACCGGGGAGGAGGAGGCGGCGCTGGACTACTTCCGCTACGCGCTGATGATCGACCTCGCGGACGTCGCCGGCGACGTCTCCGACGGCGTGCACATCGCCTGCGCAGCCTCCACCTGGATGACTCTCGCGTACGGCTTCGCCGGCATGCAGGACTTCCACGGGAAGCTGAGCTTCGACCCGCGGCTGCCGACCGGGTGGACGCGGCTCTCGCTGCCGCTGCGTTTCCACGACCGGCAGCTCAGGGTCGATCTCACGCACGAGGGGGAGACCTACAGCCTCGTCGAGGGCGAACCGGTCGAGCTGACGATTCGTGGCCGGAGGCATGTCCTCGCCCCAGGTTGCCCGGTGGTCATCCCCACCACGGCCCACCGGGTCGGCACCGCCGCGAGCTGAGACGGGTCATCCGCCGCACGACGAGGCGGCCGCGCCCTGGCCCGGAGGCCGGCGCGGCCGCTGTCGCGAGCTCCGCCGTCGTCAGCCGGACGACGGGTCTAGACCTTCGCCTCCCACTCGGGAAGCGACGGCTTCTCGGCCGCGACGGACGTGTCGTCCCCGTGCCCGGTCTTGACCACGGTCTCCTCGGGGAGGGTGAGCAGCCGGTCGCGGATGGACCTCACGATCGTCGGGTAGTCCGAGTAGGACCGGCCGGTCGCGCCGGGGCCGCCGTTGAACAGCGTGTCCCCCGTGAACACCACGCCGAGGTCCTCCGCGTAGAAGCTCGTCGAGCCGGGGGAGTGGCCGGGGGTGTGGATCGCGACGAGCGTCGTGCCGGCCACCTCGAAGCGGTCGCCGTCGGAGATCTCGTGGTCCGGGGCGCCGTCGGGGTAGACCGCGTCCCACAGCATGCGGTCCTCGGGGTTGAGATGCACCGGGGCCCCGACGAGGTCCCGGAACTCCGCGACCGCGCGGATGTGGTCGTCGTGGCCGTGGGTGAGCAGGACGGCCTTGACGGTGCGGCCGGCGACGGCGTCGGCGACCGCCTTGGCGTCGTGGGCCGGGTCGATGACGATCACCTCGGCGTCGTCACCGACGATCCACACGTTGTTGTCCACGTCCCAGGTTCCGCCGTCGAGCGAGAACGTCCCGGACGTCACGAGGTTGTCGATGCGGGCGACCATGGCGCCTCCCTTTCTGCTGTGCGGATGACGAGTCGTCAGTACTTCACGACGGAGCGCAGGACGCTGCCGTCGTGGATCTTGCCGAAGGCCGCCTCGATCTGGTCGGCGGAGATCGTCTCGGTGACGAACTTGTCCAGCGGCAGCCGGTCCTGGAGGTAGAGGTCCACGAGCATGGGGAAGTCGCGCTCGGGCAGGCAGTCGCCGTACCAGGAGGACTTCAGGGACCCGCCGCGGCCGAAGACGTCGAGGAACGGCAGGGTCAGCTCGGCCTTCGGGTGCGGGACCCCGACGAGGACGACGCGGCCGGCGAGGTCGCGGGCGTAGAACGCCTGCCGGTAGGTCTCGGGGCGCCCGACGGCGTCGATGACGACGTCGGCGCCGAACCCGCCGGTGAGCTCCTGGACCGCCGCGACGACCTCCTCCTCGGAGAGGCCCTTCGTGTTGATGGTGTCGGTGGCGCCGAACTCCTTGGCGCCCTCGAGCTTGGCGTCGACGACGTCGAGCGCGATGATCTTCGACGCCCCGGCGAGCTTCGCCCCGGCGATCGCCGCGTCGCCGACGCCGCCGCAGCCGATGACGGCGACGGACTCGCCGCGCTTGACCTCGCCGGTGTTGATCGCGGCGCCGATGCCCGCCATGACGCCGCAGCCGAGCAGGCCCGCGACCTCGGGTGCCGCCTTCTCGTCGACCTTGGTGCACTGGCGCTCGTGGACGATCGTCTTCTCGATGAACGCGCCGATGCCGAGCGCCGGGGTGAGCTCGGTGCCGTCGGTCAGCGTCATCTTCTTGCTCGCGTTGTGGGTGGCGAAGCAGTACTTCAGCTCGCCGCGCCTGCACGCCCGGCACTCCCCGCAGACCGCGCGCCAGTTGAGGACCACGTAGTCGCCGACCTCGACGTGCGTGACGCCCTCCCCGACGGCGGAGACGCGCCCGGCGGCCTCGTGGCCCAGGAGGAAGGGGAACTCGTCGTTGATGCCGCCGTCGCGGTAGGAGAGATCGGTGTGGCACACCCCGCAGGCCTCGACGTCGACGATCACGTCGCCCGGGCCCGGGTCGGGCACCACCACGTCGACGATCTCGACCTCGGCGCCCTCGGCCCGGGCGATGGCTCCCTTGACGGTGTACGGCATCGTTCCTCCTCGGCAGTCATGACGGAGCCACGGAAATCGGCCCCGTTCCCCGCTCCAACCTAGGTGGTCGGCGTGGCCCCGGCCACGGCCGCCAGTGTGTGGACGCCGGGCCCGGGCGTCTGGACAAGCCCGCGGCACCTGGCTAGGTTTCGGGGCGAACCCCCGGGGAGCGCCGAGCGGCGCTGAGAGTGCGGACAGTCCGCAGACCCGTTTACCTGATCCGGTTCGTACCGGCGTAGGGAGCAGGGCACCCGCCCGGCGCACGTGTGCGCCGGCGTGGGTCTCGAGGTACCCGCGGGCCCAGAGAAGGGACCGTGATGAGCACGAAGACCGATCCGACGACGGCGCCGGCCGCCCCGACGCCGGCCGAGCTCGGCGTCGGGATGCGGTTCAGCATCCACCCGCACACCGACGACTTCGTCGGCGTCATCCTCGGCGCGCTCGCCGACGCCGAGGCGGCCGGCCTCACAGACGGCCTGGCGATCCGCACCGACGAGGTCAGCACCTACGTCGGTGCGACCACCGTGCCGGCGGAGCAGCGGCTGGCCGCGTATCTCGCCGCCGTCGTCGCGGCGGCGTCGCGCCGCTCCGGCGGCGGGCACGTGGTCGCGCACGTGCTGCTCTCCCGGGGCTGCCCCGGCGAGGTCACCTGCGACCTCGGCGTCACCGGACTGCCCGGCGCCGCGGCGGTCGAGCTCGAGCCCACCGGTATCCGCGCCGTCGCGCACTGGTCGCTCTACCCGCTGCTCGACGGCGGGTCCGACGCCGGCGACCACATGACCCACATCGAGGCCGCCATCGCCCGGGCCACCGCCCGGGGCGTAGCCAGCCCGGCCCACTACGCCACCAAGCTGGTCGGCGACGTCGCCGAGGTGCTCGCCACCGCCGTCGACGCCTGGGCCGAGGTGGGCGCCGTCGTCCCGCACGTCGTGACGCACCTGACCGTCTCTGTCGGCTCGCCGAGCCGGGCCACGAACTGAGGGAGACGGACGTGACCACCACCGACCGCACCACCGACCGCACCACCGACCGCACCGCAACGACCACCCGTCCGCGCTGGGCCATGAAGGACCTCGTCCTCATGGTCGTGCTCGGCGTCGTCTTCGGCTTCGCCTACTGGGCGCTCGTGCAGGCCTGGAACGGCCTGGCCATCCTCATGGGCCCGGCCGGCGACATCGCCCAGCACGTCCTCTTCGGCGGCTGGCTGCTGGTGGCCCCGCTCGCGATCGCCATCGTCCGCCGCCCCTTCGCCGGGGTGATCGCCGAGGTCATCGCCTCCGTGGTGGAGGTGGTGTTCCTCGGCTCGCCGGTGGGGCCGCTGCTGTTCGTCGCCGCCGCGATCCAGGGCGCCGGCAGCGAGATCCCGTTCGCGCTGACCCGCTACCGACGGTTCGGCTGGGGCGTCTTCGCCCTCTCCGGTCTGCTCGGCGCCGGGCTGGTGTTCTTCTGGTCCGCGTTCCGTTTCGGCTGGTACGGGCAGGACATCTTCGTCCTCCGCCTGGTGATCCAGTGCCTGTCCGGCATCGTGCTCGGCGGGCTGCTCGGCAAGGTGATCGTGAACGCCCTGGCGCGCACCGGCGTCGTCGACAACTTCGCCATCGGCCGCGCGGACCGGCCGTGAGTGCCGCACGGGCGGCGGACGTCCTCGCGCAGCCCGCGCCCGCCCGTGCCGGTGCGGTCGTCGAGCTGCGCGACGTCAGCGTCTCCTTTCCCCGCCGCGCGGAGCCGGTGCTGCGCGGCGTCTCGCTCCACCTCGCGCCGGGCGAGCAGGTGGTCGTGCTCGGCGCCTCCGGCTCGGGAAAGTCCACGGTGCTCCACGCGATCACCGGCGTGGTCCCGCACACCGTCGCCGCGACCCTCGCCGGGGAGGTCCGGGTGGGGACGACGACGCACGCGACCCCCGTCGTCGACCGCTCCCGCCACCTCGGCGTGCTCGCCCAGGACCCGTCGGCAGCCGTGTGCCTGCCCGGCGTGGAGCAGGAGCTCGCCCTGCCGCTGGAGAACCACGGCGCCGACCCGGCGACCATCGGCCCGCGCATCGGCGCGGCGCTCGAGGCCGCGGGGGCAGGAGACCTGCGGGGCAGGGCCACCGCCACGCTCTCGGGCGGGGAGTCGCAGCGGGTCGCGCTCGCCGCGGCGATGGTCACCGAGCCCGACGTGCTGCTCCTGGACGAGCCGACGTCGATGCTCGACCCGGCGGGCATCGCCTCCGTCCGCGGCGCCGTGGCCGGGGCGGTGAGGGCGTACGGGCCGGCGGTGGTACTGGTGGAGCACCGCCTCGACGAGTGGGCCGGGCCCGACGGCATCGCCGGTCTGCCCTCCCGGGCGCTCGCGCTCTCCGAGACCGGCGAGGTCCTCGCCGACGGGCCCACCGCCGTCGTCCTGCGCGACCACGCCCGCGAGCTCCACGCCGCCGGGTGCTGGCTGCCGCTGGACGCCGAGCTCCTCGCGCTCACCGGCGCGGAGGGTGGCCTGGCGGCGACGGCGAACACCGCCTTCCTGCGCTCCCTCGCCTGCGCGGCACCGACGGGCGGCACGTCAGCCGACGCCGGGCCCGCGCTCGTCCCGGCACACGGCTCCGCCCCTGCCGACGAGTGCCCGGCACTGCTGACCGCCCGTGGGCTGGCCGTCGGTCGGGAGTCGCCGGCCTCGGCACGACGTCGCGCACCGTGGTGGCGGCGCCGCAGGCCGAGTGGGCGATGGGCGCCCGACGTGGCGAGCACGCCTGGGGATCACCAGGCGCTGCTCTCGGGGATCGACCTGGAGGTGCGGCCCGGTGAGGTGGTCGCGCTGCTGGGGGCGAACGGCGTCGGGAAGTCCACGCTGCTGCTCACCCTCGCGGGGCTGCTCGAGCCGCTCGCCGGGCAGGTCGAGGGCGCACGGCCCGGCCTGGTGTTCCAGAACGCCGAGCACCAGTTCGTCGCCAGCACCGTGCGGGAGGAGATCGCTCACGGGCTGCCGGCCGACGTCGCCGAGCGGGTGGCGGCACGGCAGCTGCGCCGGCACCGGCTCGAGCACCTGGCGGAGCAGAACCCCTTCCGCCTCTCCGGCGGGGAAAAACGGCGGCTCAGCCTCGCCGCCATGCTCGCGCACGACCGGCCGGTGCTCCTCGCCGACGAGCCCACCCTCGGCCTCGACCGGCGCGACACCATCGCCACCGCGGCCACCCTGGGGGAGGTTGCCGAGGCCGGGGGAGCGGTGGTGCTCGTCAGCCATGACCTGCGCACCGTGGCGGCGCTCGCGACGCGGGTGGTCGTGCTCGGGTGCCGGGGTCGGCCGGCCGCGGGGGTGCTCGCGGACGGGCCGACGGCGGAGGTGCTCGGTGACGCCGACGTCCTCACGCAGGCGGGGCTCACCCTCCCGCCCCTCGTGGCCTGGCTGCTCGAGCACGTGCCGGGCTCGGCCGTCGGGCACGTGCTGCGTGAGCTCGACGCGGCTGTGGCGGCCGGGGCCCCAGCGCGAGCGGGGGCGGACCGGTGAGGGCGCTGACGGCCGCGCCGGTCGCGGACTCCCCGCTCGCCCGGCGCAACCCCACGGTGAAGCTGGCGCTGCTGACGGCGATCTCGCTCGTCGTCGTCCTCGTCCTCGACCCGGTGACCCCGGCGGTGCTGTACCTCCTCGCGCTCACGGCGGTCGCGGCGTCGGCCCGGGTGCCTGCGCGCACGCTGCTGGTGGCGCACGTGCCCTTCGTGGCCTTCGCGCTCGGGGTGCTCGTGGTCAACGCGCTCGCCCGCCCCGGCACGGTGCTCTGGCAGGCCGGCCTCCTCCGCGTGACGGAGGAGGGGCTCGCCGTGGGCGGGGCGCTGGCGGCCCGCACCCTGCTGATCGGGGTGCTGGCCATCGGGTTCCTGCTGACCACCGACGGCGTCGCGCTGATGACGAGCCTGCACCAGAACGCCCGGCTCGGGGCACGCGTCACGTACGCGATCCTCGCCGGCTACCGGATGCTGCAGGAGATGCCGCGCGAGTGGGCGACCATCCGGCACGCCCGCACGGTGCGCGCGGATCCGCGCCACGGCCGGCCCCCGCGCGGCCCCCGGCACCTCGCCGGCGCGGTGTTCACGCTGCTCGTCGTCTCGGTGCGCAAGGGCGAGCGGATGGCGCAGGCGCTCGAGTCGCGCGGCCTGGGGCTGGAGCCGCGGACCACCTGGCGCCCGGTGCGGGTGACCCGCGGCGACTGGGCTCTCGCGGCCGGGGTGCTCGCCGTCGTCGCCTGCGTGCTCGCGGCCGGCGCGGCCCTCGGAATCCTGGAGGGGCCTAGTGCGCTCGGCGGCTGACCAGATGAGCCTCGTGGCCATGGTGCAGGCACCGACCAGCCAGTACGCGGAGAACTGGCGCCACCCGCTGGCCCGGACCGACTGGCTCGACGCAGGGTTCTACACCGATCTCGCCCGCACCCTCGAGCGGGGCTGCTTCGACATGATGTTCCTCCCCGACGCGCTCGCCGTGCCCGAGGACCACGCCGGCGACTACGCCACCACCGTCCGCACCGGCGGCAAGGGCGCCATCTACCTCGACCCCGTGGTGGTGGCGTCCGCGGCCGCGGCCGTGACGACCCACCTCGGGCTCGGGGCCACGATGTCGACGACGTTCGTGCCGCCGTACGCCATCGCGCGGACGATGCTCAGCCTCGACCACCTCTCCGGCGGTCGGACGGCGTGGAACATCGTCACCTCCACCACGGACGCGGAGGCCCGCAACCTCGGGCTGCCCGCGATGCCGCCGAAGGGCGAGCGCTACGACCACGCCGACCGCGTGGTCCGGACCGTGCTGGACCTGTGGGAGACCTGGGCGCCGGACGCCCTTGTGCTCGACGCCGACGCCCGCCTCTTCGCCGACCCGTCCAGGATCCGCCGCGTGCCCGTACCGAGTGACGGCCCCCCGCTGAGCCGCGGTCCGATCACGCTGCCCAGCAGCCCGCAGGGGCGGCCGGTGCTCATGCAGGCCGGGGCGTCGGAGCGCGGGCGGGCCTTCGCCGCGCGCTGGGCGGAGGTCGTCTTCGTCGTCGCCGACGGTCCCGAGGCGATGCGGGAGGTGCGGACGGACCTGCGCCGGCGGGCGGCCGCGCTCGGGCGGGACCCGGACGCGCTGCGCGTGCTGCCGGCCGTGCAGCCCGTGGTGGGCGCGACCGACGCCGGTGCGCGCGACCGGCTGGCCGAGCTGGAGTCCTTCCTTGACGAGGCCCAGATCCTCACCGTCCTCGGCCGGCTCCTGCACGCCGACCCGACCGGGCTCGACCCGGACGGCTCCGCCGTCGCCCTGGTCGAGGCGCATCGCGGGGCCACGGGCAGCGACGGGTTCGAGGAGATGCTGCTGCGTGCCGCACGCGCGGAGGACCTCACTGTCCGCGAGCTCGCGGCCCGCCAGGCGATGAGTCAGCTCAAGCCGCAGCCGACCGGCTCACCGGCCACCGTGGCCGACTACCTGTGCGAGCTGTTCGAGTCCGGGGCGGCAGACGGGTTCGTGGTGATGTCGGCGCTGTACCCCTCCTCGCTGGAGGAGTTCGTCGACGCCGTGGTGCCGGAGCTGCAGCGGCGCGGCCGTTTCCGGCGCGCGTACGAGCACCGCACGCTGCGGGGGCGGCTCACCGCGTCAGGGCTTTGACCCGGGCGTGCGGGCGGCTGAGCCTCTCCGTCGGGGCGTCGACGGCGGAGTGGCGCCCGCCGACCCTCTCACCAGTGGTGGTGGTACTCCGGCGGGCACGTGTGGTGGTGCGTCTGTCCGGGGGTGGACGTGCGGCGGGGATGTGGGTGCCGTGGGTGAGGATGACGTCTCCGCGACCGCCTGGAGGGCACCCGAGAAGATGATGAGCCATGCGCACGCCACCACCGGAGCCGCGGCCTGGCTGGCGGTGACCGCCACGGTGCCGTGGGCCGCCGGCTGGGTGCCGCTCCCGCCGGCCGAGGTCCTCTCCGGTGCGGTGGCCACGGCGGGCGCCGCGCTGCTGCTCGACGCCGACCACCACGCCGGCACGATCGCGCGCTCGCTGCCGCCGGTGTCGCGGTGGGTCGCGCGCGGTCTCGGCTTCCTCTCCGGCGGTCATCGGCACGCCACCCACTCCCTGCTCGGCGTGCTGGGGGCCGGCCTGATCGCCCGGGCGCTCTCGGCCCTGCGCGTCCCGGTGGCGGGGGAGGACTTCCAGCTCGGGGCGTGGCTGATGATCGTGCTGCTCGTCGCGTTCGCCGCCAAGGCGCTGCGTGTCACCCGCGGGTGGCTCTCGTCGTGGGCGGTGTCCCTGACGGTCGCGACGGCGACCACCTGGTTCGCGCCCGAGACCACGTGGTGGCTGCCTGCCGCGGTGGTCCTCGGCTGCCTGTGCCACCTGGCCGGCGACGCGCTCACCTCCCAGGGGGTGCCGCTGCTGTGGCCGCTGCGGCCGTCGCCCGCGGTGGTGACACCGCTGTGGCGCCGCAACGGTCACTTCGCCCTGCCGCTGCTCGGCAACGCCGGCTCGAGGCGCGAGCTCGTCTTCGTCGCCGTGGTGGACGTGTACATCTTCTGCGTGGCGGCCATGACGGCCGTGCAGGGCGCGTCCGGTGCGCTCACCGGCGGCGTCCCGTCCTGGCTCGCCGCGACGGTCTGATCCCGCGTCCTCGGGTGCGTGGCCCCACCGCGGCCCGGCGTCCTGGGCGAGCCCACGGCGGTTGAAAGATCAACTAACCGTTGTTACGGTGGCATGCGTCGGCCGATGCGGGTCCTGGAGCGAGCGTGGATTCCGCGGTCCGGCCCGGGGCGCGCTCACGGTGGGCGGCGGCCTCGCCGTCCGTCGTCGGTCGGCCCCCTCGGCGGTCACCTCCCGCCGACGCACATGCCGCGCCGGGACAGCCGGCTACGACAACGCGAAGGACCCCTCATGAACCTCTCCACCCTCCTCAAGCCTGCCTCCGGAACCGCGAAGGACGTCCTGCTCCTGGTGGCGCGCGTCGCCCTCGGCGTGGTCTTCCTCGCCCACGGCCTGCAGAAGTTCCTCACCTGGGGGATGGCCGGGACTGCGGCCGCCTTCGAGGGCATGGGCGTGCCCGCCCCGACGGCGTCCGCCTGGTTCGCCGCCCTCGTCGAGACCGTCGGCGGCGCGGCCCTCATCCTCGGCGCCTTCACCTCGCTGTTCGCCGCGCTCGTGACGATCAACATGCTCGGCGCGATGTTCATCGTCCACCTGCCGTTCGGCATCTGGGTCGCCGAGAACGGCTACGAGCTCGTGCTCGCCCTCGCCGCGGGCGCGCTGGCCCTCATCGCCGCCGGCCCCGGGCGCCTGAGCGTGGACGCCATGCTCACCCGCCGCTCGACGGCGCAGGCCGAGAACAAGGACGCGGTCGCCGTCGGCGCTCGCTGATCTACGGCGCGTGGTGCCGCAGCAACGCGGTACCGCACAGACCGGCACCGCAGCACGCGGTGCCACCGCACCGGCCGACGCCCCGGAGCCCGCTACGGGCCCGGGGCGTCGTCGGCGCAGGAGGCCGGTTCTGCACAGGACGACCGCCCGGGCACCGGGTGATCCCCAGGACTTTCCGTCGTCGCGGCACCACAATGGCCGGGCATGGGGACACGCACTCCGAGAACCGTCGCTGTGGTCGGTGCCGGGATGGTCGGGCTGTCGACGGCCTGGTTCCTGCAGGAGCACGGGACCGAGGTCACGGTTCTCGAGCGGAGGACCGTCGCCGCCGGGGCCTCGTGGGGGAACGCCGGCTGGATCACGCCAGGGATCAGCACGCCGCTGCCGGAGCCGGCCGTCCTGCGCTACGGCGTGCGGGCGGTGCTCAGTCCCGCCTCGCCGGTCTACGTGCCGCCCACGACCAACCCTCGCCTGATCCGGTTCCTGCTCCGGTTCGCCCGCAGCAGCACGGCACGACGCTGGCGCACCGCGATGGAGTCGCTCGTGCCGATCAACGGCCGGGCGCTGGCCGCCTTCGACCAGCTGGCCGCAGGTGGCGTCGCGGGCCGCACGCGGGAGGCGGAGTCCTTCCTCGCCGCCTACCGCACGACGGCGGAGCGCGAGGTGCTGCTGGAGGAGCTCCGGCACATCCGTGCGGCGGGCCAGGACATCGAGTTCGACGTGCTCACCGGGAGCGAGGCCCGGGCCGTCGAGCCCGCCCTGTCCGACGAGATCGGCGCCGCGATCCGGCTCCGCGGGCAGCGGTTCCTCAACCCCGGCGAGTTCGTCGCCCGCCTGGCGGAGTCCGTCCGGGCCCGCGGCGGGGTGATCCGCGAGCAGACTCGCGTCGTCCGGCTCGCCGACACCGGCGACGGCGTGGCCGTGACCGCCGCGGACGCTGGGGCTGACCGCTTCGACGCGGTCGTCGTCGCCACCGGCGCCTGGCTCGGCGACCTGGCCCGCGGCCTCGGGGTGCGCACCCCGGTGCAGGCGGGCCGCGGGTACAGCTTCAGCGTCCCGGTCGACCACCTCCCCGCCGGCCCGGTCTACCTCCCGGCGCAGCGGGTCGCCTGCACGCCGGTCGGCGACCGGCTGCGGGTAGCCGGGATGATGGAGTTCCGCGCGCCGGACGCACCGCTGGACCCGCGCCGGATCGACGCCATCGTCGCCGCCGCCCGACCGCTGCTCCGCGGCGCGGACCTCGACGACCGGCGCGACGAGTGGGTCGGGGCGCGCCCGTGCACGCCGGACGGCCTGCCGCTCGTGGGCCCGACGCGTTCACCGCGCGTGCACGTGGCCGGCGGTCACGGGATGTGGGGCATCACCCTCGGACCGGTGACCGGCCAGCTCCTGGCCGACGCGCTCGTCACCGGTCACCGGCCGCGCGAGCTCGCACCGTTCGACCCGTTGCGCTGAGCCTCGCTTCCGCCGTCGGAAAGAACAGACGGGGGCGGTTCCTGTCCGGAACCGCACCCGTCGGTCGTGCGCAGCGAGCGTGCGCTGCTGAGATCAGAGAGTGGTGACGACCTCGTCGAAGCCGAGGCGCGGCAGACGGTCGTGCCACGCGTTCTCAGCGGGCTTGCCCATGTTGATGGCGACGAGCACGCGGTGGCGGCCGTCGGGGAAGAACTCCTGGGAGATGGCGTCGGCGTCGAAGCCGGTCATGGGACCGGCCGCGAGGCCCGCGGCGCGGATGCCGAGGATCGCGTAGCCGACCTGGAGTCCGGTGTTGAGCTCGGCCGTGCGGGCGCGCGACTCCTCGTCGCCGGCGAACAGGTCGCGGGCGCCGGGGAAGTGGGGGAAGGTGCGCGGGAGCTCGTCATGGAAGTCGATGTCGGCGGCCAGGAGCGCGGTCGCGGGCGCGGCCTTCGTCTTGGCGCGGTTGCCCTCGGCCATGTGCGGCAGGAGGCGCTGCTTGGCCTCCTCCGAGCGCACGACGACGACGCGGAGCGGCTGCGTGTTCATCGACGTGGGCGCCCACTTGACGAGCTCGAAGATGGCGGCGATCTGCTCGTCGGTCACGGGCTCGTCGGTGAAGGCGTTCGCCGTCCGGGCCTCGCGGAAGAGCAGGTCCTGCGCGTGCTCGTCGAGGAGGATCGCGTCCGAGGTCTGGAGGTCAACAGCTGTGGTCATGACAAGTTGAACCGTTGAGCATATGGCGTTGTTTCCGGACGGGCAGTGGGGCCGGCCACAGACAACGCGGTTCGGGCCGACGCGCCCCGCGGTCGGCGACGTGCCGCCCGGCCGGCGACCTTCCTACGCTGGTGGGCATGACGAACCTCGAGGTCCGCCCGCAGGAGCAGGTGTGCCTGACCGGTCCCGCCCCGTCCGCCGTCGAGCTGATCGAGCCGCGGGACGTGCCGCTGGGCGGACCGCGGGCGATGACGGTGCGGCGCACGCTGCCGTCGAAGAAGCGGTCGCTGATCGGGCCGTTCTGCTTCGCCGACCACTACGGGCCCGACGACATCTCGGTCTCCGGCGGGATGGACGTCCCGCCCCACCCGCACACCGGGCTGCAGACGGTGACGTGGCTGTTCGAGGGACAGGTGCTCCACCAGGACGCGCTCGGCTCCGTGCAGACGGTCCGCCCGGGCCAGCTCAACCTCATGACCGCCGGGAACGGGATCTGTCACTCCGAGGAGGGCACGCTCAGGCGCTTCCCCACGCAGGGGCGACTGCACGGCGTGCAGCTGTGGACGGCGCTGCCCGACGCCGACCGCGCCGGCGAGCGCGCGTTCGAGCACGTGGCCGACGTGCCGACCTTCGAGGTCGACGGCGCCGAGGTCCGGGTGTTCATGGGCACGCTCGGCGGGGTGACGTCACCGGCGCGGGCGTACTCCCCGCTGGTCGCCGCACAGATCGACATCCCCGCCGGGGCCAGCGTCCGGCTGCCGGTCGAGCGGAGCTTCGAGCACGGCGTGCTGCTGGACGCCGGGGAGCTCGTGGTCGCGGGCACCGTGGTGCCCGAGGCGTGGCTGGCCTACCTCGCACCCGGTTCCGACGAGATCCTCCTCGAGGCCGGGGCGGCCCCGGTGCGCGCGGTGCTCATGGGCGGTGCCCCGTTCACGGAGCAGGTGCTCATGTGGTGGAACTTCGTGACGCGTACGCACGAGGAGGTCGTGCAGGCGCGGGCCCAGTGGCAGGCCGCGATCGCCGGCGAGCCCGAGGGGGTCGCCCGCTTCGGCGAGGTCACGGGTTACGACGGCGCACCCCTGCCCGCCCCCGAGCTCCCCCAGGTGCGGCTCAAGCCCCGGACGCGCTGACCGCCCGGACGGGCTACTCGGCCGCGGCCTCGCGCAGCATCTCGAGCTGCTCCGCCAGGAACTCCACCAGGGCGGTGGCCTGCTCGAGCGTCAGGCCGTCCTCCGTGCGTGCGTCCAGGTGGAGGCGGGGGCCGTCGCCGTCGTCGACGATGACCGTACGCACCTGGCCCGTCCCGAAACGCTCGGCCCTGATCGGCGAGCGCCGCATGCCGGCGGCGCGGTCCGCAGGGTCGGTGATCTGGGCCGGGTCGGCCCAGCTGGGAGCGGAGATCGTGGTCTGCACGGGGTGTCCTTCCGGAACTGCTCGTGGTGAGGTTACGAGCCGCACCGTACCCGTTTCCGGGGACCCCACGTAACCGAGGGTTTTCGGCGGAATTCGGCGGCAAACCGGACACCGGAGCGTCGGGTGAGGTGCGGGGCGCGGCCCCTGTCGGCCGAGGCCTGCGGCGGTGGTGCGTCTCACACCTGTGGGGTGGCCGGGCGGCCCTGCGGCGGGGTGGGCGTCGCCCCGTTGGGGGCGCCGGTGTGCGGGACGCCTGGATTCCTGCCGGCTCTTGACGGTTACCAGGTCGCTCTGACTCAATGTGACCCGCAACGCCCACCGCCTACCAAAACCGAACTGGTTCGGACATGGCGATGACGCCTGGCGGTGGTTCACGACGTCCAACGGGGGAGAAGTGTCCGTGAACATGCGATCGCGCTCAGCGCGCACCTTGAGAACCACGATGGGCGGTGCGGCCGCGATCCTTGCCGCGCTCGCCGTCGCCACGCCGGCGGTAGCGGGGCCGACCGCGCCGGCACCGAGCACCAAAGAGGGCGGGGCCGGCACGAGCACGCCCGGCGCGGCCGTCGGCGGTGCCGCCGGTGTGTCCGGCGCCGCACAGGCGCCGGAGGTCTACCCCGTGCCGCAGGAGCTCACCGCCGGCGGGGACCCGGTGCCGCTCGCCGGGAGGGTGACGCTCGTCGTCGGCGAGGAGACCGACGCCGCTGCGATCGCCGCCGCCGAGGAGATCATCGCGGGGGCCGGCGGCAAGGTGACCACCACGACGGAGGCACGGGGCAAGGGGAAGGAGGTCTACCTCGGCACCGTGGCGGACAACCCGGCGCTCGCAGAGGTGCTCGCGGGCATGGGCGTCGAGAACGCCACCGACCTCCCCGAGGAGGGGTACGTCCTGGCGAGCGGCCGGCACGAGGGCCGCCCCGTCGTCGTCCTCAACGGCGCCGACGCCCGAGGGACGTTCTACGCCACCCAGACTCTCCGCCAGGTCGTGGAAGGCAAGAAGGTGCCCGGACTGGAGATCCGCGACTGGCCGCTGATGTCCATCCGCGGCGCGATCGAGGGGTTCTACGGCATCCCGTGGTCGCACCAGTCCCGCCTGGACCACATGGAGTTCTACGGCGAGCACAAGATGAACACCTACATCTACACGCCCAAGGACGACCTGCTGCTGCGCTACCAGTGGCGCGAGCTCTACAGCGGTGACGACCTGGCCCGGATGGAGGAGCTGGTCGACGCCGCCAACGCCAACCACGTCGACTTCACGTTCGCACTCTCGCCCGGCAACGACATCTGCTACTCCTCGCAGGAGGACTTCGACGCGACCATCGCCAAGTTCGAGCAGCTGCGCGAGCTCGGCGTCGACTCGTTCTACGTGGCCCTGGACGACATCCCGCTCCGGCTGCACTGCGACGCCGACCGGGCCAAGTACCCCAACCAGGGCAACTGGTACTGGCTCGCCGACGCCCAGACCGACTACCTCAACCGCATCCAGACCGAGTACATCGAGCCGAACGGCCTCGAGCCGCTGCAGACCGTGCCGACCAACTACGCCGGGTCCGGTGAGGACCCGTACAAGGGGCGGTTCGGCGACCGCCTCGACGACGACGTCCGCGTCCAGTGGACCGGTGAGGGCGTCTTCTCCGACACCATCACCGAGGCGTCGGTGCGGCGGGCGTCGCAGTCCTACCGCACCGAGCACCTGTACATCTGGGACAACTTCCCGGTGAACGACGGTCGCCGCAGCCGCCTGTTCCTCAACCCGCTCACCGGCCGCGACCCGGGGCTGTACCAGCACATCGAGGGCTTCACCTCGAACCCGATGATCCAGCCGTACGCGTCGCTGCCGGCGCTCGGCAACTACGCGGACTACACCTGGAACGGCCCGGCCTACGACGCCGACACCTCCATGGCCGCCGTCCTCGCCGAGCTGGCCGGGGACGACCCCGTCGTGCGTGACGCGCTGGTGACCTTCGCCGACCTCAACCAGAGCTGGCCGTACCGCGACGACGTGGTCCACGCGCCGGCGCTGAGCGCGGACGTCGAGGCGTTCTGGGCGGCCTACGAGGCCGGGGACGCCTCGGGTGCGACGGCGTTGCGTGAGCGGCTGTCGGTCATCCGCTCCCTGCCGGAGGTCCTGCCCACCATGGCGGAGCCGGGCTTCGCCGCCGACGCGCAGCCCTGGGTCGACGCCGCCGCCCAGTGGGCCACCGCGCTCGAGCACGAGATCGCGATGCTCGAGGCGATCGCGGCCGACGACGGCGCCACCGCAACCGCCGAGCTGCTCGCCGCCCGTGAGTGGATCGCGAGGACCGCTGAGCCGACTCTCGACGACCAGGGTGGTGACGGCGTCCGGCGCGAGAACGTCCTCGTCCCGTCCGTCGGCGACGGTGTCTTCGAGGACTTCTCCGACCGGGCCATGGCCGCCTACGCCGACTGGCTCGGCGCCGAGCCTGCCGGGCCGGCCCAGGGCTACCCGGCTGCCCCGTCGAGCTCGATGGGGACCTACCAGAACAACACCCTCGCCAAGATGGTCGACGGCGACCCCGCCACCCTCTACTGGTCCAACGAGGCCGGGCAGGCCGGGGACTACGTGCAGGTGGACCTCGGCGAGGTTCGCGAGATCGGGTCGGTGGCCGTGCACCAGTCCGACTCCGACACCCAGTCCGGGGACATGTTCTACACCGCCACCCTGCAGTACTCGGCGGACGGCCAGACTTGGACGGACGCGGGCGAGTACATCTCGTCCCCGCTCGTCGCCCACACCTTCGACACCCCGGTGCAGGCGCGCTACGTGCGCCTGCTCGCCACGGCGGACAACTCCGGCGGCCAGTGGGTGAAGATCCGCGAGTTCGTCGTCTCCGCTCCCTCGGGGGAGTTCGAGACCAACCTCGCCAGCGTGCCCGGCGAGGGGGCCGCGCGCGCCTTCGACGGCGACGTCGCAACCTCCTACGTGGCCGCCTCCGCGCCCGTCGAGGGCTCGTTCCTCGCTCGCAACCTCGACGAGGCGACGACGGCGGCCTCGGTCGCGGTCGTCGGGTCCGGCTCCGGCGAGATCCAGGTGGCCCGCGACGGCGAGTGGGTCACGGTGGGTGAGCTGACAGGGGGTGCGGTCTTCCACGAGGCCGCGCTCGACGGCGCGGCGGTCGACGGCGTGCGGCTCCTCTTCGCCGCCGGCTCCGCGGCGCCGCGCATCTCGGAGATCGTGCTGCGGTAACCCCCTGCTTCCGCGGGGACCAGACGGCCGGCCGGTGCGAGTGCACCGGTCGGCCGTCTGGCGTCGGGGGTCCGCTTCCCGTCGGTCCTGCCCTGCCCCTTACCGCCGCGCGCGGTGACGGGTAGAGGAAAGCGAAATGATCAATGCTGATGATCAAAGGTGATTGAAGATCCGCAATTTGGATCGACTATTGACACTTTGGGTCGCGCTCGCCAAGATTTCGGCCAAACGGCACGCCACGTACGCGGCAGAACTGCCGCAGTGGGGTTCCGTCCGGGGGAAGGACGAAAACGCACTGGCGCGTCCCCCGGTACCTGAAGGACGACGACGTACCGATGGGGGAGACGCAATGGGGGAGTTTCGAGCAAGCCGCCGGTCGTTCCTGACGACGATGGGCCTTGCCGCCGGCACTGTGGCGGCGACGAGCATCGTGCCGGCGAACGCGGTGACCAGCACGGGAAAGGCGCCGGCAACGGCGCCGGGGCAGCGCACGATGATCGGGGTCCCGTTCGAGCGCCACGACGAGGTACGCATCGGTCTCGTCGGGCTGGGGAACCGCGGCAACGGGATGCTGCGGGGCTGGCTGGGCGTCCCGGGCGCTGTCATCACCGCCGTCTGCGACACGCTGCCCGACCGTGCGGCTCGCGCGGCCGACCGCATCCAGGCCGAGACGGGGAACCGGCCCACGGTGTACGCCGGCAGCGACACCGCGTACGAGGAGCTGTGCGCCGCCGACGACGTCGACCTCGTCTACGTCGCCACGCCGTGGGAGTGGCACTTCCGACAGGGCATGGCGGCGATGCAGGGCGGCAAGCACGTCGGCATCGAGCTGCCGATCGCCACCGAGCTCAAGGAGCTCTGGGACCTCGTCGACGCCTCCGAGCGCACGCAGCGCCACTGCTTCCTCATGGAGAACTGCTCGTACGGCCGCAACGAGCTCGCCATCCTCAAGATGGCGCACGACGGCGTCTTCGGTGAGCTGACGCACGGGCACGGCGGCTACCTCCACGACCTGCGCGACCTGCTGTTCAACGGGTCCTACGAGCCGGACGAGTGGCGCCGGATGTGGCACACGCACACCGACGCCAGCTTCTACGCGATGCACGGACTCGCACCGATCGCGGCCTGCATGGACATCAACCGCGGTGACCGCTTCAGCTACCTCACGGCGACGAGCTCGGCGGCCCTCGCGCTCGCGGACTACCGCGAGCGGTTCATGCCTGCGGACCATCCCTCCTGGGCCGAGACCTACGTCAAGGGCGACCGCACCACGAGCATCATCCGCACGGAGAAGGGCCGACTCGTCCGGGCGGAGCACGATGTCAGCTCCCCCAGGCCGTACAGCCGGATCAACTCGATCGCGGGCACCCGCGGCATCTTCGAGGACTACCCCGCCCGGATCTACGTCGAGCCGGACCACCGCGGGCACGCGTGGGCGTCCTTCGACCCGTACCTGCAGAAGTACGACCACTGGCTCTGGCGCAAGGTCGGCGACGACGCCGCCAACAACGGAGGCCACGGCGGTATGGACTACATCCTGCAGTGGCGCATCATCCAGCAGATGCGTGCGGGTCTCGTGCCTGACATCGACGTCTACGACTCCGCCTCCTGGTGCGCCTCCGTGCCGCTGAGCGGGGAGTCGATCCGGAAGGGCTCCCGCCCCGTCGCCGTTCCCGACTTCACGCGCGGTCGCTGGCACGAGCTCCGTCCCGGCCTCGACTCCGTGGAGACCGACATGCCGGCCGCACTGGTGGGGGCCGGACGATGAGGCGCCTCGTCGGCCTGCTCGGCGCCGGGCTGGCGCTCGGTGTCGCGCTGGTGGCGCCCGCGGCCGCCCAGCCGGCCGCCGGCGCCGCCGGGCCCACGGTCAGCGTCTCCATCGCCGAGATCGACCTCGACGGACCGCGGATCTCCCCGGTGGCGGTGACCGTCACCAACGGCGGTAGCTCCGGGATCCAGCAGCTCGAGGTCACCCTGAAGGCGCCTCTGGGGTGGGCGGTCGAGGACGCGACGGTCGCCGTCTCCGGCTCGGTCAAGCCCGGCCAGTCCGTCACCTCGAAGTTCCTCGTGCAGGTGCCCGAGCAGCGTGAGGAGTTCGTCCTCCGCACCTTCACCGCGACCGCCAGCTACAAGTCCGGCGGCACGGTCCACTCGGTGACGGGGAGCCGGACCCAGAGCACGGGGGTTGCGTACGCCGAGCTCGCCGAGGCGTACAACAACGTCGGTGTGACCGACGAGTCGAATCCCGGCCCGGGCAACTTCGACGGCGGCGGGAACAGCTTCTCGGCCCAGGCGCTGGAAGCGGCCGGCGTCGTGCCCGGGTCGCCGATCTCAGTCCTCGGGGCCGAGCTCACGTGGCCCGAGGTTCCCGCCGGCACGCCGAACAACGTCGTCGCCCGGGGGCAGACGTTCGCGGTCGACGGCAGCGGCGAGCGCCTGGTGTTCCTGGGGTCCGCGGCCGGCACCGGCGTAGGGACAGTGCGCATCACCTACACCGACGGGACGAGCGCCCAGCAGAGCCTCGGCTTCCCGAACTGGTGCTGCACGGCCCCTGACCAGTACGGCGCGACCCCCGTCATCGAGATGGACCACCGCAACACCCAGGCCGGTCCCGCGAACTACGGGATCACCTACCGGGTGTTCGCGAACTCCGTGCCCCTCGACCCGTCCCGCACGGTGGCCTACGTGACCCTGCCCACCAACGCCGCGATGCACGTCTTCGACATGGCTCTCGCCGACTGAAACGACGTCAACCTCAGTCCGCGCCCGGGTGCAGACCCGGGCGCGGATCTGTGTCCGGGTGGAGACCGGCTCAAGGACTCAGTGGAGCCGGGCCGCCGTCGTGATCGATGACGATCGAAAGTCCGCCTGTCGGATCACTATTGACTCCTACTGCGGTAGTCGGAAAGATCAGACGTCGGACGACGGGGCCCTGTGACGCGGGAAGGCGGAACGCCGCCCCGGTCGAGACGCGCCGCCCGGCGGCGGTCCCAGGTCCGACGAGAATGCGCCGACCAATGGAGATCACATGAGAAGGACCCCTCGCGTCCTCTTCGCGGCAGTGCTCAGCCTCGCCCTCGCCTGGGGCGCACCGGCCGCCGTCGAGCACGACGCCGCGCACGCCACGCCCCTCCCGACCGTCACCGACACGGGCGGTGCCGTCGCTGCCGCGCCGGCGGACGGTCTCGACCCCGAGCTCGAGCTGTTCGACATCGCGAGCAGGGGTGAGGGGGACTGGCTGCGCTACCGCATCCCCGCCCTCACCACCGCCGCGAACGGTGACCTGCTCGCCGTGTTCGACGGGCGGCCGACGATGAACGACCTCCCGTCGAACATCGCCCTCCTCATGCGCCGTTCGACGGACGGGGGTGACACGTGGGGGCCGCAGCAGGTCATCCGCAGCGAGCCGGCGCCCAACGGCTTCGGTGACCCGTCCGTCGTCGTCGACCGCGAGACCGGGGACGTCTTCGTCTTCTACGCGGCCTCGATCAACGCCGGCTTCGCCTCCTCCACCACGGGCAGCGACCCGGCAGACCCGAACGTGCTGCACGCCGACTACTCCGTCTCGCGCGACCACGGGCAGACGTGGGAGCACCACCGCATCACCGCCGACCTGAAGGCCGGGCACGCCAACTGGGCCGGCATGTTCGCGGCGAGCGGCGAGGGCATCCAGCTGCGGACGGGCGAGCACGCGGGTCGGCTGATCCAGCAGTACACGGTGCGCATCGACGGCGGGAACTACGCCGTGTCGGCCTACTCGGACGACCACGGGGCCACCTGGCAGGCCGGGAAGCCGGTCGGGCCGCGGGCCGACGAGAACAAGGTGGTCGAGCTCGCCGACGGCACCGTGCTGCTCGTCTCGCGGGCGGCGCCGTACCGGCTCGTCGCCCGCTCCGACGACGGCGGAGTGACCTACTCGCCCTTCGAGCCGGACCACGAGCTGCCGGACCCGGCCAACAACGGCAGCGTCATCCGGGCCTTCCCCGACGCGCCCGCCGACGACCCGCGCTCGCAGATCCTGCTCCACTCCAACACGGCGAACTAGAACGTCCGCCGCAACCTCACGGTCCGGATGAGCTGCGACAGCGGCGACACCTGGCCGGTCGAGCGGGTCGTGCAGTCCGGCGCCAGCGCCTACTCCACGCTCACGCCCCTGCCCGCAGGCGAGGACGGCGAGCTTGGCGGCCGCTACGGCCTGCTCTATGAGCGCGAGGGGTACCGCCACATCTCCTACACCAGCTTCGACCTCGGGTGGCTCGGGGGCGTCTGCGCCTCGCTGAGCGTCGACGAGCCGGCCGTGCAGGCGCCGGCGGTTCCCGGTGCGGTCACGGTGACGGTCGAGAACCAGAGCGGCGGGGACCTGCCCGCCGGGCGCCTCGGCCTGCCCGAGGACTCGTCCTGGACGAGCGAGGGCGCCGACGTGCCCGCGCTGGCACCGGGCGAGACGGCCACGATCGAGCTGCCGCTCACCCCTCCCGCGACCGCCGACCAGCGTACGCACACCGTGCGTGTCGAGTACCGCACGGACGGCGGCACGGCCGGTGTCCACGCGCAGATTCCCGTCGAGGGCACCCCGATCCCGGCCCCGGCGTTCGAGCTCCGTCCGGTGCTCGACGCGATCTACACCGGCGGGGACGACGGGCTCATCGGTGACCGTATCCAGCCGTGGCTCGAGGTGGTCAACACCGGGAACACCACGCTCACCGGCATCAAGGTGGTCGAGCCCGGCGGCGCGAGCGCCTGCAACTACTCCTCGCTCGCACCGGGCAAGTCGTACGTGTGCCGGAACAACAGCCCGAGCCACACGGTCACTGCGGCGGACCTCGCGGCCGGCATGTGGACGACGCGCTACCGGGCGACCGCCCAGGCCGGTGACCGCACCGTCGAGGCGCGGGCACAGCTCTTCCCCGTCGACCTCGCCGAGGGCGTCGTCGAGCAGGGCGAGCCGACCGTGAGCACGCCGGCCGGCGAGTTCGCCGCCTCGTCGTTCGCGCGGGTGCCGCGGGTGGGCGACCCGGGTGACCCGATCGGTACCGCACCGCTGACCCTGCAGGTGCCGGCCGCCGGGCGCGCGAGCGCCCAGCTCGCGGTCACCGCCGGCGACGCGATCAAGGGCCTCACCGCGACGGTGTCCGAGCCCACCTCGGGAAGCGGGGCGACGCTGGGCGAGGCGGTACGGGTGCGCTACCCCGAGTACATCCAGAACGAGGTGCAGGGCGGTCTCGTTGCGGACCCGCTGCGCGAGGTGGAGAGCGTCGACGTGCCCGCCGGGCGCAACCAGCCGCTCTGGTTCACCGTCCAGGTCCCGGCGGACGCCGCCCCCGGCGTCTACACGGCCACGGTCGACCTCGCGAGCGCGGCCGGCGCGGTCGGAAGCTGGCCGCTGGAGATCGTCGTCCCGGACGTCCAGCTGCGTCCCGTCGCCGAGCGGCCCTTCGTGCTCGACCTC
Organism: Georgenia soli; assembly: GCF_002563695.1. NCBI lineage: Bacteria > Bacillati > Actinomycetota > Actinomycetes > Allobogoriellales > Allobogoriellaceae > Georgenia > Georgenia soli. Next base: position 1,863,189 of record NZ_PDJI01000004.1, on the reverse strand, counting down.
TGGTCCCACCCCGACGCCGTCGCTGACCAGCTGGGGCTCGAGCCGTGGAGCGAGGAGCACTTCGAGGCGCTCGAGCCGTACTGGGCCGACCTCGCCGCGGCAGGTCAGGACGTCGTCAACGTCGCCATCACCGAGGACCCGTGGCTCGTCTCCCACGAGGGGAAGATCCGTCCGCAGACGTGGAGCCCGTACCGCTCGACCGTCGAGTGGCGGTGGGACGGCAGCGAGTGGAGCTTCGACTTCAGCGTGTTCGACCGGATCGTCACCGACTCGCGCGCGGCGGGCATCGGCACGGACATCCACGCCTTCGCGATGCTGCAGTTCCAGGGGCGTGACCGTCTGGCCTACGTCGACTCGCGCACCGGCGAGCTCGTCTCCGAGTCGGTCACCGTCGGCGACGAGCGCTACCGCGAGGCGTGGACCGCGTTCCTCACCGAGTTCACGGACCACCTGCGCGAGCGGGGCTGGTTCGAGGACACCAGGCTCGCGTTCGACGAGCAGCCGCTCAACCGGATGAACGCGGCCTTCGAGGTGCTGGAGGCCGTCAGCCCGGAGTGGCTCGACAAGATCGCGCTCGCCGCGAACTCGCTCGCCGAGGCGGACATCGCCGAGGCCATCTCGTTCAACGTGTCCTTCCTCGACGACGTCCCGCAGGACCTCATCGACCAGCGCCGGGCCGAGGGCAGGCCGACGCTGTTCTACACGTGGAACGAACCCACCGTGCCGAACACGGTCGTCCCCACGCCGCCGTACAACACCCGCACCCTCGGCTGGGTCGTCGAGCAGCGCGACCTGGACGGTTTCCTGCGGTGGACGTACAACTCGTGGCCGCAGGACGTCTGGAGCGACCCCTCGTTCCGGTACGGGCAGGGTGACGAGTACATCGTGTACCCCGGCGCGCAGGGCCCCGTGTCGTCGACGCGGTGGGAGCTCTTCCAGGACGGGCAGGACGACGCCGAGCTGCTGGACATCGCGAAGGAGAAGCTCGGGGCCGATCATCCCGTCGTCGCCGCCGCCCTCTCGGGCGTCGTGCCCGACGGTGACTCGAGCCCGGCCGCCTGGGCGGTCATGCTCGACCACCGTGCCGCGGTCATCGCCGCGCTGGCGAACCCGGACGGTGCGCGCGTGGAGGCCGTGATCGAGGGTGGTCTGGTGGCCGCCGGCGGGGTGGCCACCGTCGAGGTGACCGTCACGGCGGGCGAGGAGCGGCTGCGTGACGTGCGTGTCGACGTGCCCGGCGCGACGAAGGTCGAGGGCACGCGCGGCAACTCGCCGGTCAAGGCGGGCACGAGCCGCACCTGGGTCGCCACCGTCCCGGTGCCGCAGGACGGCTCGCTGCTCGCCGTCGACGGTGTCGTCACCTCGCGCGACGGGCGGCTGGTCCAGGCCTTCACGGCGCGGGCAGAGATCGTGGAGGCGGTCGCGCCCCTCGCGCGCATCGAGGTCGACCGGCTCAGCGTCGCCGACCCGAACCAGGTGATCACCGCGTCGGTGCCGGTGCGGAACGTGGGCGACGCCGCGGGATCGGTGACGCTCTCGGCGACCGGTCTCGAGACCTTCGCCGCCGAGCCGGTCACCGTCGAGGTCGCTCCCGGGGAGACCCGGACGGTCGCGCTCGTGCTCGATCCCGAGGGGCGCAGCGGGCTGGACGCGGTCCGGCTCGAGCTCACGGCCGGCGACGGCGTGGTGCAGTCCGTGCAGGTGGACCTCGTCGCCGGGGGTTACTTCCTCTCCGACGTGGAGTGGGTCTCGTCGACGAACGGCTGGGGACCGGTCGAACGTGACCGGTCGAACGGCGAGCAGGGCGCCGACGACGGGAACGTCCTCTCGCTGGGCGGGCGTACCTATGCCAAGGGGATCGGGGCGCACGCCCCATCCACCGTCACCGTCGACCTCGGCGGGACCTGCACCTCGCTCGCGTTCGACTACGGAGTCGACGACGAGATCGCGCAGGGCGGCTCGATCGCCTTCATCGTGCGAGGCGACGGTGCAGAGCTCTGGCGGTCACCGACGATGACGGCGACCTCGGAGACCGGCCGTGCGGCCGTGGACGTCACCGGCGTCGAGACCCTGGAGCTTGTGCTCGACCCGCTGGGGCACAACGGCCAGGACCACGGCGACTGGGCGAACATCTGGGCGCAGTGCTCCTGAGCGGCGTCCCGCCCGCCGTCTGACCGCACGACGCCCGGAGCCCTGCGCTCCGGGCGTCGTGCTGGGCAGCCCCCGCCGCGGCCGGGGGCGGACCAAGGTCCTGCCCGGCGTCGTCGCTCCGGGTCGTGTCGGGTCCGTTACGGAACCGTGACCGCCAAGCAAGTCCATTCGCTTGACGTGATCTGGCGCACGCACGAAACTGGGCGTGCTGAGCAGACATGATGCATAGGCGCATTGACCACTCACGAACAATCACACCGGCGCGCGGGTCGAGGCCACCCTCTCCCGCCGGGTGCAGACAAGGAGAACCCTCTCGTGACACGAAAGACAGGGGCTGCGGCGATCGCCGTGGCGGCAGCGCTGACGCTGGCCGCGTGCTCGTCCGGTTCTGCCGGCGGCGACTCCGGCGAGGGCGGCGACGTCGAGCTGACCATGCTGGCCGCCACGTACTCGGACAACACCAAGGTGCTGTGGGACGAGGTCATCGCCGACTTCGAGGCCGAGAACCCCGGCGTCACGGTCGAGCTCGAGATGCAGTCCTGGGAGAACATCAACGACGTCATCCGCACCCGGGTGCAGTCCAACCAGGCACCGGACATCCTCAGCATCGACGCCTTCGCCGGCTACGTGGAGGACGAGCTGCTCTACTCGGCCGACGAGGTGCTCTCCGAGGAGACGATCGCGGACTTCCAGGAGTCCTTCGTGGAGAACGCCTCCATGAACGGCAAGCAGTACGGCTTCCCGCTGATCGCCTCGGCCCGCGCGCTCTTCGTCAACGACGACGTCCTCGCCGAGGCGGGCGTCGACGCGCCCCCGACCACCTGGGACGAGCTCTACGACGCGGCCAAGAAGATCACGGACAGCACCGACGCGTACGGCTACGGCCTGCCGCTCGGGTCCGAGGAGGCCCAGGCCGAGGCCGGCATCTTCTTCTTCGGCGCCGGGGGCGGCTACGGCGACGCCGAGACGATCACCGTCGACACGCCCGAGAACCTCGAGGCCGCCGAGTTCATGAAGAAGCTCTACGACGACGGCCTCACCCAGCCGGACGCCGGCGCCACCCAGCGCACGCCGATGCTCGACCAGTTCATCCAGGGCAAGTTCGGCATGGCCATGGGCCTGCCGCCGATCGTCGGCATGATCGAGGAGAAGAACCCCGAGCTGAACTACTCGATCCACCCGATCCCGACCAAGGACGGCGAGCAGGTCACCCTCGGCGTGGCCGACCACCTGATGGCGTTCAAGAACGAGGGCGACAAGGCCGAGCAGGTCGGCGCGTTCCTCGACTTCTTCTACGACGCCGAGAACTACGTCAAGTTCGTGGACACGGAGGGCTTCCTGCCCGTCACCAAGTCCGGCGCGGAGCAGACGACCAACGAGGACATGGCGGCGTTCAACGAGCTCCTGCCGCACGCCCAGTTCTACCCGTCGACCAACCCGGCGTGGGCCGCCACCCAGGCGGCGATGCAGGGACAGATCGGTCTGCTCGCCACCGGCAGCGACCCGGCCGAGGTTCTCGCCGGGATCCAGGCCGAGGCCGACAACGCCTGACCGGAGCCACCCAGCGGCTGCGACCCGAAAGGGTCGCAGCCGCGCCCCGTCCCACCCGGCCGCAAGGCCCCAGACTCTGAGAAGGAATGCGCATGGCCCGCACCCTCACCCTCCCGGGGCGAAGCCGCGCCGCCGCCGAGGCACCGCCGGCCGTCACGCCCCCGCAGCGTCGGCGTGAGACCGGTACCGGCCTCCGCGACCTGTTGCGCGCCCTGCCGTGGATCGGTCCCGGCGTCCTGCTGATCGCCGCGATCGTGCTCTACCCGGCAGGGCTCATGATGTACAACGCCACCCGCGAGATCTCGCAGGTGGGTGTCGACCGCGGCAGCGTCGGGCTCGCGAACTTCCAGGAGCTCTTCGCGATGCCGGCCCTTCCCGGGGTCCTGCTGCGCACCGTGCTGTGGGTCGTCGTCGTGGTCGCCGGCACGGTGCTGATCTCGCTGGTGCTCGCCAACTTTCTCAACAAGGCGTTCCCCGGCCGCCAGCTCGTCCGGCTCGCCATCGTCGTCCCGTGGGCGGCCTCGGTGGTCATGACCACCACGGTCGTCTACTACGGGTTCGAGCCGAACTACGGGGTGTTCCAGCGGGTCCTCGTGGACCTCGGCCTCATCGACTCGCCCGACTTCGGGTTCACCAAGTCGATGCCCTCCGCCTTCATCGTGGCGATCGCCATCGCCATCTTCGTCTCCCTGCCCTTCACCACCTACACCCTGCTCGCCGGGATGCAGTCGGTGAGCAAGGACGTGCTCGAGGCCGCCCGCATCGACGGCGCCTCGCGCCGCGCGACCTACTTCCGGATCGTCCTGCCCCAGCTCAGGCCGGCGCTGGCGGTGGCCACGATCATCAACATCATCAACGTCTTCAACAACTTCCCGATCCTCAAGATCGTCACGGGCGCGCTGCCCGGGTACGGGTCGGACACCACCACCACGCTGATGTTCAAGATCCTCCAGGAGATGCGCGACTCGGGCGTCGCCTCCGCCCTGTCGGTGGTCAACCTCGTCATCGTCATCGTGGTCATCGCCGTCTACGTCAAGATCGTCAAGCCGATGAAGGGGATCGACGAGTGAGCGCCCTGCCCGCCGGCACGCCGGCCCCCAGCACCACCGCCCCGGGAACCTCCCCGACCACCGCGCCGAGCGGCACGGTGCCGCGCGTCACCACGCGTACGCGCCGCCGCTCCCGGTACGACGACGGCGGCCCCGGCGCCCGAGCCTCGATCCCGCTGCGCGTGGTCGCGGGCGTGGTCGTCGCGCTGCTGTTCCTCGTGCCCTACCTCGTGATGCTCGTCGGGTCGTTCAAGTCCCGGCCGGAGATCCTGCGGGTGCCGCCCACCTACCTGCCCGAGGAGTGGCACCCGGAGAACTTCGTGACCATGTGGTCCACGCCGGAGACCCCGCTGCCGATGAACCTGACCTCCACGGTCGTCATCGCGGTGTGCGCCACGTTGCTGACGCTGCTCGTGGCCATGCCGGCGGCCTACTACACGGCCCGGTTCCGGTTCCCCGGCCGGCTGACCTTCATGTTCCTCGTGCTGATCACGCAGATGCTGCAGCCGGCCGTGCTCGTGGCCGGGCTGTTCCGGCAGTTCCTCGACTGGGGCATCCAGGACACCTGGCTCGCGATGATCCTCATCAACGCGGCGTTCAACATGTCCTTCGGCACGTGGATCATGCACTCGTTCTTCGCGTCCGTGCCGAAGGAGGTCGACGAGGCCGCCCAGCTGGACGGCGCCGGCCGGCTCGCGGTGCTGTTCCGGATCAACCTGCCGCTGGTGTGGCCCGGCATCGTGACCGCGGTGATCTTCACCTTCGTGGCCGCCTGGAACGAGTTCGCCGCCTCCCTGGTCATCCTCACCTCGGCAGAGCTCCAGCCGCTGTCCGTCGCGCTGACCAAGTTCGTCGGTCAGTACGACTCGGCGTGGCAGTACGTCTTCGGTGTCTCGATCGTGGCGATCCTCCCGGTCGTCATCCTGTTCGCGTTCATCGAGAAGCGCCTGGTGGCGGGCCTGACCGCCGGAAGCATCAAGTAGGGCGCGCGATGTCCGAGCACCTGCCCCAGGCGGTCGTCGCCCTCGACGTCGGCGGCACCGCGGTGAAGTCCCTCGTCGTCGACCGCGACGGCGTCCTGCACCGCGCCAGCACGCCCACGCGCGCGTCGGACGGCCCCGAGCAGTCGTTCGCCGTCGTGCTGCAGGCGGTGGAGGCGGCGCTCGCCGCGGTCCCGCCCACCCACACCGCCGTCGGCGTCGGCCTCGCCGTCCCGGGGACGGTGGACGAGAACCGCGGGGTGTGCGTCCACTCGGAGAACCTCGGGTGGACCGACCTGCCCGTGCGCGACCTCGTCGCGGCGCGCACCGGCCTGCCGGTCGGTTTCGGTCACGACGTGCGTGCCGGCGGCCTGGCGGAGTGGCGTCTCGGTGCGGGCCGGGGCGCCGAGGACCTCGCGTACCTGTCGGTCGGCACGGGCATCGCCGCCGCGCTGGTGCTCGGCGGTCGGCCCGTCGTCGCCGGCGGCTACGTCGGCGAGGTCGGGCACGGAGGGACCACGGACGGCGACCCGTGCGCGTGCGGCGGGCGCGGGTGCCCGGAGACGTTCGCCTCGGCGGCGGCGATCGGCCGGCGCTACACCCGGCTGACCGGCACGCCGGTCGACGGCGCGCGCGGGGTCCTCGACCGGACCCTGCAGGGCGACCGGACGGCGGAGCTGGTGTGGGCGGAGGCGGTCGACGGCCTGGGGGTGCTCGTCTCGGACATCGTCCGCGTGACCGGCGCTTCCCGGGTCGTCGTAGGTGGCGGCCTGGTCCACGCCGGGGACGCCCTGCTCGACCCGCTCCGCGAGCACGTCCGCCGCCGGCTCACGGTCCACCGCCTGCCCGAGATCGTCCCGGCGGTCCTCGGGGGCACCGCCGGGGCCTGGGGCTCGGTGCTTCTCGGGTGGCGCGCCGCGGGCCGCGGTGACGCCGCCACCGTGGAGCGTTACGCCGAGCTGCACCGTGCCAGGGTGACGTCATGACCCGCCACGACCGGCTCACCCGCATCCTCGAGCTCGCCTCCGAGCGGGGGGAGATCTCCGTGCACGCGCTGGTCGAGGAGCTCGACGCCTCGCCGGCGACCGTCCGGCGCGACCTCGACGAGCTCGCGACCCAGCAGCTGATCACCCGTACCCGCGGCGGCGCACGTGCCTCCGCGATCGCCTACGACCTGCCGCTCAAGTACAAGACCGCCCGCCAGGCCGACGAGAAGCAGCGGATCGCCGCGCACGCCGTCTCGCTCGTCGGGCCCGGCCAGGTGATCGGCCTCAACGGCGGGACCACCACCACCCTCGTCGCCGAGAGCATCGCCACCGAACCCCACCTGCAGGACCTGCGGCACGGCGAACGGCTGACCGTGGTCACGAACGCGCTGAACATCGCCCACGACCTCACCGTCCGCCAGCACGTCCGCATCATCCTCACCGGCGGCACGGCGAGGACACGCTCGTACGAGCTCGTCGGCCCGCTCGCCGTCCACACGCTGACCCAGGTCACCCTCGACATCGCCTTCCTCGGCGTCAACGCCGTCGACGTCGAGCACGGCGCCATGGGGCACCACGAGGGTGAGGCGGCCATCAGCCGGCTCATGGCCGAGGCCGCCCGCCGCGTCGTCGTCGTCGCCGACTCATCCAAGCTCGGCCGCACGGCCCTCGCGCCCTTCGTCGAGCCCCGGCGCGTCGACCTCCTCATCACGACCACCGAGGCCGACCCGGCCGCCGTCGACACGTTCCGCGACGCCGGCATCGACGTCGCCGTCGTCTAGCCACTGCCAGACCTGGTGCCCCCGGGGCACCTCACCACAAAGAAAGCAGGACCCGTGAACACACCGTTCGTCTCCGCCGAGATCGCCAGCCAGCCCGAGGTGTGGCGGCAGGCCGCCGGCCTCGCCACCGCGGAGAGCCTGCCCCGGCCGGGGCAGCGTGTCGCCGTCGTCGGCTGCGGCACCAGCTGGTTCGTCGCCGAGGCGTACGCGGCCCGCCGCGAGGAGCTCGGTCAGGGCGAGACCGACGCCTTCGTGGCGAGCGAGTACCCGAGCGGGCGCCGGTACGACCTGCTCATCGCCATCTCGCGCTCGGGCACCACCACCGAGGTGCTCGACCTGCTCCGGCAGGTGCGCGGTCGCCAGCGCACGCTCGCGATCATCGGCGACGCCGACTCCCCGGGCGTGAGCGCGGCCGACGACGTGATCACCATGCCCTTCGCCGACGAGCGGTCCGTGGTCCAGACCCGGTTCGCGACGGCGGCGCTCACGCTGCTGCGCGCGGGCCTCGGCGAGGACATCGAGCCGCTGGCCGCGGCGGCCGAGGAGATCGTCAACTGGCAGGTGCCGGCCGAGGTCCTCGGGCGCACCCAGTTCACCTTCCTGGGCCGGGGTCTCGGCGTCGGGCTGGCCCACGAGGCGGCGCTGAAGATGCGGGAGGCGTCGATCGCCTGGGCCGAGGCCTACCCCGCGATGGACTACCGCCACGGTCCGAAGGCGATCACGGACGACACGTCCGCCGTCGTCTTCCTCGGCGACCGGCCCGAGGGGCTCGTCGAGGAGGTCGAGGCGCTCGGCGCCCTCGCGCTGGCGTTCGACGAGGACCCGCAGCTCACCGTGGTGCGCTGCCAGCTCCTCGCGGTGGCGAACGCCCTCCACAAGGGCATGAACCCGGACACACCGCGCAACCTGACCCGCTCGATCATCCTGAGCCAGGGCTGACCGTGATCGTCGCCGTCACGCCCAACCCGGCCTGGGACGTCACGTACCGGGTGGCCGAGCTCGTGCCCGGTACCTCGCACCGCGTCCCGGACGTGACCGGGCGTGCCGGCGGCAAGGGCGTCAACGTGGCCCGCGTCGTCCGGGACCTCGGCGGCGACGCCCTGGTGGTGGCCCCGGTCGGCGGGCTGCACGGTCAGGCGTTCACCGCCTCGCTGGCGGACGACGGCGTGGCGGCGCGTCTCGTGGCGACGGGGGTCGAGCTCCGCCAGTCCGTCGCCGTGGTCCCGGAACAAGCGTCCGGGTGGGACGGGGGCCATCCCACCCTCTTCAACGAGAGCGGCGAGCCGCTGCCGGACGGCGTGTGGGACGGCCTGGTCGCCACCGTGGCCGAGGCAGTCGGTGAGCTGGGCCCGGAGGTCGTGACGATCTCCGGGTCCCTGCCGCCGGGGACGACCGAGAACCAGCTCGCGGAGCTGATCGGCGCAGGTCGCCGCGGTGGCGCCGCCGTGCTGGTGGACACGTCCGGGGACGCGCTGGTGTGGGCCGCACGCGCTCGCGCGGATCTCGTCAAGCCCAACCGGACCGAGGCGCTCGGAGCCACCGGCACCGGCAACGTGCACGACGCCGCGGCGGCCCTGCGTGAGCTCGGCGCGGGCGCCGTCGTCATCACGGACGGCGGGGACGGCATGCGCTACGACGACGGCGCTACCCGGCTGACCGCCCGCCTGGACACCGAGCTCGCAGGGAACCCCACCGGGGCGGGGGACGCGGCGCTGGCGGCGCTGGCCCTGGGCTGGACGCTGCCGTGGCCGGAGCGGCTGCGCCGCGCCGTAGCCACCTCCGCCGCCTCTGTCACCGAGCCCGTCGCGGGCCGCGTGGACGCGGACCTCGCCGCGTCCCTCCTCGCACGCACCGACCTGAAGGAAGAGACCCTCGCATGACCATCGTGACCGAGCCCGTGGACCTGCTGCGGCGGGCGCGAACCGACCGCCGTGGCGTGGGGGCGTTCAACGTCATCCAGCTGGAGCACGCCGAGGCGTACGCCGCGGCCGCCGAACGCACCGGGTGCGCGGTGATCATGCAGATCAGCCAGAACGCCGTGAAGTACCACGGGGGGCTCGCCCCGATCGCGCGGGCGACCCTCGCCGTCGCCGAGGAGTCGGCGGGAAGCCTCGTCGTCCACCTGGACCACGCCGAGGACCGCGAGCTGGTCAGCGAGGCGATCGCCCTGGGCTTCACCTCCGTGATGTTCGACGGTTCTGCGCTGCCGTACGAGGAGAACGTCGCCCAGACCGCCGACGTGGTCGCCGAGGCCCACGCCGCGGGCGTGCTCGTCGAGGCGGAGCTCGGGAAGGTCGGCGGCAAGGACGGCGTGCACGCGCCCGGGGTGCGCACCGACCCGGACGAGGCGGTGGCGTTCGTGCAGGCCACCGGGGTGGATGCTCTGGCCGTCGCCGTCGGCTCCTCGCACGCGATGACGGAACGCACCGCGGCGCTCGACCTCGAACGGATCGCGGAGCTGCGGGCGGCGCTCGACGTGCCGCTGGTGCTGCACGGCTCGTCGGGCGTGCCGGACGAGACGCTGGGCGCCGCCGTCGCGGCCGGGATGACGAAGATCAACATCGCGACCCACCTCAACCACGCCCTCACCGACGAGGTGCGCCGGTTCCTCGCGGAGAACCCGTCGGTCGTGGACCCCCGCAAGTACCTCGGCGCCGGCCGGCGCGCGGTGGAGGACGAGGTCGTCCGGCTGCTGGGTGTCATCGACGCGCTGTAGCGGCCAGTCGTTCATTCGCGAGTGGTGGAGCTGCCTACGCTCGGGGCGTCGACCAGGCGACGCACCCCGGCGCGTGCCAGCAGCAGCGCAAGGATCAGGAGGGTGACGGGGACGAACCCGCCGAGGCTGACCCGGTCGCCGAACACGAGGTCGACGACCTCGAGGACGACGAACTTGCTGCCGACAAGCAGGACCCAGAGCATCGCGACGGCGATCGCCTTGCCCCCGACGGTCGACGCCGCGCGGAGCCGTCCCCTCAGCCGGCTCTTGATCCCGACGACCACCTCGAGGACGACCTTGAGGAGCACCGCGGTGAGCAGCGAGACCGTGAAGGTCTCCGAGATCACCGAGGGCACGTACTCGATCGCGAGATTCAGCACCACGACGTACACGAAGACGTCGACCACATCGGCCGCTGCCAGCCGCCGTCGTGGCCGCGCGAGACCCGTCATGGCGGTTGCCACCTCCTCACGGTAGCCCGAGCGGTCCCGACATCTGCGGCCTTCGGCCCCGGTCGAGCGAAGCGCCGGCCGCCACTACTGGACGGTCTGTGGCACTTCGAGCCTCCGCAAACCGGCCAGAAGACGTGCAAACCGTCCAGGAGTCATCGCGGAGCCGCACGAACCGTCCAGGAGTCGTCGCTGCACGCGGCGGGCAGAAACCCTGACACCCGCACGCCGACCCTCAGGGGCGAAATCAGGCCCTTCCCCGATCCGCAGACTGCGCGGTCCGAATTGACTGGGTCCCGACATCACCGGTGCGGGTGCAGCGGGCACGACGCCGCCGCGGACCGGTCGACCACGACTAGAGGGCTCACCATGATCGAGGCACGCAACCTCACCAAGCGCTACGGCTCCAAGACCGCCGTCAACGGCATCAGCTTCACCATCCCGCCCGGCACCGTCACCGGGTTCCTCGGACCCAACGGCGCGGGCAAGTCCACGACCATGCGGATGATCGTCGGCCTCGACCGGCCGACCTCCGGCACCGTGACCGTCAACGGCAGGCCGTACGCCCAGCACCGCTCCCCGCTGAAGGAGGTGGGTGCGCTTCTGGACGCCAAGGCCGTGCACAGCGGCCGCAGCGCCCGCTCCCACCTGCGCACCATGGCCGCCACCCACGGGATCCCCGTCCGGCGCGTGGACGAGGTCATCGAGATGACCGGCCTCTCCGCCGTCGCCGGCAAGCGCGTCGGCGGGTTCTCCCTCGGCATGGGGCAGCGCCTCGGCATCGCGTCGGCCCTGCTCGGCGACCCCCGCACCCTGATCCTGGACGAGCCCGTCAACGGCCTGGACCCCGAAGGCGTGAAGTGGGTCCGCACCCTGGTCCGGCAGCTCGCGGCGGAAGGCCGCACCGTGTTCCTCTCCTCGCACCTCATGAGCGAGATGGCGCAGACCGCCGACCAGCTCGTGGTCATCGGCCGCGGCGAGATCATCGCCACCGGCGCCGTCCAGGACGTCATCGACTCCGCCACCGGAGCCGTCGTCAGGGTCCGCACCCCGCAGGCCGCGGAGTTCGCCGGTCTGGTCCGCGCGGCGGGCGCCGTCGTCGATCCCACGGACGACGGCGGGCTCGCGGTCCGCGGCGTCACCCCCGAGCTGGTCGGCGAGACCGCCGCCCGGCACCGCATCGTCCTGCACGAGCTTTCCCTCCAGCGCGCGAGCCTGGAGGAGGCCTACATGACCCTCACCCAGAACGCCGTCGAGTACCGCTCCGAGACCACCCACGAGGCCATGGAGGCCGCCCGATGAGCACCACCGCCACCACTCCCGCCAGCCCTGGCAGCCCCGGCACCGCCGGATCGACCACCGCGGGGTCGCCCACCGCCGAGTCGCCGGCAGCCGGCCCCGGCGCCCGGGCGACCGGTCCAGGCCGCGCCGTCGTCCCTCTCGACGGCTCGGCGCGCCTCACCTTCCTCGGCGTGATGAAGGGAGAGTGGATCAAGCTGCTCTCGCTGCGATCGACGTGGTGGACCATGGGCATCACGGTCGCGGTCATGACGCTGCTCGGCCTCGCGCAGGCCTCCTCGCTTCAGTACTTCGCCGAGGACGCGGCCGCGGCGGGTGCCACCCTGTACGGCGCCGAGGTCGTCATCGGCGGCTACCAGTTCGCCACGGTCACGATCGCGGTGCTCGGCGCTCTCCTCATGACCGGTGAGTACTCCACGGGCATGATCCGCTCCACGTTCGCGGCCGTCCCGTCCCGGCTGCCGGTCCTCGCGGCCAAGGGGCTCGCGCTGGTGGTCGTGACCGTCGTCGTCAGCGCGGCGAGCATCGTCGGGGCGTACCTGGTCGCCCGTCCCGCCCTCGGGAACTACGACCTCGTGCCGTCCCTGAGCGACGCGACCACCTGGCAGGCGTTCGGCGGCATGACGTTCTTCTTCGTCGCGGCCGCCTTCATGGCGCTCGGCCTGGGCGCGGTCGTGCGGCACACCGCCGGCACGATCACCGCCGTCCTCGGCCTCCTGCTCCTGCTGCCCGGCGTGCTGCAGTTCGTCCAGATCGACTGGGTGCAGGACCTGGTCGCCGTCCTGCCGCTGCCGGCCGCCGTGTCCTTCCTCAGCCTCGGCGCGCTGCTCGGCACCAACGAGCTCCTCAGCCCGTGGCAGGGCGTGGCGGTCGTCAGTGCATGGGCGGTCGCGGCCCTCGTGGCGGGGGCGGTCAGCCTGCGTCGTCGGGACGCCTGAGGAACGGCGCGCTACACCCGGGCGGCGTCCCGGCGCAGGCGCCACCAGGCCATCGCGGTGTTTCCCAGCCCGTCGACCGCCAGGAGCACGCAGGACAGGATCCGCAGCCACGACGGCTGGTCGCTCCAGAACCCGAGCAGGCTCGCGCCGACCATCACCGCCGCGAACAGCTCGAACAGGCCGACCGTCAGGTGCAGACGCGGCCGGCGGTGCAGGTACCGGCGCAGCCGGCTGAACGGGTCGTTTCCCGACGGCGCCCGGACCAGGTCGTCCCGCAGCGCGGCTCCCATCAGCCGGGCGGTGCCGGTGGCCTCGATCCGCTCGCCCGGCCCGAGCAGGGACACCGCGTCGGGACCCGGTCCGCGCGTCGTCGGACCGGCAACCTCGGCCGTCGCTCCGGCAACCTCGGCCGTTGCACCGGGAGCCTCGGCCGTCCGCCCGGGAGCCTCAACCACCCGTGCGATCTCGGCGGGGAGCCCCAGGGCGGCCGCCACGGCGGCCAGGAAGTGGTCGCCGTCGGGCGCCTGCGCGGCGGCGACCAGCGCCCTCCCGACGCCGGGGTCGAGGTCGGGGTGCTCGGGGAGGTCGCCCTCGCCGAGCCGGGCGGTCCGCAGCCGCTGCGCGAGCCGCTCGGCGGCGGACCCCTCCGGCACCGACGCGGGGACGACGGCGGCCATCGGGGGCGCCCAGGAGAGCTCGAGGTACAGCGCCCTGCGGCCCTTCCCGGCCACGTACGTGACGGCCCGAAGCTCCCCGCTGCGGCTCATGGCCACGTACGGGAACCCGAAGGACCACCTCCCCGGCGGCTCCGGCTCGAGGTAGGTGCCGTCGTCGGCGACCGCCAGCATCCAGGGGCCGAGCCGGTGCGCGGTGAGGGGCAGCCGGGCGCCGGCGACCAGCGCGCGGGCACCCACGAGGCCCTCACCGCGCCAGGCGTGCACCGACCGCACCCGTCCGGGGGCTTCGTCGAGCTCCGGCTCGACCGGCTCCGCCGGGGTGCCGTCCGGCCCGACGGCGAGCACGGGCCCGCCGCCCGGACCCACGGTGGTCGGGGCGTCCACCAGGACCGTCGCGCGGAGGTGCCGCGCCAGCGCCACCACCAGCGCGTCGACGTCGGTGCCCGGCCGGGGCACGCCGTCGGCCCCGGCGGTCGCGACCCGGGCGTCGTCGTCGACCGCGACACGCACGAGAACCCGGCCCGGCAGGGCCGCGACGTCACCGTCGACGACGGCACCGAGCACGCCCCGGGCGTGCAGCACGGCGGCGACGTCGGACTCGCGGGTCGGGGCGTCCTCGCGGCGGACGGTGAGCGTGAACGGCTCCCACGGAGCGAGCGCGTGCGGCGAGGGGGACGGCTGGTCCATGGGGCTCCTGATCGGGGGAGTGCGGGCGCCCGATCGTACCGACGCGTCAGCGCACCTCTGCGGCGGCCCGCGCGTCCGTCGCCTGCCGACGGCGGTGCCAGCCTGCCGCCAGGGGCATGAGGGCCGCCAGGACGACGAGCCCGGCACCGATCGCGGCCAGCAGCGAGATCGACTCGCCGAACACCGCGGCGCCGAGCAGGAGGGCGACCACGACCTCCCAGTAGGACAGCGCCGAGAGCTCGGCGGAGCGCAGGTGCTTGCCCGCGACCACCAGCAGACCCAGCGCGAAGAGGCCGCAGACGAGGAAGAACGTGACCGCCCAGGCCCAGTTGGTCGCCGTCATGCCGGACAGGTCGGGGCGCGTCACGGCGACCATCGCCGCGGCACCGACGCTGCCGAAGAGGAAGTTCCAGAAGTTGCGGACGTCGGCGGGCATGTCCGCGCGGTAGCGGTAGCACAGCAGGGCCGCGCCGTAGAGGACGCCGGAGGCCGCAGCGAGCACGATCCCGAGGATCTGCTCGTCCGAGCCCGGCGGCCTGGTCCCGCCGATCAGGCCGGCCGCGAGCATCATCCCGACGACGCTCGTGGTCAGGGTGGCGACGGCCAGCTCGGTGACGTGCTCCTTGAGCAGCACGCGCGCCAGCACCGTCGCGATCACGGGCCCGAGAAGGTGCAGGACGACGGCGAGCGAGAGGCTCGTCAGCACGGTCGCCGAAAGATAGGTCGCCAGCGACAGCCCGAGGAAGATGCCGCCCAGCACCACCGACCAGGACAGCCGGGTGCGGCGCAGCACGCCGAGCCGACGGGTGGCGGCGAGGATCACGAGCATGCCCAGCGCGCCGGCCAGCATGCGTCCGAGGGTGAGGGCCTCGCCGATGACGGCCCCGGGGGGAGACGCCATGCGGCCGAAGACGCCGGCCGCACCCATGGCGGTGGTGGAGACGATGATCGCGACGATGCCGAGGCTGCGGTTGCGCCCGTGCGCTGCGGGAGCGTCGCTCGGGCGTGGCTGCCCGCGGGCGGGCGTGGCGGTGGACGGCGCGGAGGTGTCGGTAGAGACGGCCACGGAACTCCTCGTGACAGGGCGCGCGAAAGGCGCGCACGAGCGGGTGCGGTCTTCCCCGCTCTGTCATCGGACCTGAGAGCTTTCGCGGGCCAGGGCCCGCTTGCACCATCGGTGAGCCCGTCAGGGCTGCTTTCCAGAGGAGCCTCGCCGGCGGCGGTTCTGGGGCCTGAGAGATTCCCGGGGAGGTTGCTCCTTCGGCGCCCGCTGATGCGGGACTCTCCCGCCGCGGTTCGGTGGCTGTTCAGTTGTGGACGTTTCAAGTATGCCTTACCGGACGGCACTGTCCGGTGACTGCGACGCCCCGGGCGCGGGTGGGGTTCGTCATAGGGCGATCGCGGGCGCCGGCCAGGCCCGGGGCGAGATGCGCCGCCTGTGCGGCCAGAGCATGCTGAGTGAGGCATCAACCCTTCCCGGCGAGGCCTGCGGGGCCGGCCGGCAGGGGACACGGCGTGGCGGAAGGACGAGCGAGATGAGCGCAGCATCGGCCGCCGAGGCCGTTCTCGACGGCGCGGCCGGCATCCGGCAGTGGCAGGAGGACCTGTACCGGGACCTGCACGCGAACCCCGAGCTGGGGCACCAGGAGACGCGCACCGCGGGGATCGTCGCCCAGGAGCTGAGGTCGCTGGGGTTCGACGTGCACGAGCACGTCGGCACCACTGGCGTGGTGGGGGTCCTCACCAACGGCGACGGGCCGGTGGTGCTGGCCCGCGCGGACATGGACGCGCTGCCCGTGGCCGAGGCGACCGGCCTGCCGTACGCGAGCACGGTGCGCGCGGTCGGCACGGACGGCAAGGAGGTGCCCGTCATGCACGCCTGCGGGCACGACGTCCACGTCGCCTGCCTGCTCGGGGCGGCACGCCTGATGGCCGGCGCGAGGTCGTCCTGGTCCGGCACGTTCGTGGCGCTGTTCCAGCCCGCCGAGGAGCTCGCCGAAGGAGCCAGCCGCATGGTCGACGGCGGCCTGGCGCAGCTGGTGCCCAAGCCCGACGCGGTCCTCGGCCAGCACGTCCTGACCTACCCGGCCGGCACCGTCGGCACCCACGCCGGCCCCTTCCTCTCGCTGGGCCAGAGCATGCGGGTGACGGTGCACGGGCAGGGCAGCCACGGGTCGATGCCCCACCTCTCCGTGGACCCGGCGGTGCTGGCGGCGATGATCGTCGTCCGGCTGCAGACCGTCGTCTCCCGGGAGATCAACCCGGACGAGTTCGCCGTGCTGACGGTGGGGAGGATCGCCGTCGGCACGAAGAGCAACATCATCGGCGACCACGCCGTGCTCGAGCTGAACCTGCGTGCCTACAGCGAGGAGACGCACAAGAAGATGGTCTCCGCCATCGAACGGATCGTGCGCGCCGAGTGCGCCGCGTCGGGCTCGCCCAAGGAGCCGGAGTTCGAGACCTACGACAACTACCCGCTGACCGACAACGACCCGGACGTCACGGCCCGGGTGGCTGCGGCGTTCCGCTCGCACTTCGGTGACGCCGCCACCGCGGTGGGCCGGCAGACCGCCAGCGAGGACTTCTCCATCGTGCCGCGGGCGCTGGGCGCCCCCTACACGTACTGGGCGCTCGGCGGCACCGACCCCGAGCTCTACCGCAGCGCGGCCGAGCGCGGCGCCCTGGCGACAGAGGTCCCCGGCAACCACTCGCCCCGCTTCGCGCCGGTGATCCAGCCGACCCTGCAGACGGGCACGGCCGCCGTCGTGGTGGCCGCGCTGGCGTGGCTCGCGGCCTAGCCGCCGGCGAGGGGGATCGTCCGACGTGGCGGCAGACGTGACGGAGCAGCTCAACACCGTCCTCCCGGACGTGTTCCGGGCGCTCGACCTCACCGGAGTCTTCCTCAACGGCGTCCTCGGGGGCACGATCGCCCGCCAGCGGCGGTTCGACCTCGCCGGCTTCGTCATCCTCGCCATCGTCTCGGCGCTCGGCGGCGGCATGCTGCGCGACACCCTGCTCCAGGCCGGGACCCCGGTGGCCCTCACCGACCCGTACTACCTGGGCACCGCGATGTCCGGCGCGCTCGTCGCGTTCGTCATCCCGCTCGGTGGGCGGTGGTGGTCGCGCACCTTCCTCGTCGGTGACGCCCTCGTGCTCGGGTGCTGGGCCGCGACCGGCTCGACCAAGGCGCTCGCCGCCGGTCTCGGGGTGCTGCCGGCCGTGATGCTCGGCGTCATCACGGCCGTGGGCGGCGGGATGATCCGCGACGTCGTCGTCGGGCAGCCGCCCGTGATCTTCGGCGGGAACACGCTGTACGCGACGTCGGCCGTGCTCGCCTCGCTCGTGGTCATCGGCATGAACGGGCTCGGTGAGCAGACCCTCGGGATGGGACTGGCGATCGTCGTCGGCGCCGGCCTGAGCATCCTGGCCCACTGGCGCCAGTGGTCCCTGCCCTACGCGCCCACCGTGCAGCTCCCGAACCTGCGACCGCGATGGCGCCGCGAGGGTTCCGCCCCGGGCGAGGACGGTCCCGCGCCGGGCCGCGACTAGCCTGCGGGCCGCCGCGCACGGACGGCGTCGATCACGAGCCGCGCGGCCTCGGCGGGGTCGTCGTGCTCCCACACCCGCACCACCGACCAGCCGACGGCCTCGAGCAGGGCGGTGGTGTCGGCGTCGCGCGCCTGGTTCGCGGCCAGCTTCTGCGACCACCACGCGGCGTTGGCGCGCGGCTGGGTCCCGTGCTCCGGGCAGCCGTGCCAGAAGCAGCCGTCGACGAACACCGCGACCCGCGCGCGGGTGAACGCGATGTCGATGGTCCGGCGCCGGTTGCCGGGGACCGGGTAGTTCACCCGGTACCGCATCCCCGCCGCATGGAGACGGCGGCGCAGCAGCAGCTCGCACCCGGTGTCCCGCCGCGCGGCGACGGACATCCGCCGCGAGACCGCGGCCGAGGACGCCCCCGGGTGGGGCGGGACGCGTGTGCTCGTCATGGGGCCTCCGTGCCCCCCAGCGTAGGCCGGCGTCCCTCGTCGCCCTGGGCCTCGCGTCAGCGCCCGACCGGACGGACCGCCGCGTCCGCGAGCCAGTCCGTCGCCGCGGCCGCGCCGACGACGACGGCGAGCAGCCCTCCGTAGAGCGCGACCGTGACGCCCAGGGCCACGGGGGACAGCACCGAGAGCCGCTGCCAGTCCTGCGCGGCGGCGCCGGCGGTCGCGACGACGACGCTCCCGGCCGCGAGGAGCGCCCGGCCGGTCCGCCGTCGTCCCAGGGCGGTCGCCACGGCCCCCGGGAGCAGGGCGGCGACGAAGGTGACGACCGCGACGAGCATCCCGGTGGTCCCGGCGTCGGGGCGCTCCCCGGCCGCCAGCGCGGCGAGGCGCAGGAGCCACACGCACACCCCGCCCGCGACCCCGCCGACGCCGAGCGTGACGACGACGCCGGCAAGCACGCGGGCGGCGCCGGGCATCAGTCCGGGTCGGCCGGCTGGCGGCCGGGCCGCTGCCGCGCGAGCAGCGCGGCGCCGACACCGCCCACCGAGAAGGTGAGCGTGGTGACCGTGACCAGGAGCAGCGGGGCGGTCCAGCCGCCGGTGGCCGAGTTGAGGGCCCCCGCCAGCGGAGCGGCGAAGGTCGCCGCCACGTAGCCGCCGGCCTGGACGCGCGCGGACACGGAGGCGGCCTCACGGTCGGTGCGGGCGACCCGGGCGATGATCGACAGGATCGCGGTGAAGCCACCTCCCTGGGCGATGCCACCGACGATCGCCCACGTCGTGAAGGCCTCGGGCGCGACGAGGAGGCCCAGCGGCAGCGCCACCCAGAAGCCGCCGATCACGGCGACGGGGACCCAGGCAGGGGCGCGGGTGGCGATGAGCGGCACGCCGAACGACCCGGCGATGGCGGCGATCTGGAACAGCGAGGCGGTGGCGCCGGAGGCGGCGGGGTCGAGGCCGCGGGTGTCGGCGAGCAGCGTCGGGAGCCAGGCGGTGACGGCGTAGTAGGAGAACGACTGGCCGCAGAAGGCCACGAGCAGGAGCCAGCCGATCCGGTTCACCCGCTGGGACGTCCGTGCCGTGATCGCGGCCGGCGGCTGCTCGGCCCGGCCGGTGGGTGCCTTCCCGTCTGCGCCGGCCGTGCCGGTCGCTCGGGCCGGGGCGGCGGTGGCGGCCGCAGCGTCGGCGGCTGCCGCGGCGGCGGTCCGCCGGCGGGCGAGCCACATCCAGTACGCGGCGCCGAGGGCCGCGAAGATCCCCCAGGTGGCCAGCGCCCCGCGCCACCCGACCATCGCGGCGAGCGGCGCCGTGCCGAGGGAGGTGATCATCGAGCCGACGTTGAGGGCCGCGGTGTACACGGCCGTCACCGTCGAGGTGCGCCGCCAGTGCACGTCCCGGCGGATCACCACCGGCACGACGATGTTCCCGATGGTGATCGCCGCCCCGATGACCACCGTGCCGAGGAACACCGCCCACGCCGGGCCGGCGGAGCGGACGATCGTCCCCGCAAGCACCCCGAGGAGGCACGCGACGACGGCGAGCTCCGCTCCCGCGCGCCGGATCACGCGCGTCGCGAGCGGGGTGGCGAGGGCGAAGCAGAGCACCGGCAGGCTCGTGAGCAGCCCGGCGGTGGTGGCGGAGAGGCCGAGGTCGGCGCGGATGTCGCCGATCACCGGGGCGGGTGCCACGATCGGCCCCCGCAGGCTCAGTGCCACGAGCACGACTCCGGCGACGACGGCCCAGGGCATCACTCCCCGTGCCGGGGACGGCAGATCGGTCGACATTTGCTCTCGATCGTAAGCCGGGTCGCGCGGCGGTCCGGCCGCGGTCCGGCTGCCGGCCCCGGAGGCCGGCGGCAGCCGTCCGGCCGGTCCGGCGGGTGGTGCCTCAGCGGCGAGGCCCGGCTCCGTCGTCGGGAAGGAGCCGCGCCAGGGAGTCCAGGACGACGTCGAGGCCGAACTCGAACTCGTCCCCGAAGTCGTAGCCGGGCTGCAGGACGCGCTGCGTGGCGTACTCCACCAGGTGCGGGTACTCGCCGGGGTCGAACTGCGCGGCGATCGAGCTCGCCACCTCCGGCGGCGTCTCCGTGCCGGTGAAGGGCAGGCCGGCCTCCTGGACCGCGAAGCCGTAGAGGAAGGCGTCGAGCAGGGCGTAGGCGTGCCCGGTCATCTCCACCGAGAAGCCGGCCGACCGCAGCGTGGCGAGCACGGCCTCGTGGTGGCGCAGCGTGGCGGGCCCCGGGGTCGCGCGTGACTCGAGCAGCGCGATCGCCCAGGAGTGCCGCCGGAGCACGAGCCGGGCCGACGACGTGCGGCGCCGCAGCTCCTCGCGCCAGTCCCCGTCGGGCGAGGGGAGCTCCATCTCGCCGAAGACCACGTCGACGACGCCGTCCAGGATCGCGCTCTTGCTGGCGACGTGGTGGTACAGCGACATCGGCCGGACGTCCAGCGCGGTCGCCAGGGAGCGCATGGTGAGAGCCTCGAGTCCGCGCTCGTCGGCGATGGTCATCGCCTGCCGGAGCACCCGCTCGCGGCTCAGCGGTGCTCGTGCGCTCCCGGCGGGTTCCGGCTGGGCCAATGTTGCGCTCCTCGTTCTCTGGACGTTCTCTGGACGACCGTACTTTGTAAGGGTACGCTCCCGTACTAAGTAAGGCAGACCGCCCGGGGCTGCCCGACGATGCGAGGAGCCGAAGATGGCCGCGAAGCAGGACGTCGCTGAGAACACGGACGGCGGGACGGTGACCGCGGGCACGCTGCGCGCGGTCGTGCACGAGGAGTACGGCCCCGCGGAGGTGCTCCGGCTGGCGCAGGTCCCGCGCCCGCAGCCCGCGGACGGCGAGGTGCTCGTCCAGGTCCGCGCCGCCGGTCTCGACCGGGGCGCGTGGCACGTGATGACCGGGGAGCCGTACCTCGGCCGCCTCGCCTTCGGGCTCCGCCGGCCGAAGAACCCGGTCCTCGGGATGGAGCTGGCCGGCACGGTGGTCGCGCTCGGGCGGGGCGTGAGCCGGTTCGCCGTCGGCGACGAGGTGTACGGCGTGGGGAGGGGGAGCTTCGCCGAGCTCGCCGTGGCCAAGGAGGGGCAGCTGGCCCGCAAGCCCCAGACGCTGAGCTTCGAGGAGGCGGCCGTCGTCCCGGTCTCGGCCGCCACGGCGCTGCAGGGCCTGGTCGAGGTGGGCCGTGTCCGCGCCGGGCAGCACGTTCTCGTCACCGGGGCCTCCGGCGGCGTGGGCAGCTACGCCGTGCAGATCGCCAAGGCCCTGGGCGCCGAGGTCACGGGCGTGGCCGGCCCCGCGAAGCAGGACTACGTGCGCGGGCTCGGTGCCGACCACGTCCTCGACCGCACCCGCGAGGACCCCGCCGACGGCACGCGCCGGTACGACCTCGTCCTCGACATCGCCGGCCGGCCGCCCCTCCGGGCGCTGCGCCGGGCCCTGGCACCGCGGGGCACGGCCGTGCTGGTCGGCGGCGAGGGCGGCGGGAAGCTGACCGGCGGCATGAACCGTCAGCTGCGGGCGGTGCTCCTGTCGATGTTCGTGCGTCAGCGGCTGGCGATGTTCGTCAGCATCGTGCGCGCCCCGGCGCTCGAGCGGCTGAGCGAGCTCGTCGAGAGCGGGCTCGTGATGCCCTCGCTCACCGGGACCTACCCGCTGGACCGGGCGCCGGAGGCGATGCGGGACCTCGTCGCCGGGCGCGTGCGGGGCAAGGTGGCGATCGTCCCGGGCGACGGAGGGCTGTAGCGCCTCGGGGTGACGAATCGCCTGGCGGGGCCTCGCCCGGGCGGGAAGACTCGTGCCATGAGCGACGGCGCCAGACCATGGGTGCTGCACGTGGACCTCGACCAGTTCATCGCCGCGGTGGAGATCCTGCGCAGGCCCGAGCTTGCCGGCTTGCCCGTCATCGTCGGGGGCCGGGGCGACCCCACGGAACGTGCGGTCGTCTCCACGGCGTCGTACGAGGCGCGGGAGTTCGGCGTGGGGTCCGGGATGCCGCTGAAGACGGCGGTCCGCAAGGTGCCGGACGCCGTGTTCCTGCCGGTCGACGCCCCGGCCTACGAGGCCGCGTCCGAGCAGGTGATGGCGGCGCTGCGGGACCTCGGCGGCGTCGTCGTCGAGGTCCTCGGCTGGGACGAGGCGTTCCTCGGGGTGCGCACCGCGGACCCCGAGGCGCTGGCGCGGCGTGCGCAGGCGGCGGTCCTCGCCGCCACGGAGCTGCACTGCTCCGTGGGGATCGGCGACAACAAGGTGCGCGCGAAGATCGCTACGGGGTTCGGCAAGCCGCGCGGGATCTTCCGGCTCACCGCGGAGAACTGGTTCGAGGTGATGGGGGACCGGCCCACGCGGGAGCTGTGGGGCGTGGGCGCGAAGGTCTCCAAGCGTCTGGCGGACCACGGCATCCGCACGGTGGCGGAGCTGGCGGCGGCCCCGCGCGAGGAGCTCGTCGGGGAGTTCGGTCCGCGCATGGGGCTCTGGTACAGCGAGCTCGGGCACGGCGTCGGGCCGGCAGTGGTCGACGACAGCCCGTGGGTCGCCCGCGCCCACAGCCGTGAGACCACGTACCAGCACAACCTCACGACGCGGGAGCAGGTGAGCGCGGCGGTCCGCGAGCTCGCC
This sequence comes from Georgenia soli, assembly GCF_002563695.1. Lineage (NCBI taxonomy): Bacteria > Bacillati > Actinomycetota > Actinomycetes > Allobogoriellales > Allobogoriellaceae > Georgenia > Georgenia soli. The sequence goes on along the minus strand of NZ_PDJI01000004.1, from coordinate 1,840,327 downwards.
GAGCAGGTCTTCGAGGACACCGCACGCGAGGGCCGGCCGGTCTTTCGTGTGACGCTGAAGGTCCGCTACGCACCTTTTGTGACGAAGGTGGTCGGGAAGAAGCTGCCCGAGCCGACGAGCCGCCGCGAGGACGTCCTCGCCGCGGCCGCGGCGCTCGCGGACCGCCTCGACGGCGACCGCGAGGTCCGGCTGCTCGGCGTCCGGGCCGAGATGGTGATGCCGGAGGAGGACCACGTCGAGCGCACCCCGGTGCGGGGGCGTCTGTAGCGACGGCGGCTGCTTCCCGGGCGCCCGCCGGCTTCGTGGGTGCCCACCGGCTTCTCGGCCGCCCGCCGGTTCTTGGACCCGCCGATTTCGCAGGCGCCCACCGACCTAAGGTTCGCGCGTGCCTCGTCGCGGTCCGCCGCCCTCGAGCGGCACGCCGGACCGATCCGGACCCCGCCGTGCGGCGGGCGTCCTGCGGTCGGCCGCCGTGGCCGCCGCCACGAGGATCCACAGCGCCGCGCCGAGGATGAGGTTGTAGACCACGTCGGGTACGCCGACCATCGCCGGGGAGGCGAGGATGAACCCGCTGGCGGTGATCGGCACGTGCATGAGGATCGCCAGCAGCACGCTCCGGGTGTGGGTGTAGACCCACACCATGAGCACCCGGTAGGCCAGGAACCAGGGGACGATCGCGGCGACGGAGAGAGCCCGCGGGACGGTCCCGGTGTCGGCCGGTACCCAGAGCGGCAGGTGCAGCACGAACCACGGCAGGGCCACGAGGAGGCCGGTCACCAGCACCCCGTGCCGCCGGCCGATCTCGTGCGCCGCGAACCCCGTCCAGGCGATCTCCTCGAAGAAGCCGGCGAGCAGGCCTGCCACCAGTCCGGCCACCAGCAGGCTCGCCCGGTCCTCCGGCGTGATGATGCCGGGGAGGAAGGCGTTCGAGGTGAGCGACAACGCCAGGAGCGTCGTCGTCATGAGGACCGGCGCGGTCAGCAGGGCGGCCGCGTACCAGCGGACGCCCACCCGCCACCGGATCAGCCGAGCGCCCAGGTCGCGCAGGCCGGCGGCGCCGAAGGCGAGGGTGGTCGTCAGGACGGCCGCGAGGGTGTAGCTCGCGGGACCTGCCAGGACCGCGACGCCGTACATGGCCGGCGACAGGTCTGCGGGGGTCGAGGGTGCAGTGCCGGTGCCGGTTACGCCGAGGAAGGCGTTGACGAGTACTCCGAGGAGGAGCACGAGCGCGAGTACCAGGACGTAGAAGAGCAGCACCGCGTGCCTCGCGAAGAAAGGACGGACGGAATTTTCTGGCCCTGTCTCCATGGCGGCGGCCGCCTTTCCGAGCTCCACGCGTGAGAGCCGGGCGGTCGCCGTCGATGTTTCCTGCGCCCGCCGTCCAGTTCTGTGCGACCGGGGTTCCCGCGCGACCTCATTGTCCGTACCGCTGGGTATCGCCCACGCTACCTCTGCTCGCACCCGTCTCGCCTTGTTACGGCGGTCCGACGTGCCGGGGCCAATCTCCTGGCGGTCGGCCGTCGGTCGGCGGGCGGAATGTGAATGGCGGCACTTTAAATTTCCGCTGAGCGCGCTCCCGGTGACCTTGTCGATGCTTGACCCAAGAAGAATATCGGCTAAACTTGAGAGACCTCCACGGGAATTCCTCGTCACGCCTTTGTGCGGACGCTCACGAATTTCGCCGCGGAGGTTTTTCACATCTTTCGAGAGGAGATACGTGCGGCTCAAGAAGAGCATGTTGCCGGCGCCTCCGCCCGGCACCGAGTGGTCCCTGCGGCAGCGCGGGGACAGCGTCCGACTGAGGTTGCGGACCAAGGGCTTGTTCGGGACCGAGATCGGGAGGTGGAGCACCGAGGCTTTCTCCCGTCTGGCCCCGGATCCGGTCACCGCGCTCACTGACGTGGCGACCCAGATGGTCGCCGCCGCGCAGGTGGAGATCGAGGTCGCCGCCTGAGCGGGCGCGCCCCACGGACCACCCAGGACGAGAGGAGCCCTCACATGTTGCAGCTCGACACGCCGGCCCGGAAGCACCGAACCGCCGCCCGCACCCCGCTTTACGTCGGGCCCAGGACCGCCGCAGCCGCCGCCGCCCCGGCGGCCACCGCACCGGCCACCCCCGCCCCGGCGGCACCCGCCGCGATCGACATCGTCGACCAGTGGGGCGCGCACTCGTTCCCCGCGAGCGACCCGCCGGCGAACTGGTGATCGGCAGGCGCCCGGAACGGTCCGGGCGCCTGCTGGCCCCGTGACAGCTGCCTCAGGCGCCGGCGAAGAAGGCCCCGGTGGCGGCGGTCAACGCAGCCACGTCGTCCACGTGCGCGAGCTCGCGGGCCGAGTGCATCGACAGCAGCGGCACCCCGACGTCGACCGTGCGGATGCCGAGTCGCGTGGCCGTGAGCGGCCCGATCGTCGACCCGCACGGGACGGCGTTGTTCGACACGAACTCCTGCCACGGCACCCCGGCCGCCTCGCACGCGCGCGCCCACAGCGCCGCGCCGTGCGCGTCCGTGGCGTAGCGCTGCTTGGCGTTGATCTTCAGCAGCGGCCCGCCACCCAGCGTCGGGCGGTTCACCGGGTCGTGGCGCTCGGGGTAGTTCGGGTGAATCCCGTGGCCGGTGTCGGCCGAGAGGCACCACGAACCCGCGTAGGCGCGGCGCAGCTCCTCCTGCGTGCCGCCCGAGAGGCGGGTGAGGACGTCGTCGAGGAACGGGCCGGAGGCCCCGGACCGTGACTCCGAACCCAGCTCCTCGTGGTCGAACGCGGCCAGCACGCTGACGTGCGCGGCGTCGTCGGGCGCCCCGACGAGCGCGACCAGGCCCGCGTGCACGGAGAGGAGGTTGTCCATGCGCCCCGCCGCGAGCAGGGAGTCGTCGAGCCCGAAGCGGCGCGGCGCCTGCGTGTCGGCGGTGAGGATGTCGTACCCGGCGACGTCCTCGGCGCGTAGGCCGGCGTCCTCGGCCAGCCGGGCGAGGACGTCCCCCTGCGGCCCGACCCCGAAGACCGGGGCGGTGTGCCGCTGCGGGTCGAGGGCGAGGCCCTTGTCGTTGACCGTCCGGTCGAGATGGATCGCCAGCTGCGGGATGCGCAGGAACGGGCCGGTCCTCGTCAGGTGCTCGCGGCCGTGACGGTCCACGAGGCGCCCCGCCAGCTCGAGCTCCCGGTCGAGCCAGGAGTTGAGCAGGGGCCCGCCGTAGACCTCGACGCCGGCCTGCAGCCAGCCGTGCGCGGTGATCGTCGGGTGCGGCTTGAGCTTGAAGCCGGGGGAGTCGGTGTGCGCGCCGAGGATCCGGAAGGGCGTGGTGGGCCCCGCCGTCCTCGGCCTCACCCACGCGACGACGGCGCCGTCGCGCACGACGTAGCTGCGCCCGGACGGCTCCCACCCGGCCGCCTCGTCGAGACGCGTGAACCCGGCCGCGTCGAGGCGCCGCGCCACCTCCGCGGCCGCGTGGTACGAGGACGGGGAGGCGGTGATGAAGTCGGCGAGATCGGCGATGTGGTCAGCAGGATCTGGCATCGGACCATCCAAGCACGCGGTTGGAGCCCGGACCGTCCCGCCGAACGTGGACGGCGGGCAGAACGGCGGCCGCCGGCACTACCGGGCAGCGCCGCACGGTGGGAAAATCTCACCCATCCCGGAACTGAGCTGCGGGGGGTGGCTCATCGGCGGACGGTTCAGCGGCGAGGCAGGACGGGGCCTGCACCGGCCCCGGCGTGCGGGTACGCCATACCCGCCCAGACCAACGGGATGACCCACCATGATGACGATGGACGAGCGCACCGAGATGTTCCGGCGCGCGATGGATGCGCTGTGGAACGGGGGAGACCTCGACGCCTGTGACGAGCTCTTCGCGGAGCACTGCATGTTCCACGACCCCACGTTCCCGCACGACGGCGTGACGGGTCTGAAGGAGTTCGTGCGCGACCTGAGGGTCGCCCAGCCGGACCTGCACCTCGACGTGCAGGACGTCGTGACCACCGAGGACAAGACGGCCTACCGGTTCACGTGCGCCGCGACCGCGTCGAACGAGTTCCGCGGGCTGCCGGCGACCGGCCGCACGTACGTCATGAACGGCATGGGCATGAGCAAGTGGGAGGGGGACCGCATCGTCGAGGACTGGTCGGTCTACGACATGCTCGGCGTCCTCCAGCAGATCGGCCTCGTGCCCGAGAGGATCACGCACGAGGCGAGCGCCGGCGGCGCCTAGTGCGAGCGGGCCGCCCGCCGCCGTCGTCACGGCGACGGGTGGTCGCCCTCGAGGTAGTACCAACGACCGCCCTCGCGCACGAACCGGCTGACCTCGTGCAGCCGCTCGCGCCCGAGGGCGGAGCGGTGGTGGGCGACGAACTCGACCAAGCCCGTGTCGTCGAACGGGCCGCCGCCCTCGGTGCGGAGGACGTCCAGGCGGTTCCAGGTGACGCCGTCGTCGAGGTCGAGGCTGTCCGGCCGGGTGCTGGGGTGCCACGTCGCGAGCAGGTAGGCGGCGTCGCCGGTCGCGAACGCGCTGTAGCGCGAGCGCATGAGCGCCTCCGCCGTCGGGGCGAACGGGCCGCCGGCGACGAGGCCGGTGTGGAGGCGGCCGCAGCACTCCCCGTAGGTCTCGCCGGACAGGCACGGGCAGCGGGTGTCGTCGGCAGGGAGAGGCACGCCCGCCATTGTGCCGTCCGGCCGACGGTCGGTCCCACTGGGTGGGCGGCGCCTCGTTATCGCTGGACGTGTCGGTGCCAGCACGTAGTCTCGGACGCATGAGGCAGCGAAACGCCGTCGTCGCGCTCGTCGCCGCCGCCTGCCTCCTGACCGCAGGATGCGCTGCGGACCGCGAGGCGCCGGTCCCTGGGGGCGGGCCGTCCCCGGCGCCGACGGCGCAGCCGTCGCCGACGACCGAGACGCCCCCGACGGCGGAGCCCGAGCCGTCCGAGACACCGGCCGGTCCGCCGTCGTCATCGCCAGACTCGCCTGCCACGCCCCCGCCCACGGAAGCGGGGCCGGACGGGTTCGCCGACCCGCCCTACCGGCGACCGCTGCCCCGGCCCGGCGATCCGGCCCCCACCACGCCGGGCCCGTCGCCCTCGGGACCCACGACGTCGGAGCCGCCTTCGGAGCGGCCGTCCCGCCCGACCAGGCCCCCCACGGCGCCGCCGACACCGCAGGAGGTCGGCGGTCCGTCGGGGACCCTGGCCTTCGGGCAGACCTACGTGTGGGACAACGGGCTCACGGTCACCGCCGGACGGCCGGTCGAGCTCGCGACGAAGGAGGGGGGCGAGGAGGACCCCGGCGCGGCGACCACCGACTCCGCGGCGGCCGACGCCGTCGCCACCGACTCCACGGCGCCGCAGGCGGCCGGCGCCGTCGCCACCGACTCCACGGCGCCGCAGGCGGCCGGCGGGGCGGCCGCGCAAGCACCGAGGGTCGCTGCCGCGGAAGCCTCGGCGACCGACGCGGCGGAGCTCGCCGGCACCGCGCCCCCGGATGCCGGCGGGAACGACCCCGTCGCAGGAGTGCGGCCCGGGTCCCCCGCGCCGTCCGCCGCCGCCACGGTCGTGACCGTCGACTTCGTCATCGTCAACGGCACCGAGAAGCCGGTCAACACGTCCTTCTTCGTGGCCGTGACGAGCGGCGGGGCGGACGCGCCGGCGGTCTACGACCCCGAAGCGGGCCTCGCTGGCCCGCCCGAGACCATGCTCCGACCGGGCGGGACGGCGCGCTTCACCATGGGCTTCGAGGTGAAGGACCCCGCCGACCTGACGATGGAGGTCAGGCCGGCGTACCACTACGTCTCCGCGCTCTTCGTCCGTCCGGCCGGCGCCCAGGGCTGAGAATCGAGTCATGACCGACACCGCCCGCCTCGTCGAG